>NZ_DFPI01000006.1:0-298634 GCF_002377215.1 Sphingobacterium sp. UBA3519
CACGGACATCCGCGGAACCGGGCTTCGGTACAGGCTCCGCAGCGGAAACATGGATGGACATTGTATTGCTCGATCTGCTTAAGCTCGGGATCACTATGGTAGCCCGCTCGCCTCAATGCCCAATTGAAGACGGTGCGCACAGGCGCAGCAGATGGACGGGAACAAGCGTAAAAGATCGCAGAACTCAGCGCTCCGGAATACCTTCTTTTGCAGCTATACTTTCCTACCTGTTTACTTAGGTTTAGTTTAGGTTTTAGTTAGGTTTTGTTTAGGTATAGTATAGGTTAGAGCTAAACAAAATCTAACTTATTGCTAAGCTAAATATAAACAAAAGCTAACCTAAGGAATAAGAAACCCTCAACTTTTCTTTATTTACTGGGGAAGCATGGCTCATTTAGGGCTAACTAGTGTTCCGCCCCGTGGACTGGGCTCCGGCTGCTACGCAGGCCTTGCGGGAACCTTCGGCACCCCTCTCCACCTGCTTCGTGCCATGCTCGGGGCAGGTTTGCCCTGCAACCGTGTTCTGTCCGTGTTGAGTCCGAGTCTGGCATGGATTCAGGTTACTTTCAAGGTAGCCGCACCCTGCCCGCAGAGCGAAACTAAGCCCTAGCTAAACCCTCGCTAGGCCCATTCAGGATAGATTTTGGACTGGTTCAAGATCGAAAACGAAACGAACCGCAGCGCGACATCTTACCTAGAAATACCGAAAAATAGCCCAAAAAACACCAAACACTCGGACTCGCATAGGTTACATGGGCCAAAAAGCCCTTGGTTAGCTTCGAGTATGTTGAACTTCTTTTTAATTTTGAAGAGGGATTAGAAAAAGGAAATCCTGCCAATCAAATCCATTGACTAAATCCCAACCGACCATAGATAATGGCTAATTATGAAGATAAAAACGCATTTATACATTTTTTTATGTAGATTTATCTTCTTAAAATAACCACCAGAGCGATGAGCAGAACTACCCTGAAAGATATAGCGTTGGCACTCAATATTTCTGTTTCGACGGTTTCCAAAGCATTATCAGACAGCTACGAAATAAGTGAAGCGACTAAAAAGATGGTTCAGGAATATGCCAAAAAGCATAATTTCCACCCAAATAAGTTGGCACGGAGCTTAAAAATAGGAAAATCCAATACAATAGGGGTTATTGTATCCAACATTAGCAATACATTCGTTTCACAAATCCTCGATGGAATTCAAATAGCCTCTCAACAGACGGTCTATGACGTTATTTTCATGCAAAGCCGGGAAGACGAACGGATCGAAAAAAATTGTATTGACGTCTTACGCATGCGCGGTATTGATGGCTTAATGATATCTCCGGTTTCTTCCGATTCAAATATTGAAGAGCTAAAAGCATTGATAAAATCGCAGATCCCCGTCGTTATTTTTGATCGTATCAATCACCAGCTCGACACATTCAAGGTTGGTGTCAATAATTTCCAGGGTTCATATAATGCCACAAAGCATCTCATCGAAAAAGGTAAAAAGAATATTTTGCATATCACCGGAAAGAACTTAGGTGTGGCAGCCGAACGATTAAATGGCTTTAAATCTGCTTTATCAGATGCGGGGATTCCTTTTGATACTAGACATTATATCGAATGTAGTTTTAATAATACCACCGATATAGACGAAACAATTGGGGAGATTTTGCGCAAAGAATATCTTGAGCATAAAAATATAGATGCAATTTTTGGAGCAACAGATATTATTACAACCCGAACATTGGGTATTTTGGCTGAGCTTCAGATTCAGGTTCCTTCCGAAGTTGCCGTTATCGGTTTTTCAAACACACAAATTGCTGCTTCGTTAAATCCAGCGCTATCCACCGTTGTACAGCCTGCAACAGAAATTGGAGAATTAGCAACAAATAAATTAATCGCCACCATTAACCAAACAAGACCAATACATGAATTTGAAACGATTGAGCTTCCAACACAGCTCATCATTCGCAAATCTTCCTTATAATTCTTTTGATTATAGTCTCGCCGACATACTTAAAACAAAACAGTCGGGAAATAAGACGTTAGCGCTCTTATTTCCCGACTGTCTTTATGCTAGACCACTATTACAGGTCATAATCTCTAATCTTCGCTTGAATGATTGGTATCATTCACCAACAATACCATACTCTAGGCCCCGTAATTCCGCAAGCCCTCTCAATCTTCCAATGGCAGAATACCCTGGATTTGTTACTTTATTCAGATCATCCAGCATCTGATGGCCGTGATCTGGTCTGAATGGGATCGCTGTAGATCTCAATTGATTTTCAGCAACCAGGATTTTCATGATTTTATACATATTGACATCCCCATCCAAATGGTCTGCCTCATAAAAGCTTCCGATCGCATCTTTCCTCACATTCCGTAAGTGAACAAAGTTTACCCGCCCTTTAATATTTTCTAAGATAGCCGGCAGATCGTTTGTCTGACTGGCCCCCAAGGATCCTGTACAAAAGCAGACACCATTAAATCGTTGTGGAACCGCATTTAAAAAATAATCGAAATCCGCACCATTACTGGCGATGCGGGGCAAACCTAAAATAGGATACGGTGGATCATCGGGATGAATAGTCATACATATACCGTTATCCTCACAAGTTGCCGCAATTCCCTGAAGGAAATAAACCAAATTACCGCGTAAACCATCTTTCCCAATATGTTTATAGGTATCAATGCTCGCTTTTAACGCTTCCAATTCCACATTCTTCTCTCCGGGGATCCCCATTAAGACAACATTTGCCAATTCTTCTTTTTGCTGTTCGGAAATTTCATCAAATCGTAAAGTCGCCCGTTTAACAACATCCTCTGGATACGCTGTCTGTGCTTCATCACGTTTCAATATAAAAATATCAAAAAGTGCCAGATCAATCCAGTCAAAATACAATGCTTTTGAACCATCCGCCATGGTTAAATCCAATTGTGTACGTGTCCAGTCCAGCACCGGCATAAAATTATAACAAATTGTTTTGATGCCGCATTGTGCGAGATTGGTTAAAGTCTCATTATATTTCTGGAGGTATTCATCGACCCTAGCACCTTTTGTCTTAATCTCCTCGTGTACTGTCACACTTTCCACAACAGACCAGGTAAGACCAGCATCTTCTATAATGCGTTTTCTTTCTTGAATATCGGCAAGTGGCCATACCTCACCGTGTAGAATATGATGTAATGCCGTAACAATACCAGTAGCTCCAGCCTGTTTGATATCTTGTAAAGATACCGGGTCATTGGGGCCATACCAACGCCAGGTTTGTTCTAATTTTCTCATCTTAAAGTTTAATTAAACGCCACACCATGCATTAAAACCACCATCGACAAAAACCGTCTCCCCTGTCACAAAGGCCGATGCATCACTCAATAGATAGATTAAAGTTCCTTTTAACTCACGCGGGTCGCCCAAACGGTTATAGGGAGTTCCGTTAAGAATACGTTTGGTACGGTCGCTATACGTACCGTCTGGATTGATCAATAAGTTTTTGTTCTGCTTGGTTAAGAATACGCCGGGAGCGATTGCATTGACACGAACTTGATCGCCATAACGCTGAGCGAGCTCGGTGGCCATCCATTTTGTATACCCATCGATACCGTGTTTTGCAACAGTATAGCCCAAAACACGTGTAAAAGGACGACTGGCTGTAAGAGAAGATATATTGATGATGACGCCTTTTCCGCTTTCAGCAATCACACGACCAATAATATGCGTAGGAATCATTGTACCATACAAATTAAGCTCTATTGCTTTAATGGTATCCTGAATATTGCTCGCAAATAAATCTTGATCGGCACCAATTGTTGCACCTGGAATGTTGCCTCCAACGGCGTTTACTAAAGCGTCTATCCTACCCCACTTTTGCAAAACTTCATCTTTCGCCCGAGTGACATCCTGTTCGTTCATGATGTCAACTTCAACAAATATAGCTTCGCCACCAACAGACTCTACCTGCTGAACACGCTCCGCTCCGATTTGTCCATTACGTCCAAGTACTGCGACTTTGGCTTCTGCCTCGGCCAAAGCCTCAACAAATGCTTCGCCTAAAATCCCTGTACCTCCCGTAATTACAACTACCTTATCTTTTAATGAAAATGGATTATTATGCATGTATTTTTATTTCAAATTGGTATTTACCCCCAATTTTATTGATAATAACCTTAATTACAAAAAAAAGTAATTGATTTAATTACGATAACGTTTTAGTTACGTCACCTTCTTTATCTTCCCCTTCTGTCGTTTCATCATCAAACAGAATCCGTATAGAAGGTGTATAGGTATCATTATGTTGACCGGTTTTATTTGCCCAGAAAAAAGCACATAGAAAAACCAAAGCCAACAAAACACTACAACCGATCAAAATATACATTATTTCCATAACAACTAGAGTTTACGACGTTTGGCATACCACCTCGTCATGAGACTTGTAAAAGAGATGATCGTTACCGTACTTATTGGCATTAGAATCGCGGCAAATAACGGCGACATAATACCTTGCACGGCAAAGCTCAATCCAATTACATTATATAAAAGAGAGATACCAAAGCTCATGTGTATTACTTTCACCGCATCTTTGCTAAAAGCAAAGAAATCCGGCATTTTTGAAAATGACTCCCCATCCAGTATCGCATCGCAGCCGGGAGAGAAGTTATTGATATCATCACTCACGGCGATGCCCAGATCTGCTTTACGCAATGCCCCCGCATCATTAAGACCATCACCAATCATGCAGACATGCTTTCCTGCTACCTGAAAATTTTGAATGGTTTCCAGTTTTTCCATTGGTGATTGATTAAAAAGCAAACTTGCATTCGAGGGAAAAATTAACTGGAGTGCATCCAGACGTCTATCGTTATCCCCTGAGATTAAATGAAGGTCGTATTCGACTTTAAAATCTTCAATCAAAGCCGAAAGGCCATCCCGCCAGGATTGCTCCATGGTAAAATATCCTTTTAACTCCTCACCTATACGAATAAAAACCACAGAACCATCTGTTTTAATATTACCGATATTCAAAAAGTTAGCACTACCGATTTTAATTTCCTTGCCACTTACATTAGCCTGCATCCCCTTTCCCGGAAATTCCTTAAAATCCTGTATCGAAATAGCAGAAGAGACATTCAGCCACTTGACGATTTCACGGCTCAACGGATGGCTAGAGTTTCTACATACCGCATTCAGTAGTTTTTTGTCAACTGCCGAAAGGCTACCTTCAAAATAAATTGAGGTTGCTTTAGGCGACGATATTGTGCCAGTTTTATCGAACACCAGGGTATCAATCCTCGCCATCTGCTCAATAGCAGCCGTATTTTTCACATAGAACTTATTTCGATCAAAAATACTTAGCGCTGCAGAAAGGGTAAATGGAGAGCTTAACGCCAACGCACATGGACATGCAATAATTAATACCGCCGTAAAAGCTCCCCAAGCCCGGCTTGCACTTCCATCAACGGCCCAAAATAAGGCAGCCAATAGTGCAATAGCCAATAAAACAACAGTAAAATATTTACTTATAAAGTTGACAAAAGTCTGAAAATGTTTGTCATAATCTTTATAATTCTCATTATTCCATAATTTGGTCAAATAGGACTGTGAAATCGGTTTGACCACTTCAAGTTCTATCGCTTCCCCCGTCTGGCGTCCGCCGGCATAGATAATTTCGCCTAAGGTCTTACTGACCGGACTTGATTCACCCGTTACAAAGCTAAAATCTATCGCAGCATCACCTTTTAAAAGCATAGCATCGGCCGGTATAATTTCATTGTTCCGAACCAAGATACGGTCACCTATATGAACGTCAGCTAATTGTACAGGTTTATCCCCCGATTCGGTCAATACTGTTACAGCCACCGGAAAATAACTCCGGTAATCCCGTTCAAATGAGATGTGATAATAGGTACGTTGTTGTACCCATTTTCCGATCAATATAAAAAATACAAGACTACAGAGTGTATCCGTAAAACCAGCTCCTGTCTGTGTGATCACCTCAAACGCGGAACGCAAAAATAACACGAGGATTCCCAGGGCTAATGGCACATCCAGATTCAACCGCTTTTGTTTCAGACTCCAATAAGCCGATTTGAAATAATCCGACGCACAATACAATAAAACAGGGAGACCAAAGGCAAGGTTTATATAACCAAAGAAATTGGCATATTCCTTTTCAAAACTCCCCATTCCAAAATAATCAGGGAAACTGAATAACATAGAATTTCCAAAACAGAAACCGGCAACAGCAATTTTTGCGACCAAAGGATTCAGATTATTTCTATTCCCTTCCTTTACAACATCCTGCAAAGTGATTTTAGGGTCATAACCGATATGGACCAAAAGATAAACCAGGTCTTTCAATGGCAGCTCATTGTGATTGAATGTAATGCTCGCCTGTTTCTTCATAAAGTCCACGCGCGACTGCAGTACATTGGGATTGAGTTTATATAAATTTTCCAGCAACCAGATACAAGAGCTACAGTGAATAGCCGGAATATAAAAGGTGATGATGGTCATCTTATCATCTTTATAATCCACTAATTTATCGGCAATCTGTGGTTCATCCAGATAAGAAAAATCTTCTTGCTTGGATTTATTTGATTTACCCGGGTGCTGATTATAGCGATAATATTGCTGCATACCACTATCGTTCAGTACTTGGTAAACGGTCTGACAGCCTAGACAGCAAAAATCGTGATGATCGAGCTGATAACCCGTTTCCTCAATTTTATCGCCGCAATGGAAACATTTTTCTGCGAGTTGTATTTCATCCCTTAGCTCTGCCATACCTTCGTTCTAAATTGCCTGACTAAATAATTGATTTTGTGCTTTTGAACGCAATAATCGCTGATCAAAGGCCATACAGATATTTCTTAAAAAGGAGCGTCCAATAGCAGTACATTGAATTAGATCGCCGGATATGGAGACTAAACCATCTGCAACAAGTTCAGACAATTCGTCGATAATCTGCTCATTCAGCGGCGCACCTGTCGGCAACTGCACTTTGCCTTTACACATCATATCGAGGATATAACGCCTTACAAGAAGATCCTCCTCGTTGAGTATATGTCCTTTTACAACGGGCAATACCCCTGCATCAATAAGTTTATGGTATTCTTCTACGGTCTTCACATTTTGAGCAAAAGCCCCCCAGGCATCGCTGATCGAAGAGACTCCGATACCGATTAACAAGGGACTAAATCGATCGGCATACCCCATAAAATTGCGATGTAATCTTTCTTGTTGAAAAGCCACAAATAACTCGTCCTCTCTTTTCGCAAAATGATCCATACCGACATCTTCATAGCCATGGGCCAAAATCATTTTTTTCCCAAGGTTATATAAGGCGAGTTTGGCTGCGCCATGAGGTAGATCTGCTTCAGTATAATGCCGTTGACCGGGTTTTATCCAAGGCACGTGTGCATAGCTATAGAAAGAGATCCGGTCTGGACCGAGCAGCATCGCTTTTTGGATCGTATCTTCCACCGTAGCCAATGTTTGCTTAGGCAATCCATAGATCAAATCGAAGTTGATCGACTCAAATCCAATTTTCCGCGCATTCAGCATAACCTCCTCCACTTCCTCCAAAGTTTGATGCCTATTGATCACGAACTGCACAAGTGGATCAAAATCCTGTATTCCCAGGCTCAAGCGCCGAAATCCCAAGTCAAATAAGGTTTCTAAATGTGTGACGGTTGTATTAGCAGGATGAGCTTCGAAAGAGAATGAACGATCAGGAGCCAGGTCTGCGTGTTTAAGGATCCCCTCAATCAGTACTTTCAAATTATCCGGATGGAAAAAGGTCGGAGTACCACCACCCAAATGTATTTCTGCCAATAACGGTCTTTCTCCCTTAAATAAAGCGACATACATTTCCCATTCTTTCAAAAGAGAGGCAATATAAGGTTCTTCAACGCGATGGTTTTTTGTAATGCGCGTATTGCAGCCACAATACGTACAGAGGCTTTCACAAAAAGGAAGGTGTATATATAAGCTGATACCTTTTTCTTTCGACTGCTGGAAAGTTTGGTAGACTTGATTAGTCCAAGCCGCCCGAGAAAATGCTTCATTATCCCAAAAGGGAACAGTAGGATAGCTTGTATAGCGCGGTGCGGCAACATTATATTTTTGCACCAATTCTTCCATTGTAACCTGCGATGTAATCATTTTATTTTATTTTTTTAGCACAGTCGTTTAGACAACAACAGGCTTTACCAACACATTTTTCTAATCCCCATAAGTTGAGATTCCGGACGGTCTGCTCTGCCAGTCCTTTTGGACTCTGATCTTCAAATGGTGCATTGGCAATCTGAATATTCAGATCTCCAGCCTTTACCAGATCGATATGAGCAGTATCCTTACTGCGGGTCATAATCTTATTGATCCCTAACCCTTTTAAATTAAGTAGCATGCTCTCGTCCAAAATATCGCTCACGGAAATAACTACCGCATCTTTTCCACGCGCATAATTCTGTGTCTCCGCATTTAATCCATTTGAAATCAAAGTCAAATCATGTTGTTTGGCATTTGCCAATGCCCAAAACTCTTTTTCAAATGACCTTACATTATATACTACTACTTTCATTCTGATTCTACAATCACCAATTAAGGTTTATCCTAAGAACAAAAGTAAATCATGCATATGGGCAAAAAGATGATATAGCACCACACCTTAAAATGATATTTATCACAATTCACAAAAACTTGCATGATTTCGCTAACACCAACAGCTGTAAAAGTCAACCGAAAGCTATTATCTGGCCAGTAATCGCGTACAACACGGTCAGTGAAACCAAACTAGTTCAATAAAACGTCAAAGCGAGCTCGCATTGTTACTTTAATGAAAAGACACAAATCAGTAAACATAGACTATCAGAAAAAAGGCGTGTTCAGAAAAACTGAACACGCCTTTTTTTATGTTGATTTTTAAATCTTCGCTGCTGATCACTACTGCTTCACATCCCGCAGGTTCTTGATAGAATTGATGTATATTTTTCCTTTTTCTTTCGAAATCAGTTTTTCTTCTTTAAAGTCGGAGAGCATACGGGAAACAGTTTCATTGGCTGTACCTGCAATTGAAGCTAGGCCGTCTCGTGTCACATCAATTGAGCATGCATCAGCCTCATTGATATTGACTCCACTTTTTTCAGCAACGCTAATCAAGGCATTGGCGACACGCTTACGGACAGAATGATAGGCAAAACCCAGCAATTGCTCTTCTTTTTCACGTAAGTCGACAGAAAGGAGCTTAATAAATTTACTGGCTATTGCAGGTTTTTTCCATAACAGCTCCAAAAAACTGTCCTTTGGAATCAACACAATTTCACTTTGTTCAACAGCTTCGGCGTAGTCTTCATAATTATCATTCAACAAAATCGAAGCATAACCAAAGTAATTGCCTTCAATAAAAATACCTGTAGACAGCTCACGTCCATCTTTATAGGACTTAAAGCTGCGCACCTGACCAGATTTCACAAAATAGACGTACGTTGGCGAATCATCTTTTTCATAAATAGACTGTTTTTTCTTCACTGTTTTCACCCGTGAATTGGCAATTAGCTCTTTTAGCAACAATACCTGCTCTTCGGCGCTCAAACTCAAATCTTCTTCCTGAGGAATATCTGCTGCAAGCTGCTCATGTCTTTTGAGGCGAACATCTATTGCATTCATCAATTCGACATCATCAAAAGGTTTCGTCAAATAATCATCCGCCCCCATTTCCATCGCTTTGCGCATATCTGCGCGTTCCGCTTTGGCAGTCAGAAAAATGAACGGAATTTTGGTTGTACTTTCAATTTTGCTCAACATAAATAAGACCCCGTAACCATCCAATTCAGGCATCATGATATCACAGAGAATCAAATCAGGAATATGTCTTGTCGCCAGGTCGACGCCAACGCGCCCATTTTCGGCTGTAATGACATCATACCTTCCTGTCAACTCCAATATTTCGGTAGTCCCTTCTCGGATATCGATATTATCTTCAATAATTAGAATTGTCTTTTTATTTCTCATCTGCAATTATTTATTCAGTTATGCGAATCTGCAAGTTCACCTTTATTTAAAGCTTACTCTGAATGAAGTTCCTTTGTGTACTTCCGATTCAAATTCCATCTGCCCCGCCATCAATTCGATGTATCGTTTTACAATATTCAAACCTAATCCTGTACCAGGGATATTACCTGTATTATGTGCTCTAAAAAAAGGCTCAAACAAATGTACCTGATCTTCCTCGGGTATACCAATACCATTGTCTTTCACGGATATTAAGCAGCCTTCGTCGTCGATACAGGTTGTGAATTCGATCAAGGTATCTTCTCCGGAATATTTGATCGCGTTGGAGATTAAGTTGACCAAAGCATTTTTCAACAAATTTGGATCTAGGGTGAAATGCCCAATTTCTCCGGTATGTTGGTATACAATATGCTGATTTTTCTTACAGATCAATTGCATTTCTTCGGTGATCTCTTCTGCCAGCTCAACGAGATTGATGTATTGCTTATTCATCACAACAATACCCGCTTCTAATTTTTCAAGTGACAGAAAGTCGTTCAGGATACTTGTGAGCAATTGAACTGCACTTTTAATTTTATTGGTGTGTTTAATGATATTAGCCTTATCATCCGGTCGTTCGGAATACTTTTCAATCAGAGAAGCCGAAAGCTGAACCGAGCTTAAAGGTGTCCGGAACTCATGCGAGGCCATGGACACAAACCGTGATTTCAGCTGGTTAAGTTCAATTTCTTTTTCCAAAGACTTTGAGACTTCTGCTTTCGCTTTTTCAAGTTCAGATACCAGCGAGATCAGGTCGCGTGTACGCTCACTTACTTTATGTTCAAGTTCGGCTGAATGTTGCTTGAGCATATCCTCGGCAGCTTTCTCACGCGATAAATCGTGAATAAAGCCGGTAAAGATATTCTTATCTTTTAACCAAACCTCACTGACTGCCAAGCGGAATGGAAATGTTTCTCCATTTTTCTTTAAGCCCATCACTTCACGGCCGATTCCGATAATTTTCTTGTGGCCTGTGGTTTGGTAATTATGCAGATAACCATCGTGATTACCACGATCAGGTTCAGGCATTAACATGGAGATATTGTGTCCGATCACTTCTTCAGCCTGATAACCGAACAATTCCAAGGCAGCAGGGTTAATGCTTTCCACATTCCCCCTGTTGTCTATGGTAATTATTCCATCAATAGCGTGATCTATTATAGCAGCTAAAAGCCTTCCACCGTCCATGATCGTTGCTTATTTTACCAGTTTCTTGTATTTAATACGGTGCGGTGTTACGTCACCAACGCGTTTTTTACGGTTTTCTTCATATTCAGTGTAGTTACCTTCAAAGAAATAAACCTGTGAATCCCCTTCAAAAGCAAGGATATGGGTACAGATACGATCCAGGAACCATCTATCGTGGGAGATCACAACGGCACAACCACCGAAATTCTCCAAGCCTTCTTCCAGTGCCCGTAAGGTATTTATATCAATATCATTGGTCGGCTCATCGAGTAAGAGCACATTTGAGCCTTCTTTGAGTGTAATAGCCAAGTGAACACGGTTACGTTCTCCACCGGAAAGTACACCTACTTTCTTTTGTTGATCAGCACCGTTAAAATTAAATTTGGAAACGTAAGCTCTTGAGTTTACCGAGCGGTTACCCAGCATCATATTGTCGCTGCCACCCGTAATATTTTCCCAAACCGATTTTTCAGGATCGAGGTCATGGTGCATTTGGTCTACGTAACCCAATTTTACTGTTTCTCCGACCTTGAACGACCCCGTGTCAGGTGTTTCCTGACCTGTAATCAGACGGAATAAGGTTGTTTTACCCGCACCGTTGGGTCCAATAATCCCTACGATACCCGCAGGCGGCAACATGAAACTCAAATTTTCAAACAAGATACGATCGCCATACGCTTTGGAAATATTAGTTGCCTCAATGACCGAATTACCTAAACGTGGTCCCGGTGGAATAAACAATTCCAATTTTTCTTCGCGTTCTTTCGTTTCCTCAGAAGCTAATTTTTCATAGTTATGCAAACGAGCTTTCGATTTGGCGTGGCGTGCTTTCGGTGCCATACGCACCCATTCCAGCTCACGTTCCAAGGTTTTTTGACGTTTGGTTTCCTGTTTTTCTTCCTGTGCCAAGCGTTTTGCTTTTTGATCTAACCAAGAAGAATAATTTCCTTTCCAAGGAATACCCTCACCGCGATCCAATTCAAGAATCCATCCGGCTACATTATCCAAGAAATAACGGTCGTGGGTAACGGCAATGACCGTTCCTTTATATTGTTTTAAATGTTGTTCTAACCAATCAATCGACTCGGCGTCCAAGTGGTTGGTCGGCTCATCCAGGAGTAATACATCAGGTTCCTGCAACAATAAGCGACATAATGCTACACGTCTGCGCTCGCCACCTGACAAATTGACAATCTTCGCATCTGGTTCGGGGCAACGTAAAGCATCCATTGCTCTTTCCAATTTCGAATCGATTTCCCAAGCGTTAGTGGCATCAATGATATCCTGAAGTTCCCCTTGTCTTGCCAACAATTTGTCCATCTCATCGGCATTTTCATACACCTCTGGCAAGCCAAATTTTTCGTTGATTTCTTCGTATTCCTGTAAGATGGCTGTAATTTCAGCGACACCTTCCTGAACGACTTCAAGAACAGTCTTTTCAAGATCCAATTGAGGTTCTTGTGCTAAATAACCCACAGAGTAACCTGGGGAGAACACCACCTCGCCTTGGTAGGACTTATCCAATCCAGCGATAATTTTTAATAGGGAAGATTTACCTGATCCGTTTAAACCGATCACACCGATCTTCGCGCCATAGAAAAAAGATAAATAGATATTTTTTAACACTTGTTTTTGAGGCGGATAGATTTTGTTGACACCCGCCATCGAAAAAATGATCTTCTCGTCTGACATAAAATTTAAAAAAATTCGAAAACTCTTATTATATTAACATACAAATGTAATCTTTTATACTGACATTTTGGACGTGTAACGGTCATGGCTTAATTGTTGATGACATTATTTAAAATAATTTTAAGGTTTGAAATGCAGAATTTACTACATTTATATATCCTTAATATAAAACAGAAAGGTATTCAATGGAAGCAAAATTTTCACCGCGCGTAAAGGATGTCATATCGTACAGTAGAGAGGAAGCTTTGAGATTGCGTCACGATTATATAGGAACGGAGCATTTATTGCTCGGATTGATTCGTGAAGGCGATGGTATGGCGATAAAGATCCTTAAAAACATAGGCATTGACACGACAGCACTACGTCAATCTGTGGAGGACGCAGTGAAGGGGGCATCGGTTTCACGCGCTCCTATTGGCAATATGCCATTAACAAAACAGGCTGAAAAAGTTTTGAAGATCACTTATTTGGAAGCTAAAATATTCAAATCGGACATCATCGGAACGGAGCATCTATTATTGGCTATCTTACGAGATGAAGATAATATTGCTTCTCAGATTTTACAACAATACAATGTGACTTACGACATCTTCAAATCTGAAGTTGAGCAAAATAGAACGACGATCAAGGACGAAGCTCCGGGCTCTCCTACCGGCGATGATGATTTTGCAGAGGATGATCAATATATCCAACCTAAAAAAGTTTCGGATATTAAATCCAAAACTCCAGTATTGGACAACTTTGGCCGTGATTTGACCAAAGCTGCCGAAGAGGGTAAATTGGATCCTATTGTGGGTCGCGAAAAAGAGATTGAGCGTGTATCTCAAATTTTATCCCGACGCAAGAAGAACAATCCGTTGTTAATCGGTGAACCGGGAGTTGGTAAATCAGCTATTGCGGAGGGACTTGCGCTTCGCATTGTCCAACGCAAGGTATCGCGTGTACTCTTCAATAAGCGTGTAGTTACATTGGATCTAGCTTCATTGGTTGCCGGGACGAAATATCGCGGTCAATTTGAAGAACGTATGAAAGCGGTTATGAATGAACTGGAGAAATCACCGGATGTCATCTTATTTATCGATGAGATTCACACCATCGTTGGTGCAGGTGGCGCTTCAGGATCGTTAGATGCTTCCAATATGTTCAAACCAGCCTTGGCAAGAGGAGAAATCCAATGTATTGGTGCAACAACATTGGACGAATATCGTCAATACATTGAAAAAGATGGTGCTTTGGACCGTCGTTTCCAACGTGTAACGATTGAACCGGCTACACATGACGAAACAGTTGAAATATTGAATCGTATCAAAGAGAAATATGAGGATCACCACAACGTGACCTACACTCCAGAAGCGATTGAAGCCTGTGTGTCGTTAACAACACGTTACATTACAGACAGGTTCTTACCAGATAAGGCTATTGATGCTTTGGATGAGGCAGGCTCTCGCGTGCACTTAAACAATATTCATGTACCGCAGTCCATTATTGACATTGAGAATAAAATTGAAGAGGTCAAATTGGAAAAGAACAAAGTCGTTCGTAGTCAAAAATACGAAGAGGCTGCCAAATTGCGTGATACGGAGAAAAAATTGATCGAGGAGCTCGAGAAAGAAAAAATCGCTTGGGAAGAAGAGACGAAGTCTAAACGCTATACTGTTTCAGAAGAAAATGTTGCTGAAGTAGTGGCCATGATGACAGGTATTCCAGTACAACGTGTTAGTCAGACAGACAGTCAAAAGCTGTTGAATATGGCTGAGTTGATGAAGGGAAGAATCATTGGTCAAGATGACGCTGTCGGTAAATTGGTGAAAGCTATTCAACGTACCCGTGCGGGCTTGAAGGATCCTAAAAAACCAATCGGGTCATTTATCTTCTTAGGTCCTACTGGGGTCGGTAAAACAGAGTTGGCTAAAGAATTAGCTCGATTTATGTTTGATACAGAAGATGCACTGATCCAAATTGACATGAGCGAATACATGGAGAAATTTGCGGTATCTCGCCTTGTTGGAGCGCCTCCAGGATATGTTGGTTATGAAGAAGGTGGTCAATTGACTGAAAAAGTACGTCGTAAACCTTATGCGGTTGTCTTATTGGATGAGATTGAGAAAGCTCACCCGGATGTATTTAATCTCATGTTACAGGTGTTGGACGAAGGCCAATTGACAGATAGTTTGGGCCGTAAAGTAGATTTCAGAAATACCATAATCATTATGACTTCAAATATTGGGGCACGCCAATTGAAGGAATTTGGTCAGGGTGTTGGTTTCACCACTGCAGCAAAATCACAACAATCTGATGCGCATTCACGTGGAGTTATTGAAACCGCTTTGAAAAGAGCTTTCGCTCCTGAATTTTTGAACCGTATCGATGATGTCATTGTGTTCAACTCATTGACAAAAGAGAATATCTTTAAAATCATTGATATTGAATTAAGGTCGTTGTTCAAACGTATCGCTGATTTGGGTTATACCATCAATTTAACGGATGAGGCAAAAGATTTCATCGCAGACAAAGGTTATGACAGTAATTTTGGTGCACGTCCACTAAAACGGGCAATACAAAAGTATTTGGAAGATCCAATTGCGGAAGAAATCCTTAAAGGAAATGTACAAACCGGTTCAGTATTGACCGTTAGCATCAATCCTGAAACAAAAGATATTGAGGTTTCTAGCTCAGACTCTAAGTCTTCAAAAGACACAGCTGAGAAGTAAAGCTAAGCTGTATCCAAAAATAATTTCAACAAAATGCACCTTTATGGTGCATTTTTTGTTGTAATGAAAGGTGACGTTAAACTTTCATATCATTTTATCGTCCTATAATAAAAAAAAATTGTCACAAATAACACGAACAATATGAAAAGACTTTTATTAGCAGCATTAATTGGAACCGCAGCCTTGGTTTCATTTTCTTCTTGTAAGAAAGAGTATGTTACGAACTATCTTCCTGGCGTTACCTATGTGACACCAGTTCCTTCGAGTGGGTGGGAAAGAGACAAAAATAATTCATTTAATTTTGTTCATACATTAAAATTTGATGAATTGGATGCTAAGTATTTTGACTATGGTCATGTGGGAGTAGCAATAACCTTCAACTATGATGCCAGCCAAGGACACGCAACATCATACACAAATATTCCAGCTGAATATATCGGAAACTACAGTTATACTGTGGACTATGAAGTTGGCTATGTAATCATTTATGCATCTTATGTTGGAACTCCTCCTGTTAACGGAACTCCTCCTCCACCTCCAAATATGTATGCAAAAGTAACATTGACAGACGCCGATAACGGTGGAAATTAATTCATAAATAAATTCAATCATGAAAACATATTCAATTTATTCTATTTTATTTATAGTTATAGGTTTAATAGGGAATCCGGTCTGCGGATTTTCATCCAATAAAAAGCTTGCCGTAAAAAAAGAACCTATTAAAAACATTACTAGTGATGTACAACCAATTTCTGGTAATTTAATATATGTTTATATGCAACCCTTAGTAAATAAAGGGGATAGGTATCCTTATGATGGTAAAGCTATCACTGCCCCAGAAGTAAGGTTTTACCTCTACGAGGATAATAGTGGTTATAGTAAAACAATAGCACCTGCGGGTTTCACATTATATGTTGAATACAGTTATAAGAAAGGAAATGGCACTGCAACTGGGAGTAATGTGATAAATATGTCTGGTAAAAGCTCTATTTCTTTCCCTTTATCTTATTTTACTGCCTCAGATGATAATCAAATTTCCAACTGGAATATAACTCTGGTTGCTAAACCAAATTACGAACAAATAAACTGGGGTAATATTGGTCGATAAATTATTTTAGCTGGCAAAGATTACATGGAGACACCATTTCACTATCAATTATGAGATGGTGTCTCTTTTTTTACTCGCAGTTTTGCTATTTGGTTGAGTAACTTTAATCCTGTAACCAATAAACAATATATTTCAGTGTAGAAATTAAGTATATTCTTTTTACCTTAATGAATTACGATTCTAATAAATATTATCCTTTCAGCAATAATTCCGCATGCTCCAGTGCTGCATCCGTTGGATTGGTCCCACTGAGCATCTGAGCAATTTCCCTCACTCTCCCTTCCTGATCTAATCGAACAATGTTAGAGATTGTCCGATTGGCATTATCTTCCTTGTACACTTTATAATGCGCTGCTCCCTTCGCTGCAATCTGGGGCAAATGAGAAATAGCGATGACCTGCATGTTCTCCGCTAACTTTTCCATCACCTCCCCGACACGCAACGCGACCTCACCAGAGATCCCGGTATCTATTTCATCAAAAATAATGGTCGGCAATGCAGAGGTCTTAGCAACCAATGACTTAATCGCCAACATCACCCTGGAGAGCTCTCCGCCAGAGGCAACCCGATGAATGGATTGCAAAGCCTGTCCTTTATTGGCAGAGAACAAAAACTGAATTGCATCAATCCCTGATTCCCGCATATCTCCGTCCTTTAATGGTTCAAGACTAATTTGCAGCAGAGCATTGGGCATCCCTACATTTGTCAAGGTAGCCTGCACATCCTTTGCAATCAACGCTAACACCTTTTTTCTTGCTACCGAAAGTTCTTCTGCATTTTTCCGGGCAGTGGCTAGTTTAGCTACAACCTCTTTCTCCAGTCGTTCCAATTGCTCATCCGAAGAATTTATGGCAAACAGCTTGGATTCAAGATCGTCACGCAATTGAATCAACTCTTCGACGGAGTCCACATGGTGTTTTTTCTGTAAGGAATACAATAGGCTTAGGCGTTCATTGATATCCAGCAGAGTACCCTCGTCTATTTGCGTATCTTCCTCAAGGGAGCTCAGCTCCGCGGCAACGTCTTTCAGCTCAATCCATGTACTCTTTAATCGCGCAGCCAAATCTGCTGCCTCAGGCAAAAATGAAGCAATTCCTTCCACTTGGGTCATCGCCTCTTTCAATCGGCTTAAAACTGCTGTATCATCGTTTTCCAAAAGATGTGATGCCCCTACCAGCCCACGCTTGATGTCCTCTGCGTTTTCCAGCTGCCGTTGCTGTATTTCAAGCTGTACCTGCTCGTCTTCTACCAATCGGGCTGCATCAAGTTCATCAAACTGAAACTGAAAATAGTCCTGCTCAATAGCGGCTTTCTTGACCATTTCCTTAAACTCTTCGAGTTCTTTTTTCGCCTTCTTGTAAGCGAAAAAGCTCGCTCGATAATTTTGCTTGAGGCCAAATGAACCTGCAACACTATCGACTACAAGGAACTGAAAATCTTCTGTATTAATCTGTAATGTTGCATGTTGAGAATGTACATCAATCAACTGTTCTCCTAAAGCTTTGAGTATAGTTAGCGTGACTGGCGAATCATTAATAAATGCACGGGATTTACCATCAGGAGAGATTTCTCTTCGAATAATGGTATGGTCTGCATATTCGAGATCATTTTCCTCAAAAAAGCTAAGCAATTGATAGGAACCTATGTTAAACTCCCCTTCAATCACGCATTTTTTGGACGGATCGAAAAAATGCTTTCCCTCCGCCCTATTTCCCAAAATCAGTGACAACGCACCCATAATAATAGATTTACCTGCACCGGTCTCGCCGGTAATCATATTTAAACCTTTGTCAAACTGGATTTCCAATTCGTTGATGAGCGCATAATTTCTAATATGTAAGGTATCTAGCATATTCTTGCAGGTCTATTTTTACAATTTGGAGGAAAAACCGTTCCTCAATCGGATCCCATATTTTATGAACTTTCTGAAGGTAATTTACCTAAAAATCAGGCGATTTCAATACGTTTTGCCTTAAAAAAATAGAAATCTTCTTGACTGACTTTTTCGTTTTTGATATTTACAGATACTAAATACTAAAAATAATATCAATTATCCAAACAAAAACGACAAATTAAACTATTATTTTTAGTAATATCATTCTATTTTTGACGAAAGAATGTTCTCTTTCAGCTCCATTGACATAAATTAATTCCTATTTTTATGGCATGCAAGATTATAGTGCTACCCTAAAAAAATACATGCCCGAAGAAGCAGCACCGATTATATCCAACTGGATTAACCACACCCGCTGCCTATTTAAAATCTCTCGTTCAAGAAGTACGAAGCTAGGAGATTACCGTGCACCTTTTAAAGGAAGTCCACATCGCATCTCGGTCAACCATGATTTAAATTCATATTCGTTTTTGATTACGACTATCCATGAATTCGCACATTTACAAACTTGGAATAAACATCAGCATCGTGTCAAACCACATGGTTCGGAATGGAAGAGCAACTTTAAAGAGCTTATGGATCCTTTTCTAAAATTGAATATCTTCCCGGCTGATATCAGTAGCGCCATTCATCGCTATATGGAAAATCCTGCGGCTTCCAGCTGCACCGACCTCCACCTATTTCGCACCTTAAAATCATATGATACCGTCAAAACCAGTGCCCTTACGGTAGAATCCCTGGAGGATGGTCATTTCTTTAAACTCAAAAACGGGCGTTCATTTCAACGTATTGAGAAGATAAGAAAACGCTATAAGTGCATGGAATTGAGCAGCAAACGTATGTACCTATTCAATCCAATCGCGGAGGTATTTCTGTTGGAACAATGATTTTTGATAAATACATTCATTATATTTTTATCTTTGCTAACTTAGGAAATAAATAAAGAGAGCTTTTATGTTACACTTACACTCGACTATAGCAATTGTATTATTGCTAGCCCTGGTGATATCGATCGTGATCACCCTATCAAACTACCTTGGCAACAAACCGTACAACCGTAAAATTGCTTTATTGGGTTTTATCGCATCGCATATTCAATTATTGGTGGGATTGATTTTATTCTTTTATTTGAAGTATCCATCGATGATATCTGGTACCGTAATGAAAGATCCGGCATTACGTTTTAAAATCATCGAACACCCTTTGACCATGATCATTGCTATTGTATTGATCACAATTGGTTACTCGAAAGCTAAAAAGATTGAAAATGCCAAAAAAGCAAATCAAACAGTTATTATTTTCTACATTATCGGTTTGATCTTGATGCTTGCTCGTATTCCTTGGTCTACTTGGTCACTCTTCGCATAGTCTAAGATAATCTACAAAAAGGGCCTCACTGCAAATTGTGAGGCTTTTTTTGTATCTAGTAGAGACTGAGATTCCAGATTTTATCCCATAAAAAAAGCTGCAGTATACTGCAGCTTTCAAATATCTTAGTTGACTGTTAATTAGTCACGGTTTTTTCCAAATCCCAAAATTCCGAAAACGGTTTTGAATGCGATAAGTGCACCTACAATCATGGAGATGTTAGCTATTGCGGAAAACAAAAAAGTTTGTTGGCCCATTGTCGTACATACATCCGGTACAAAACGGATAAATGTACCTATTAAACCTAAAGCGATCGCTACTACCAATGTTTTGTAGTAATGAGTTTGATTCGCATTATTATCAGTTGTCTTTGGACCTCTTGGTTGTACAGTTTCTGCCATTTCAATTTCGATTTTATTCGATACAAATGTACAAAATAATCTATGTTAGAAAAATAAAAATGAAAAAACCAGTGATCATCAATTATTCTGGATATTTCTGTTCATATTTTTCTTTTTTTCGACTGTACTCATGTGGATGCTCTTTCGTAATATGAAAGCCACCACAGTGGATGCAACCATACGCATAGCGTTGCTTTGGCTTTCCTTCCCCACTACCATATCGGTGCTTCCTTCGATTTTTTCCCCGTAGCCACTTCTTATAGCGCCATTTTAACCACTGTATAAAGAAACCTGCTTCGCCCTTGCTATTAAAACGCACTTTACCGGTAGCACGGCATTTTCGACGTTCGATCAAGCTATTGATTTCGACAGATCTAAATACTTCATCCATAAATTGCTTTTTGCTGCTCATGCTACGTGTTCCTTTCTTATTTTATTTTCCTATTGCCTCCATTTAATTGCCTCATGGCTACCCGTTCATGTTTGTCTTCTGGGCAGAAGCTTATCATTCCTTCCTTTTCATGAAGCAGTATCCCTGCTTGGCGAATCGCAGCATATACGTCTTCCCTACCACTCTGATAGCAAATGGATACCGAAATATGTTTGTTCTTCGGAATACAATCCCATTTTTTTATTACAAATCCTTCCCAGCGGCTCATTTCATCAACGAAGACATACAAGGGTATATCTTTATAGATACGAATTTTTCGGGTCCACATCCGGGCATCTTCAAAATCCAGATTTGCCACATAGTCCATGGTATCTTGCACATGCTGATTTTTGCCTACATTTTTAGCTCCAACAAAAACAAAGTCTCCAGGACAGATTATTGACCGCCCTTTTTTCAGGTGGTAAGCGTAGACCTGCAACGTCCCATCATTTAAAATTGTCTTCATCATGCTTGTATCGGATCTAACTAAAAAGTCAGCGTGACGGGCAATTAATTCACCTTTTTCCGTACCTATAATCAAAGGAGCATTTTTGCTCCGGCTTTTAGCATTCACATAGGCCTCCCCATGTATGTACACTATAGTCGAGTCTCGTTTTACGATCGGATAGCTCAATCTGGACTGTGCATTTAAGCGTATCTGTGTCCCATCTTCCAGCTCGACTACACATTGCTGCCGCGGACCCGTATAAATATCCAGACTTGTCCGTCCATCGGCTACATCATTGGCTCCGTATTTTCTTTGGACACGTAGCAGGCCTTCTGTAGTACGGTTGATCACCACATTTCCAAGCTGCATTATTTCACCGAATGTATCCTGTTCTACCCTGATCCAAGAAGAGTCAGCAGATAGGACTAGACAAGAGGACTCTGCGAGCGGGATTTCTTCATTATCGCCCACGTTGAGACATTTACTATCCAAATGTAACATCACATCCTTTTTTTGCCTTGAAGAAAATAAGTACAGAACCGCAGCTCCCATAAACAGCACCAATGCCGCCGCATAGCCTAGCATACTGTATTGTTTTCTTTTCCTTTGTCGCCTGATGTCTTCTCCTCTTCTTTTTATTTCCTCATAATCAGGTGTCCAATCTCCCAACGAATCTTTAGGCAACCGACTTTCAAGCTGCCCTAGTACTTCGATGAGCATACAGTCATATTCGTCCTCCGAATAATGTACCTTTCTCTCCGCCAATTCTACCTCTTCTTTTTCTGTTATTATTTCCAGCAGCTGTTTTTCGATCAGCTCTCGAATTTTTGTAGTATCGCGTTCCATTTTCTTCAATTCTAATCTATGTTCAATTAATACTAGAACTCACTATTAGATAAGCATAACTTATCTTTTCTTAAATTATAATTTATATTCAATTATACCCCGTATAATTATCTTCTCAGGAGCCGTCGGATTTTGGCGAGTGCCCTACTCAATAGATTTCGAACCCGCTGTGGACGTAGATCATGCCGGATCTCCAACTCCTTATTGTGTAGGCCATGCACTTTGGCATCAATCAATATTTTCTTTTCCATGGGACTAAGCTGTTCTGCTTTTGATAAGACTATCTCCAGCATTTCCCGATAATGTAGTTCAGCGTCACTATCTTCACTATTCGGTTCATTCCGCAGTTCATCTATAGGTATTTTTCGATCGGTCCTTTCCTGCCGAAGCATTTTGAGTGCAATATTTTTTGCGATGACCATCATCCATACGAAAGGATCTTTACGTACAGCAATCTTTTCCCTTTCCACAAACAAGGTCATCAAGGTTTCTGAAATCACGTCCTTGACGAGTTCATCATCATTGCGAATAAAAATTTTAATTCGCTGTTTTAGCTGACTACCATGTTTAGCCATGATAAGCCTCAAACCACGGTCAGGCTCATTTACTAAAATTTCAAAAGGATCTTCTCCCATATCTCATCATTTAAGTACAACAAAGGCTTCATACAGCTCGACAACAAAAATAAAATACTCACAAACAGACAGTTATAAAATAAAACCATTTATAGTGGGTACATATTGCATCCTTATGGTAGCTATATATAAACAGGAATGAAATAATTGATTTTGGTAACACTAAGATACAAACACAAAACCGAATAAACAAATTTAAATATCTGATTTATAAATAGTTGCATTCAATATACGACCTGAAATTATACTGTTTAAAAAATGAAAACAAGAGCTTCACATATCACCGCTACCAGTATCCGCGCCTTTATGATCCTCTTTTGGGCATGGGTTGCGCTTGATAAGCTATGGGATCTGCCGGGCTTCCATCAGGCACTGATAAAACAACCATTTCCAGACTGGTGGGCAGGGATTTTGTTTTGGCTTCTACCATTGATGGAGCTGGCTATAGTGCTACTGTTTTCTATCCACTCTTTCAGAAAGAAAAAACATCTATTTTTTGATCCTTTCGCGCTGTCTGCATTGCTATTAACGGTTTTTACTGTCTACATCGTTCTTGGCGTCGCCGGTTTATACGCTCAAAAGCCCTGCGGCTGTGCTTCTGTACTGAGCGGGCTATCCTGGGGCGGACACCTTGTTGTCAACCTGCTGTTATTGCTGCTGTCCATATTGGGGTGGTACTTGACTGGCCCAACTACCCCCATGGCTGGGTGTAAGCGATCTAAAAAACAGGTCATTTTATTCTATACCAGGCGCTTATTGATTAACGTACCGATCTATGCTGTTATACTGCTGCGCGTCAAGAAATACAAAATGCGGTTTGCTCTCTTCCCGGCCGGGCCGGTAGAGCTATAAATTATGATACGTGAAGGCACAGCCCGTAAAAACAGATCCCGAGGCATAGGACAGACTGATGCACCTCGTTAAAGCAAAGTGTCGGTCAAAATAAATTAACATAGAGTTTTTTGTGGAGGTAAACTTTTTTTGCTACTATAAAAAAGGCCTCGGTATGAAAGCAATATCTTTCATCAAAAATAATGCAATGGCTATGGTAGCCGGCGCTGCAATTATTGGTTTTAGTTCGTTTAAGTTGGCAGAGAAAATCATATATCCGGCCGACGAAGTATGGTTTGAGTTCAATAGTTCCTTGAATCCAGGTGATTCTGGTTACGACACTGCGATAACCACACCAAGCAATTATACAAATACAGGCTCTGCCACAAATCCGTCACAATGTTCAAGTACACCGAAGGTATGTGCGGTAAAAGCTGAGCCCGACGGATCAGGACATGTGTCAGCTTCCACTTTAAATTCATTAAAAGCAGATATGTTAAATCCTTCAAGCAGTAATCCAGCTATTTCTAAAAAACCTAATGACTAATTTATACAGTCAGTAAATGCCCCTTAGCCTCTCGCTGTCTAGGGGCATTTATTTTGCTAAACGCTCATTAATTCTGTTCCATATCAGACATCTCTATCACTTTTTGCGGAAAAAGAAAGGTGAAATTTTTAACCTCATTTAAATCAATACTATATATTTTTCCCTCAATTATTCTCCGAATCTCCTTTTTCCCAATGTACTTATCTTCAAGTCTTCTCAGATCCATCCATCTTATTCCGCGTAGCAGAAGTTCCTTTCTTCGTTCTGCATAGATGAATTTGAGAAGCTCATCTTGTGCTGCTGGAAAAGGCTCGATAGCCACCGTACTACTATATCGTTTGTCCGTTAAAAATTTTATGGTTTTACTAGCAAGCGTCAATTGCCCTAGTCTGGCCTCACATTCAGCTTTTGTCAACCACAATTCTGCTGTTGTTATCCCATTAAATTTTTGTGCATTTGAGTTTCCCGAATAATCTCCAGTAAATGCGAAATAGCCGTCAGCCTGTTTCGAGAAGAATCGCGTTTTACGTAAATCACTATCTGTATAACTATCATACAGCACCGTATCAATTCGGAGAACTGACTCTCTTGAAAGATTTTCGGCCGCATGAATAGAAAAGAACAATACTTCGGGATTAAATCTCTCAAATGGATATTTTTTATCACGATCGATCTGGTTATAGTCCATAAGTTGATCATAAGATTCTAAAGCTCGGTTTGAAGTGGCTAATGCCTGTTCGTAATCCCCCATCGCAAGGTATACCCTTGAAAGTAAGCCCAATGCTGCATTTCTATTAGGTCGAGTTGGATACGTCACATTCTGATCAGTCAAATAATCAGATGCTAATTTTAGATCGGCAATGATAAGATTCATTGTTTCTTTTAGAGATAATCTTATGGGCTTATCATTTACATCAGTACTCATTTTCATTGGTGGTCCCAAGACTAATTCGGCTGTCTTTTGGTTATAGGCCGGTGCATATATCTGCGCTAAATCAAAATAGCTATACGCTCTAAAAAACAAAGCCATTCCCTCCAAATTTCGTCGATCCTTTTGATCAAGCTGAATCTTATCAAGGTGTTCAAGTACGGTATTAACATTAAGAATACGACTATAGGACACCCAATACCAATCGGCCAAAGGCTTTCTATCCCATATATAAATGGCCCTGTCAGACAGCTGACTTATTCCCATATATTGTTTATCCAATATAAAAAAATCATCCGAAGCAATATCGCCGACCGCTGCTACATAGCTTTGATTCATTACAACAGTATAGTCCATGAGGGCATAGAGATCAGATTTTGAGCTAATCGTAGCCAATGACATATCAGATTTTTCCTCTAGAAATTGGTTACATCCCAACATCAACATCATAACAATACCAATTACCATTTTTGTTGATAGTATATTTTTCATAATTCTTCTATTAAAATGTTAGTGTCGCTCCCATACTAATAGATCTTGGAGCTGGGATATTTCCGAAATATTCTGGGTTTATATCTTTTTTAGTAGCCTTCCAGAGCAAACCTAATTTCTCCCCCACAATAAATAAGACAAACGATTTAATTTTGGATCTACTAGGCAATGTCATATTATACTGAAATCGGAGATCTTGTAACTTAATATGATCTCCACGTTCGACCAAAACGGAAGCATCCTTATAAAATAAATCCGCTCCATCATCCAGTGGATAAACCATCGCAGGTACGTCTGTTAACAATTCATCTCCAGGCTGTTTCCATCGATCATAAAAATCTACATGACCATCATATTTCCCAAAAAGAGACTGATAACTTATGCTCCTTCTTTTAAAATAGTATTTTAAGCGATAGCTTATTGTTGCAGAAAGATTGAATTGTTTATAGCTGAACGTATTTCTAAAACTCCCAAAATAGAGGGGACGTGCAGAGCCCATTTTTTGGAGCACATCCAATGTCTTGCTACCCATTATATCCCAATATGCGGTACTTTTGTCACCATTTAGTAATCCTTGCGGCTTACCTTCACTATTCAAACCTTCCCACTTATAAGCGTAAAGACTATATACCATGTCTCCCGGCAGATTTGAGATCCCACCGCTAAGCACATAAGAGGTGGGCGATTGCTGATCCGTTAATGTTTTGACAATCCAATTGTTATTATAAGAAAATAATAGATTGCCTACCCAGTTTAGATCCCTCCAATTCTTTTTGAGTGTCAAATTTGCATCGAACCCCCTCGATTTAGTGTTGGCAGCATTCAGAACCATGGAACTTACACCCGAAGTTGGATCCAATGGCTTAGTATCGAAAAGATCAAAAGTACACTTATTATAGTAATCAATACTTCCGGAAAACGAATTATTCCATGCGCTAAATTCGATTCCAACATTGACATTTCGCAACTTCTCCCATCTAAGTTCCTTATTGGGTAAATTAACTATCCTCGCCATAGGATAAGGCACACTCCAATTATTATAACCAAAATATTGTATAGTAGTCAGGGCACTCATACTGTTATCCACATTTCCGCTATAACCCAACGATCCTCGTAACTTTAGAAAATTAATCACAGAGCTTTTGAAGAATTTTTCATTATGCAGATTCCAGCCAAAACCTATCGACCACAAAGGTGTCCATTTATTGTTCGTCTCTACACCAAATAAGTTTGATGCATCCCTGCGTACGCTTCCTGACAATAAATATCTGTTTTGGAATGCGTAATCCATGATCCCGTACAGCGAGACAAAGTTTGTGGTAATATCGGTGTTGGGATAAATGTTAAAGGGAATTGTATTGTTGCCACCAAGTCCGCCAAAAGTTGGATACTGTTTACTGAAATCTATATTCGAAACAAAAGAAAGATTTTCAGGGTTATAACCATAGAGTATATTACCCATAGAACCATCATCTTTGTTCCGCCATTCCGCCCCCGTTACAGCAGATACACTGTGCCCCTTAAAATCCGTTTTATAGTTTAGCTGTATCCGGAAATTTCGTTCTTTAGAAAAGCCATCCTGTTGCCTGAGTACACCTCCGTAAGGAAAATTGTAAATTAAACTCCCATTACTGATCTGTGTTCCTCTATTTATTAGATCGCGGGCATAAAAGGTATTTATAAAATAGCGTTCCTCTTTTTTCCTATCATAAGAATTGAATCTATATTTTAGATCAGCCGTAAGTCCCTTCAATAGAAATAGTTGAAGACCAAGATCAGCGAGCAGGTTTCTACTGGTTGTTACGAGAGGTGGTTCATCAATATAATCAAGCGGGCGGTATTTCCAATCTAACAGATTTCCAGCACCAACAGTATCTATATATGAAAGTCGATATTTATAGGGAACAGCGAGATTTTCTCCTCCCTCTTTCAATTTTAAATAAGGAAATGGATATCCATTATCAGAATAGAAATCCGTAGCTAGCGCACTAGTATTTTTCAGTTCATTGTACATCAGTCTACCGGAAAGATTCACAACTTGATTAAGCTTGGCTTCGATACTTAATTGGCTGCTAATCCGATTGGTTTTATCGCTGCGTAAACTTGCTAGAGACCGATCGTATCCTATTTGTGCCATGCCATTTAGTTTGTCCGCTCCTCCCCTAACTAAATAATTATATTGTTGTAAAGCAGCACCTCTATACATATATTTAAGCATGTCGTCACGCACATCTGTATGTTGATAAGGCTTAATTCCTGCAGCTAGCGCTTCATCATCTAAAACCCTTTTACGGTTAGCTTCTAATAGTTCAACCACTGGCGATATAACAGGTCGACTATTACTAGTTAGTTTTCCATTAAAATATCCTTTCTCAAACAGAAAACGCTCCACGGAAACCAGATCGCCACTAGAAATAACCCGATGACTATACAAGTCAGGTTTCGTATCCATTCGTATTGACGCTTTAAATTCTTGTTGCAAAGGCGTTTCAAATCGACCTTTTTTTGTGGTTAATACAATAACGCCATTACCAGCTCTTGCTCCCCATATCGCAGAAGCCGCACCATCTTTCAGGAGAGTCACACTCTCGATATCATTTGGACTTAAAAGATTGATATCTCCTTCATAAGGAAAATTGTCGACAATTACCAATGGTTTACTACCTCCAAGGCCGGCCTTCCGCAAGGTACTGACACCATGCATAAATATCTTAGGTTCAATAGGTTTACCATTATCATTAAACGAATATTCTGAACGATCAAAAAAGGTTCCTGTGGTTAGGTATTCTAACTTTGACAGCACATCAAAGCTAGCAGTCCTATCCAGCAGCACCTTATTAACTGTTTCATAGCTACCTACACTTCTAGTTTTATGAAGTGAATGATAACCAGAAACAAGCACTTCATCTATCAAAGCAGTATTTGAAGACAAAATCAGTATTTTCTTCACATCTTTGCTAGATAATTCTGTTATAAGACTCTTGTAATTAACATGGGAGATTTCTACCCGTATTTTGTCGAGATTAGAATTTATCTTGTAATTACCGTTATCATCCGTTTTAATAATCCGCCCGTCTGCAGCTATTTTAATGTTCACATCAGCAATACCATTTCCAGTTGAATCTCGTATCACCCCTTGATAAAGCCATTCGGCCCCGTGTTGGGCACGTACCTGAAGATTCCATGTTATCAATAATAGTAACATGGGGAAAAACAGCATATTTTTCATGTATAAAATTATTTTCTTATGATTTTAAACAATTGATTATATATTTGATTTGTTTTCTATAAGCCAATCTGTGCTATTGCTTTTCAACAGCAGGTATATACCCATAAGTATCAAGCTCAAGTTTCCCAAGCTTACTTACATCGGGAAAAGCTCCTTTATAGAACATAAGCATTGGAATTCTACAAATTTGTGCATACACTTTAAGTCCATGCATTTCGCATATCTTTTTTATTTCGTCTAAACTATAAGGACGATCTTCCAAACTAATTTTCGGCAACTTGTACAAGCCTTTCTCTATGAGTACAGGTGGCAGTTTAAACGATGGATGATTGAGATAACGAAGAAATGTATTTTTATCGACGGGTTCGTCCATATTCGAAGTAAGATTAGGCTTTCCCGCAATCATATAACACTCCATTGGCATCATCAAAAGTCTTGATTTAACATTAAGAAAATTATCAAGATCCTCAGCCAATTGAATTTTTAGTTGCTTATCAGAAACATTATGTGCTGCCAAATTTTCATACGTATAATAGTATTTACGTTGTACATCCAACCTAACATCTCTGGAATAAGTTCCCAAGGGTCTGGGCAATAGTTGAGTTATCAACTCCGGTGTTAGTATGATACGTCTATTAGGAAAGTTTGCCAGCCCAACAAAATCACTTCTTTCCTTATTATAATCAAAATAGGCTATTTCAAATAAAGACATCATATCCATATTGGGTATCAACCATCTCGTCATATTCGTATCCCTTTTTAAAAGAACATTACTGATCAATCCATCTTGAAAACCTAGAATAGTACGATATGCCAATGGTTGATACTGTCGCACATCTTTGAATGAAGACGACAATACAGTAGAACTATTCATAATAGCATCGTCCTTCTTAATTGGCATGTAGGGGTTATTATGAACAATAAGCATTTCAATTGCCTCCTCAGTGAGATATTCTGGGAGAGTGATTGAAACAACTCTTGTATTTGCTATAACAATCACATGAGGAAAGCCCATAGTCGGAAAATAATCTCCGAAAGTACTATCAATCGCCGTTACAAAACCGGTAATATTCTTTATAGGACTTTTATTAAGAGTTGTCAATACGCGCGCTCTTGATTGATTGACTACTGGTAAGACCTTAATCTTACCTTGAAATCTATTCTGTAGATGAAATAGATGAGGGAAACTATTTATACAATAAGTACACCATGTCCCCCAAAGATCTATTACAATTACCTTTTCTTTAAAATCATCGAGTGTAATATTACTTTCAGCCCCCGTCTTATCAAATATGCTTAAACTTGCTTTAAGTAAACGATCTGGGACAGTATCTCCTACTTTAAGTGCTTTTATAGCAACAATTTCATTAGGTTTGTTTCGTCCACTTGGTAACTGTGTCATGGATTGCCCACTTACAGCATAAATAGATAATAAATAAATCGCTATAAATAATATTCTTTTAAGATTAAAACTGCTCGTTGACAGTGAATTTACAATACTGTTCAGATGAAAGTCCGAAGAAAAGTTTTGTCCATTTTTTGAGATCAAATAGAGAGAGTTTAAATGGCTTCTTTTTAATATCTTAAGTATATGATATCCATACTGAAAGCCTACTACAACCAGGTTAAAAAGATACGATAATTTAATAGACAACCGGTTTTGGATTTCTAATTTATTTTGTTCTTGATGGAAAGAATGTTTTACAAGGAACAATTCCCTCCCACTCTTAAAAAATTGTTTCATTTTAAGGTTATATTTGAGACAGAGGATTGCTGAGAGCCGTATCGTTAACAGCTATCTCGCTACCCTCTGTGAATTAGTAAAATGGCGTATATACCGCAACATTGCGGCAGTATAATTATTGTAAATAATTGATTAATTCTGTATCGGAGGTAAAAAAGAGTGTTTAATAATACCTCCTACTCTGGAGGTTTCATTTTCCGCCGGAAAAAGTCTATCCAACCCAAAAAAGATTGGATAGACATAAAGCGATCTCTAGAAATTAGAGTTGCTTTTAACTCAATTCTGAGCACTGAAAAACTGGCATCAGATTTTATGAATTTCTTACGAAGTTTTAAGGTTTTAATATCCATGCTTTCCTCTATTCATTTTGTTTTTCAGGCTTCAGAATGAGGAAGAGTTTAATATTTATAATTGCTGCCACAAATATACAGAATACATTTAAGTATTCAAATAACACTACAAAATGTTTTTATATTTTATTGTCTTTTGAGAAATGATGTTTGATAAAATACAATTTTCGAAAGATTTTGGCCAGCACCTTAAAGACATAAGGGAAGGTAAAAAGATAAGGATTGGCAAAAAAATCAGTCTTCGGAGGCTTGATCAAATCTCAGGTATAGATCATAGTCATATTCATAAAATAGAAAAAGGAGAATCCTCCCCCTCTTTAATAACATTAAAATCTTTGGCTTTAGCTTTAGAAATTAGTTTGTTTGATCTAGTAAACTTCGAAAATTAATTATTGAAAGCTCTCAATTCGTTCCATACAAAGACGATCTGTGATTTTAATCATTCTCGCTAATCTTGAGCTGATTTCTTTCAGGTCCTCAAGTGACACCTCAAAATCCATTTTATATTTCCCGCTTATATAAGCTCTATTTAATACATCAAAAAGCCTTCTTTCATTACTATCTTTCACTTCGGGGAAAATTGCATTAAGTTCAGCTGAAATCATATTGACAGACCTCCGATATTTATACAAATTATGAAGCTTGGGTTTAATGCCCATAAAAACCAATAGAAGTGCGCTATAAATAGATTCTAAAGTCTGGAATAAAAACCAAAGTGTTAATCCAGATCTAGTTTTACCATTAATTGTCTTTTCTAACTTTTCAAGTGCAGTTTCGTAAAACTCATTAGTATTACCTATCCAAAAATCGTAATAGCTACTGATATTCTTTTTGATCTGTTCGATGGATAGAGGCTTAGGCTTTTTTAAGATACTATTGCCATTATTATATAATATCACTCCTTCGAAATACACAGGAACAAAAAAGAAATTACCCGTTACCAATTCCTTATTCACATAGTCAATATCATACATAAAGAAGTTGATATCAGGTCTCGCAGAGATTCTATTTTCCAGCTCATTAGCCAATTCGTACTCCTTTATATTGGTTTTATTTGTAACAATAATCAAGTCATAATCGCTAATGTAAAAGTAACGTATACCATCTTTCAAGTATACCTGATCTTTATACTCACCACGAGCATAACTTCCGTACAAAATGATCATATCCGGATCCACAAACTCGGCAATAACTTGTTTGATCGCCTCGATCTCCTTTAATTTATGCTTTGGTAATGATGAAGGTAATTGGGTATTCATAGGATAAAGGTACAGATTTTAGGGATTTGGGGCAAGCATATTAAAAGGAAAGCTACTATTTCAGCTTTTCGATTTCTTCAACAGAAAGGTTCAAAATATCTGCTATCATCTTAGCATCAAAGCCACTTTGTAACATCTTTATCGCCGACGCTTTTTTCTCAGCATCTCCTTTAGCCCGCTCTTCTCGCATACCTTTTTCAATCCCCTTCCGCTCTGCCTTATCCAATAAATATTCTTGAGTACCCATGATATCACTCCTTCCTAATTTTTCTTTTAATTCCTGTTCAAATATAACCAAACTATCCTGATTATCAAAGCTTACATAGTAGGCTAAAAAATCATACAATCCCTGTCGCGTTTCCTTATCCATCTTGCAATGCAGCATTTCCTGATAGAGGTCATGTTTCATATTCCTAAGCTGCTGGTCTGTCAAATCTTTGTTCAGAATCGCCAATAATGCCGTCAACACAACCACTGAAAACGGATTGTCGTTTGCGCGCAATGCTGACTCATCCTGATCTAATATTTTATAGCTATTAAACTCATAACGCAATAATCTCCTTCGCATCCGAAGGCTGCTTTTCCTTTTTTGCTACAGCCAATCCACTTTCCTTATCGTTACTAAGAAGCAGGCGTTCGTATAGATTCGTGTTAATCTGTCGTTCAAGCTGTCGGACTGTCCAATTATTCTTTATTGTCTCGGCAATATAAAACTCCCGTTGTTCCTCGCTATTAAGACTTAAAAGTAGCTTATATTGACTCCAACTCAATTGCGTCCACAGTGTAGACACAATTGGAAAAGTGCGATAAAACTGGCGGTACCAATTCAGTTGCCTATACGAAAAACCACTACCAAACTCAGGCTGTAATTCCGCTGAAAGATATTTTATGATATATTTTCCATAATCAGCTCGATCCTTGCCTTCCTGCTCCTGTTCGAAAATACGTTGGCCAATATGCCAATACATCAATGTGCGCTGATGATCGACAGCACGAATCGCATTATCTTTGGACTGTGCAATAATTGCCTTTATATCGGATACTAAAGTTTGATCGGACAACATAATTGTTTTATCAGGGATATTTTCATCCAATCTGCGCTATATTTAATTCGAAGTTTTTTTTAAATGAAATTAATGTATTATTTTTAGATACTATTGGCCATAATATTGAACAGACAATGAGATTAGAATATCCTATCGATAAAAATGATTACCTAATTCATCAACTTTTTTTGGCTTCGAAATCTGAACGAGTTAAAAAAAAACGTCAACGAAGTAAAACAATTTTTCTTATCCTCTTTCTTTTATTATCCTTTTTATGGGCAATGAAAACACAATATGCTGTTGCATCAATTCTTGCCATTACTGGGATATTATGGTTCTTCTTGTATCCCGTATGGGAAAGAAGGCATTACATTAATCATTACAAAGCCTTCATTAATGAGAATTATATTGGCATAGAAGGGAAAAGAGCTACAATTGAATTAAACAATGAGTATATCGTATTTAAAGATGAAGGCAGTGAGGGTAGAATAATGATCAAAAAGATTGAAGAGATATACGAAATACCCTCTCACATATTTATAAGATTAAATAAAGCACAATCTATTATTCTTCCAAAAGAAAGAATAGAGAACATTCCTGCTCTTATAAAACAATTAAAAGAAGTTACTTCTTCCGCGGAGATCAGGTATATTCGCGATGAAAATTGGCAATGGAAATAAACCGGATCAAAATACTTCTAATTTTCTGACAAATAGCCTTACTAATATGAAAAACCATTTCATCTGCATATGCACAATTGCCTTATATGTATATTTTGACACACAATGGAATAGGAAGCGATATTAGAATATCCCAAATCAGGGAGATAAGCTAAATACATTGGAATAACTATATTATTAGACTAGGTATCTGAGAGCGTGGGATTACAAGAATTACAGCTATTATGAGTTCTTTTATTAGTGAAGAAAAGAAAAATAAAATAAATACATATGCTATTACAATTAAAAATACAGATTAAAGGGATAACAAAACCACCAGTTTGGCGAAAGTTATTGGTTACTGATTACTTCACATTTGATCGCTTACATCACGTGATACAAGAAGCTTTTGGCTGGCAAAATTATCACCTTTATCAATTTTCTCCGAAAGGTTTTGGATCATATCCTGAGATTGCCATAATCGACGAAGATTGGGACGAAGGAAATACCGAAGATGCTGAAATGTTAATATTGAAAGACATTTTAAATCAGACAGGGCTAAAGTTTACCTACATCTACGATTTTGGTGATAGCTGGACGCACCACATTGTCATTGAAGACATCATAGACAAGCATGTATTAAAAGCGGAGTTACTGGAGGGAAAAGGTGCTTGTCCACCGGAAGATTGCGGGAGTACCTGGGGGTATCAAAATGTAAAGGATGTCATGAAGGATATACATCATGAAGAACATAGCGAAATGCGAACCTGGCTTGGTGTAGAAGAGGGTGAAAAATGGGATCCAAACTACTTTGATCTCCAAGCTGCAAAAAGGAGAGTATCAGCTGTATAGTGACAAAGTTCCGTAGCTCTTTATTTATCAATATAAAATTCACGGTGCTACCCATCAATAACCGATATTGTGTCCACTTCAATTGCGAACGCCTTGCGTTCGCAATTGAGCATACCTACTAAGCTGACTATATTGACCGAACGTATAACCAATAAAAATTGACAACCAGATTACTAATTACCGTCTATGTATTTTAAGTGCTTAAACGTTCTATCTAAAGTATTATCAATTAATTCACTTAATGTTTAAATATAATGAAAGTAGCACAAAAAATCGTATATTAACATTAAATCACAGTCAAATGAAACGCATATATTATCTATTCGGTTTTTCACTGCTATTCGTTACGTTAACGTCAGAAGCCAAACTTTCAACAGCCAAAGAGCATACCTGTATGTCTTCAAACTAATTTGGACAAATGTCTAAGGAGTGTTTTCTGATTATAAAGCTATTAATTTTTGTTTTAAATATTCTGTTTTTCTGTTATTAATGGCCAGTTTTTTTAGGCTTTCTCTTTGTTTTAATATGAGTTCTCCACGACCATAATATACATCAGCTGGTGTCAGGTTTTTTAAAGACTCATGATAGCGTTCGTTATTATATTTATTTACAAACTCTTCTAGCGATTCTTTTAGCTCTTCTGGTGAATAATAATTGTTCAATTTGACCACATTTTTCATTGTCCTGTGATATCTTTCGATTTTTCCCTGGGTCTGTGGATGTGCCGGTCTGCCATGCACCTGTTTCATTTCCAGTTCTTCGGTCAGGTATTTCCCGAGTTCCTTAGAGATATAACATGATCCATTGTCGGACAGTAACTTAGGTTTAGCCTTCGTTTTTAACTTAGCCTTTTCTATCGCCTTATCCACATTACGTATCACATCTTCATGCTTCATAGATGTGCAAAGCTCCCAATGGACAATGTATCGGCTGTAGTCGTCCAATATGGTGCTCAAATAATAATCTCCCCAACCTTTTATCCTGAAATAGGTAAAATCTGTCTGCCACATTTCATGCACAAAACTGGTCTTATCCTTGAACTCATCGGATGCACTGATCAAAATATGGCTTGGCGCACTGATCAGTCCCTTGTTTTTAAGGATTCGATAGACTGAAGATTCTGAATTAAAAATCTGGTGCTCATCTGTAATGTGATGTGCTAGCTCGCGTGCTGACAGATCGACCTTATCCAGGGCAACCTCGACAACAAATTCTTTAACCTGATCTGGAATACTGTTCCACTGTTGTCTGGAGTCTCTGTTTTTCAGCTCTAACCCCTCATAACCGTCTGTTAGGTACCGATCATACCAGCTGTAAAATGTACTTTTAGGAATCCCGAATTCATTTAAAGTACGCTTCACACCAATCTCCGATCGGGTAACCGTCTGAATAATCTCCATTTTTTCTCCTGCTGATAATCGCATATGCTTTTTGTATTTATCCGTTAATCCAGCAGATCCAAGCTTTTTTTTACGATATCGTAACGTAGTACCAGATCGGCAACCATTTCTTTGAGCCGGGCATTTTCTTTTCGGAGTTCGGCCACCTCATCTGATGTTGCCTCACGGGTAACATCGCCTTCAAGTCGCTTTTTTCCCGCCTCTAAAAACTCCTTGTTCCATTTGTAGAACTGAGACTCGTTAATGCTGTGATTACGACAGATCTCGGCAATAGAGTTTTCTGCGCGTAAAGCTTCCATCACGATCAGAATTTTCTGCTCTGCGGTGAAGATTCTTCGGGTACTGCGACGTACATTCTTGATGAAGTTTTCGGGGGTTGTTTTTTTTGGTCTTCCCATGATCATTAAAGTTAAATCTTTTTAGGAAAACACTCTCTTAGTTTTTAAACAATCGTGTCCAAATTATGCTGACGATTTACAAGCATACCCAAATATCGTCCGATCCTCCTTCTGACAATATAAAAAAGTATATGATTAAAATGGCTATTTCAGATGGGTTAGATAAAAACGCTATAAAAATAGAAACCGATACTTGGGGAGATGTTATTCTTTCAGATACCTGGAGAACCATTAAATTTAAACGAGGTAGTCTGGGTGAATATACAACTGTCAATAAGAGTGGTATTAAACTGACCATAAAAGAAGATTTTTCAGGAAATATTGTCGTAAAAGATGAGGATGGAGATAAAACTACTATCAGAAAAAATAGCAGCGGCGATTTTGATATCCCCGATCTAGACAGAAGTTCATCTACAGTTTTAAAAAATATACACGGTAATTTAGAAATACGTGATGAAAAAGGAAATGTAAAAACTGTATCAAAAAATATTTCTGGAGGTCTCGACATCCGAGATAATCAAGGCAATAGCTCAACGATATCCAAAGATATCTTCGGCAATCTGGAAATTCGAGAAAACAAAGGTAATTCAAGCCGGATAACAAAAGATATTCTTGATAATCTCACTATAGAAAATAGTAATGGTCAACGTACCACAGTGAGAACTGATATTCTAGGTGGTAAAACGATTGAAGACAATAGCGGAAATCGAGTTTCAGTTAGAAAGGATATTTTAGGAAATTATGATGCGAGTGACAATAAAGGAAATCGGGCTTCCGTCAAGAAAGATATCCTTGGAAAAATAACTATTGATGATCCAAAAGGTATTCTAAATGACGCAGTGAAATTGCAATTGATCCAAGAACTTTCAAAGAACTAAATTTTTCTGGAAATTAGCCTATTTTATAAGTGAATAATCCAACGTTACGATGGACCAAAATATTATCGATTGAATTATAGATGAACTAGCAAAAGACACAGATAAAAGCAATTCGCATGCTTTGCCCAACGAGGATAACACTTACAATTTACCCATAGAATAAAATAAAAGGAGGATTAACTGAAGCAGGAGATCGTACCTTCTTCGGATGAATAATGAAAAACCCTCGAGCCTATTTACAAAGGTTTCAATATTCGTATAGTTAAAGATTTTCAAAAGAAAATTAAAATCCCTAAAATTGCAGTCTCATTTCAAGGAAATCGGATTCAGTATATTAATGCTACTGATCTTCCAAACGATATTGACGCTACGGAAATAGGCCCTAAAAAGGGAAATAAGCGAGTTGAATAAAAATAAAACGATGAAAAAGATTATATTTTTTCTATTACTGATACCTTTTTGGGCGGCTGCTCAAGAGCAAAATATCCAAAACTTTATCGTAAAAGAAAACCTTTCCAAAAATGGAAAATTGGCTGTAGTTGCATTGGATTCACTTGGAAACACCAATGAAAACATCCATGGCAATTATCTATTTACAATCAATGGTTTCTCGCAAGCACTACAATTTCATGAGGGTGTCGCTGTCCCTAATCAGAAAATTGAGTCATCAACATTTGTATTCTTTAGCCATAAGAATCAACAAACTTCCAAAGGTCGCTTATTTTATATCTATAAGAGCGATAGCGGACTCTCTCCTTTTGCCATTAGCGGATTGATGTTTTTGATTATCCCGGCCATTGTATTAGGAATAGCCTACATGTTTAAAAAAGTGATTATGACAGCGATCGCACTGGCTATAGTTTTCTTTTTATTCAACCATTCACAGGGTTTAGACTTGAGTAAAATTTTCGAATCTATATTTTCAAGCCTCAAAAATCTCATCGGTTGACAACACGATCTCTCGGGAAATCACATTAATTGATGTGATCAAAGTAAATCATAACAAAACGATTGTACATTAGAACGGCATACCGATTCCAAAATTGTATTGAATAAAATTGTATCTGTCGGGTCTATGGGTTTCATAATATTGTGTCTTAAATTCCTTGGAATCAAAGAAGTGCTTGATAACCCATTGATCAGCACCTGAGAATTGTGGATCTTTTAGTTTCAGCCCGGCATCTAAGCGAATCACAAAATAGTCCGAATCGAAACGAAGTCCGAAACCGGTACCGATGGCGACTTGCCCAAGGAATTTATTGAATTTAAACTCTCCACCCGGATTTAGTTCTTCATCCTTCTTCAGTCGCCAAACATTTCCCATATCCACAAATGTCGCTCCATTCATCTTTGCGCCCAGGAAGTTATTAAGTAATCTGAATCGATACTCCGCATTCGCTTCCAGCTTAATCTCCCCCAACTGATCCAAATTACGCAGGTTTAAACGCAAATCCTCACTAAGACTCTGCCGGTTATAGGCACCAGGTCCCAAGGTACGCGCCTGCCAAGCGCGTATACCATTCATCCCCCCACTATAAAAGCTCTTTTCAAAAATCAACAGTTTAGAGTTATTACCATAAGGAATCGCTATCCCTGGATTAAAACGGAAGACAAACTGCCTATTTCCACCAAGATTTCGGTATAAACGATAATCGAATTCTGTCTTGGCGTATTGAAGAAAGGGCACACCAAATATTTTTTTCTCACCGTCAGCATTCTTGGGCAATTTTGCTAAGGAGCTAATAAGGTCCAGCACGTTTCCACTCACGTCCAATGTTCCTCTGAAATATTGAAAATCCTCCTTGCTATTCAATTTCTTGCCATTCAGGATAAAGGTATATTGTGTTCCTAAACCAAAATACTGGCGATCGTTGCTACGTACATACAACTGGTAGCCTTCCTGTACAAGCTTGTTCCGAAAATTGGAATCCAAGCGTCCATCCCGATACTCCAAAACGATAGGCGTAAAACTATGGTACTTATTTTCTGTTTCATACCAAGAGTAATTCAGCGATGTGATAAAATAGCGGTTTGAATAGGTTTTATCTTGATCGAACAACTGCAATGTCATCGAGTAGGTCGTTTTGGGCAAACCAAACTTCCCCCCTGGATTAATATGAAAGGGAACCATCAGACGAGGAATAACCAAATTTACGCCCGCTTGAAAATCGTTATTGAATATTTTGCTGGAAAGCCCACCTGCGAGGCGCGGATCAAACAATACACCATAACGTAATTTCACTTCCAATTGCTCCGAACCACCAAAGATATTGCGTTGTGAGAATGTATTTCCAATATTGAATCCGCTCATACCTGATCTAAAAGTATACTCCCCCTCTATCTGGTTTCCCATACGAGGTCTTGGAACGAAATCATAGTGCACATCGAGTTTATTGGAATCTTTTTTGACAAACTGCATTTTGACAGAACGAAAACCATTCATCTCGTACAATCGGTCATAGGATTTATTTTCCTCCCGCAAGGAATAGTACTGACCTGAGCGTAAATACATATAACGTTCCAAAGGTTTCCACCTGAAACTATTCGTTTCATCAACAAATAAAAGGCGTTTTGCAGAATCTAGGATACGACGTGGCTCCTTCTTCGACATTGTTCCATAATTCCTTATCGTCATATAAACACTGTCTATTTGATACTTTTTATGTATCGTAGAGTCAGATGGATTTTCGACATTAATTTTCAAGTCGATCAAAGGTCCATCGAGAGTTGAATCGACCCCAGCACGCATATATTGCCTTACATAATCGTAATACCCATTGTTTCGCATCGAAACATAAAGTTTCTCCCGCTCATCAAGCAACTTTGCGGCATCGTACTGGGTATTGGATTTTACGGAAGTTTTAGGAAGTACCTCCCGTTCAAATATTGCCTTTATATCTTCATCCTCAAATTTTCGATCTATATTTCTAACTTGATAAGGGACACCTTCATCCACTTTAAAATCGATATGTGCTCGCTTTTTGGAAACTGAAATTGTTGGTTCGACCTTAGCTTTGAAATAACCTTTTGAAAATAGAAAGCGTCGGATTTGATTGGCGGATAAATCGACCATTGCCGAATCCAACAAATGAGGTGGTTCGCCAACATTCCGAATTTTCTTGGTTTTATAACGCCCGTTTTTAGTATTGAACGTATTGTAAATAAATAGATTTACCCTTGAATTAGGTCTTATTTGATTGGAAATATACGTTTCGGATGATTCTTTCAATGCAGGGGTGACACCAGAAATCTGTACTTTTGTAACCAGAGCTTGGTCATCGTCAAGATATTTTGAAGAACGGCATGATGCAAAAAATAACACTAAAAGCGTTATACTTGCAAATCCGATAAAACGAGGATACTTAATCATCAATAAAAATGTTGTCAAAAGCGCAAATCAGTCTAATAACGTCTCTACAAAATAAAAAGTATAGAAAACAACACGGCCTGTTTATCGTTGAGGGTATAAAATCCGTGATGGAATTTATTTCATCAAGCTATGAGGTTGAGTCTATTTTCTACACGGGCGACGCAAACACAAAAGTGGGTAAAATCTCGCATAATATAAAATCCTATGAACTAACGGATACTGAATTCCAAAAGATTAGTACACTGAAATCGCCACAAGGTATCCTCGCTTTGGTCAAACTTCCTTTACAGCAGAAAATTGTACCAAGTAATTTAAAAAACAAGTTTAGCCTTGTACTCGATGATGTGCAGGATCCAGGCAATCTGGGTACAATTATCCGCACGGCGGAGTGGTTTGGAATCGAACATATTATCTGTTCCATTGGAACTGTAGACGCCTACAACCCTAAAGTAGTGCAAGCAACCATGGGCTCACTGGCTAGACTGCAAATCCACTATACTGATTTAACGGATTTTATTCCGGCTACTGGATTAAAAGTGTATGGCGCCCTACTTAATGGTCAATCCATTTATCAGACTGTGTGGGCTAATGAGGGGCTAATTGTTATGGGGAACGAGGGAAATGGCATCAGTGATGAAATAATAGCGTTGATCGATCAAGCTATCACTATTCCGCGCATAGGCCAAGCCGAATCACTCAACGTAGCCGTTGCAACGACCATCTTCTGCAGCGAAATAGTCCGGCAACAGTTGATCTAGTAAGCTATATGATCTGAATTGCCGCTTATAACTTTTGATGTAGCCCGATCCTATTTCCTTCAGAATCTTCAATCTCCGCAACAGCAAATCCCAGATCGGCATGAAAAGTGGCGGGATATAGCTCTTTTCCACCCAAGCTCATGGCCCTTTCCAACGTAGTAGATATGTTTTCTACATGTAAATAAAGGAGTACTCCCTCGCGTGTAGGTTTATAAATTTCGCCTTTCGCCAGGGCGCCAGTAATCCCAGATAAGGTTTCTTGAAATGGAAAGTAAGCCATGTGGTTATCGTCAAAATCTTCCTGTTCAAAGGTAAAATTGAATAACTGGCTATAAAACGCGATTGCGCGATTCAAATCCGATACCGGAATTTCAAAATAAACACCAGGATTTCTAAGTTCTTGCATGTTCTAAATAAAGGGTCTTCCCAAAAATAATCTTTTTTTAGGCACTAACGTCCTCGCCTTCGTATTTTCTATCTTATATAAAGAATTCTATTATTTTTCCACCAAAAGAAACCGCTTAATCGTTCCAAAAACTGTACATTTGCTCCATTCCCTAGAAGGATGGATAATCGCCACAATCCATTATTCTTTTTTGAATACTCACACACGATAAAAATAGCGCCATGCCAGCTGAACAGAAATCCATCTATACGCTTCAATTTATTTTACTTTGCTTAAGCTCACTCCTATTTTCTTCTAGCTTCAATATGATCATCCCCGAACTACCCAATTATCTGAGCAGTTTGGGCGGAGCAGAATACAAAGGGTTGATCATAGCGCTGTTTACATTGACTGCCGGAATTTCGCGGCCTTTTAGTGGTAAATTGACCGATCGCTGGGGACGTGTACCAGTCATGGCCATTGGATCCATTGTCTGTTTCATCTGTGGTTTTCTTTATCCCATTTTAACATCAGTCGCGGGCTTTCTATTCTTACGATTGATACATGGTTTTTCCACTGGTTTTAAACCTACCTCAACTTCTGCTTATGTCGCCGATCTGGTTCCACAAAAAAGATGGGGTGAGGCGCTTGGGATGCATGGATTGGCCTTTAGCGTCGGTACAGCTGTCGGCCCAGCAATTGGCAGCGCTATTTTCGAGGCCTTTGGTATCAATGTGATGTTTTATTGCTCTTCTTTCATGGCACTTCTCTCCATCCTTATCGTCATTAACATGAAGGAAACACTGGCGAAAAAAGAGAAATTCAATCTCTCCATGCTCAAAATAAACCGAAAAGATATCATTGAATGGCGTGCACTACCTGCGGGAATCGTCACGTTTTTATCTTACACCGCTTATGGAGTCATTTTAACCCTAATTCCCGACTGGAGTGAATACCTTGGACTCAAAAATAAAGGGCTATTTTTCCTAGCCTTCACCATTGCGTCAGTATTGATACGTTTTGTTTCCGGCAAAGTTTCGGACCGTTATGGAAGACCTAAGGTTATTGTTGTCGGAATAGTTATTATCGCGATTGCACTCGTTGCTATTGGCATTGGAAATAGTTTCATTGGCATGATGATCGGCGCAAGCATCTATGGTGTAGGCACGGGTATACTCTCCCCTGCTGTGAATGCCTGGACGATTGACCTTAGTTTACCCGAACATCGCGGCAAGGCGGTTGCAACCATGTATATCTCCCTTGAAGCCGGAATAGGACTTGGCGCACTGCTTGCTGGATTGTACTATAGTGATGTTATCCTACGAATTCCAGTCATTATGTATGCCAATGCAGTAGTTTTGCTACTTGCTCTGACCTATATGCTGAGCTGGCAGAAAAGACACAGGGCCGTAAAATAAAGAAATTCAAGCGTCAAAACGACCAACAATCGATCGTTGCAAGGCCGAAATAAAAATAAGGGAACAGTCCCTTGTTTTTAACTTCGATTTTTTACTTTTGATCGTATCATGGTTAGCAATTATTTAAAGCTTCAATATACTTTACTGTCTCGGCATATTCGCGCTACAGGACTGCCGGTTTGGCTCGCCTTTCTCCTGTTGTTTGGATTATGTTATTTTGCTTATTATGCATTGGTTCAATATCCGCTTTTTGGTTGTTATGCCCTACTGCTTGGCAATTTCCAAGCACTGTTTCTGCTCACAGAAAAAAACAGAAATGACTTTCTCAAAAATACATACAGTAAATACGATTTCCACAAAATCAGAATATTGGAAAATGGCTTGTTAACGCTGCCGTCCTTCATCATTCTTTTCCTCCACAACCAATGGGGCTATGCAGTGTTATTAGCTATTTTGGCTATTATCTTTGCATTTTTGACATTTAAGGCTTTCGGAAAATCTATTCCGACACCTTTCGCAAAAAAACCTTTTGAATTTATCATCGGATTCCGACGGAGCTACCTGCTCTTGCTTGTATTGTATCTCTTGGCCGGAATCGGCTTTTATGTGGCCAATTCCAATCTTGTTTTATTTTGTGTGGTTTGCATTGCGCTCGCCTGTGTTTTCTATTATCAATTACCGGAACCTATTTTTTACCTTTGGAATAACCATTATACACCAACAGTCTATCTGATGCGAAAGTTTAAAAGAGGAATTTTACAATGTCTACTCTTGGTACTGCCCCTTCTTTTTCTGTATGTTATAATCTTTCCATCGGATTTATTTAATGTCTGTATTGTATTGGGCGGAATATTACTTTTGCTTCCTTTTGCAATCACCTTAAAATACGTCGCTTATCCACGGGAGATCAATTTCCCCGAAGGTTTTGCATTGGCACTTTGTTTTAGCTTTTACCCCTTGATCCTCGCGCTCTTGCCCTTCTATTATATCAAAGCAATCAACAATCTAAAAAACCACTTATGATCGAGCTTACGAATATCAGCAAGTCCTTTGGACGGCATCAAGTGCTCCACGAGATTACTTACACTTTTGAAAGCGGAAAAGTATATGGTATCGTCGGTGAAAATGGCGCCGGAAAGACAACGCTGTTTCGATGTATTGCTGGACTGGAAACCGCCTCGGGAAGTATAAAATCTGATTTGGCGCCGCTCAAAAACAATTTAGGTTACCTGACCTCCGATCCATATTTCCTCTCTAAGCTCACAGGTGAAGAGTATATTTATCTGCTGACAGATGCGCGTGGTAAACAGATCAAAAACCTCAGTGAAAGAAATATTTTCGAGTTGCCCTTAAAAGAGTATGCGAGCGACTATTCCACGGGTATGAAAAAAAAACTAGCCCTGACAGCTACTTTACTTCAGGACAATAATTATTATATCCTTGACGAACCTTTTAATGGCATTGATCTACAAAGCAGCATTATTCTTACGGAGATTATATTACGCTTAAAAGCGATGGGTAAAACGATCCTAATTTCGTCGCATATCTTTTCCACACTAAAAGATACCTGCGATGAAATCTTGGTACTCGAAAATGGCAGAATCAGTAAATCTGTTAACAAAGAACTGTTCGGAGACTTTGAGGAGGAAATGAAAGAAAAAATACTACAAAAAGATATCGACAAATTGTGGCTTTAGCATGCCTAACACTTGAGATAAACAATATGGAAAAACACTTACCTATACTGGAAACTGAACGTTTAATTATCCGTCCAATAGAGATGGATGATGCCGCTTATTTTTTCGCGATGGATTCACAGCCGGAGGTTCATACCTTTCTGAATAAGGAGCCTGTTCAATCCATTGAAGAAATGAAAAAAGCCATCGCGCCTATTCAACAACAATATGAAAAATACGGTATAGGCCGTCTAGGGGTCGTTGAGAAATCAAGCAATCAATGGATAGGCTGGACGGGATTTAAATATATTGACGAATTGGAGAACGGACGTATCGGTTTTTTAGACCTTGGTTACCGTTTCAGAACGGAATCTTGGGGAAAAGGCTATGCGACAGAAGCTTCACAAGCCTGCATGCAATATTATAGAGAACAGCTGATCCATTTTGAAGTACATGCCATCACACATACGGGAAATCTGGGTTCAAGACATGTCTTGGAAAAAGTAGGATTTCAGGTGACTGAAGAATTTCATTTCGATCTATGGGATATTCCCTGTTATTGGTATGATTTGGCCACTGACAACGAAACAAGCTAATTATATTAGTTTTAAAAACTAATTTTTTTAACTTTTCATAGTTTCGCTGGGATAAAACAAAATGGTTTTGTATTTTTACACGTTCGAATAAAATACTATTTCGAACATTTCTGTATTGTACAATTTAATCTATTGCTGAGTAAATGAGTGACGAAACGAACTTCCCAACGGAAGATAATCAAGAAGAACTGGGATCAGGAAAAACAGAGAGCGGAAGTCAGACGATACCTTTATCAGGACTATACGAAAACTGGTTTTTGGACTATGCATCCTATGTTATCTTGGACAGAGCCGTACCACATATCAATGACGGTTTGAAACCCGTACAACGTCGTATCCTCCATTCCTTAAAGGAAATGGATGATGGAAGATATAATAAAGCTGCCAACGTCATTGGTAACACGATGAAATATCACCCACATGGTGATGCTTCTATCGGTGATGCCATGGTACAATTGGGACAAAAAGATCTCTTGATTGACTGTCAAGGTAACTGGGGTTTCCCAATTACGGGTGACTCTGCTGCTGCTCCACGGTACATCGAGGGAAGATTATCCAAATTTGCAAATGACGTTGTCTTCAATCCCGAAACGACTGAGTGGCAATTAAGTTACGATGGACGGAATCGCGAACCTGTCACCCTTCCTGTAAAATTCCCGTTATTATTGGCTCAAGGTGCCGAAGGGATTGCTGTTGGTTTAGCGACCAAGATTATGCCCCACAATTTCATTGAGCTAATTGACGGATCAATTCAGGTATTACACGGTGAACGTCCGAATATCTTCCCAGACTTCCCTACGGGTGGTATGGCCGACGTTTCAAATTATAATGAGGGGCAACGTGGTGGTAAAATCCGTGTACGTGCAAAAATTGAAGAACGCGACAAAAAGACGCTCGCAATTACAGAAATTCCATTTGGAACGACAACCGGCGGTCTGATTGAAAGCGTGGTTACCGCAAACGATAAGGGAAAAATTAAGATCAAAAAAATCGAGGACAATACAGCGGGAAATGTAGAGATCATTGTACATTTGGCTCCTGGAATTTCTCCCGATGTAACGATCGATGCATTATATGCCTTTACCGCCTGTGAAGTCTCTATCTCTCCTAACACCTGTGTTATCAAGGATGAGAAACCTCACTTTATGAGTGTCAACGACATTCTGACTGAAAACACAATAAACACCAAAAATTTATTGAAACGAGAATTGGAGATTCGTTTAAACGATCTTCAAGAAAAAATCTTCTTCAGTAGTTTATTAAAAATATTTATTCAAGAGGGGATGTACAAGCATCCGGATTATGAAAATGCAGGTGACTTTGAGGTTGTTGTGCAAGTTCTGAATCGCTTATTTGAGCCTTTCTTCGATCAATTTTACCGCGAGATTCGTCCAGAAGATTACAAAAAATTGATCGATAAACCAATGAGTAGCATTACACGTTTCGACGTTAAAAAAGCGGACGAAATGATGAAAACACTCGAAAATGAGATCAAAGAAGTCAAGCGTCATCTACGTCAATTGACGGAATATGCCATTGCATGGTTTGAGAAATTGCGTGATAAATATAGTAAAGACCGCGAGCGTAAAACTGAACTGCGGGTATTCGACAAAGTAGAAGCGACCCAAGTTGCGCTAGCAAATACCAAACTATATGTCAATCGCGAAGAAGGATTTATTGGTTCGGGAATGAAGAAAGATGAGTTTGTATGCGACTGTTCGGATATCGACGATATTATTGTATTCCGCGAAGATGGCAAATATGTTGTCAGTAAAATTCAGGATAAAGTATTTGTTGGAAAAGGAATTATCCACGTTGCTGTTTTCAAAAAAGGTGATGAACGGACAATCTATAACGCCATCTATAAAGAAGGTGAAACTGGAACCAGTTTTATCAAACGTTTCTCGGTAGTAGGAGTTACGCGAGATAAGGAATATGATGTGTCCAAGGGATCCAAGGGCTCAAAAATCCTGTATTTCACAGCCAATCCCAATGGTGAAGCGGAAGTCGTTAATATACAGCTTAAGCCGCACACAAAATTGCGTAAGTTGAATTTTGACATGGACTTTGCCGAGATTGCAATCAAGGGCCGTGCTTCACAAGGAAACATTGTATCAAAATATCCTGTCAAAAAAATCAGCTTTAAAAGCTCTGGAGTCTCCACACTAGCAGGACGAAAAATATGGTACGATACCATCATGAAACGTCTAAACGCAGATGAGCGTGGACAATACCTTGGCGAGTTTGACGGCGACGACAAGATATTAGTAGTCCTTTCGGATGGTAGCTACGAATTAGCAAACTTTGATCTAAGCAACCACTTCGACGAGAAAATGATCCGGATCGAAAAATATTATCCAGACCATATCTATACAGTCGTGCATAAGGACGGCAAGAGCGGAACGTACTTTGTCAAACGTTTTAAATTTGACGATCAGCCTATTGGAAAACGTATTTCCTTTATCAATGAAGATGCAGGATCCAAACTGATCCTGATGAGTAATGCAGCTGAACCGATGGTCAAATTGGAGATTTTAAAAGGCAAATCCCAAACCGAAGAAACCCTTGATCAACCTTTGACTGAAATTATTGACGTAAAAGGAATAAAAGCGCAAGGAAACCGCCTATCTTTCCATACCGTAAAATCGGTTACACTATTGACAGCGGATGAAGATTTAAGTCAAAAAAGTAAAGAAAAGGCAGCCGAATCAAGTACTGATACCACAGAACCAACAGTTGATAGTACGACGACAGAAGTTGACAGTTCCGTGAACGAAAAAGAGGTCGAGTCAACCGAAAAAAATGACGACATCAAATTGGAGATCACCAATCCAAATGATATTCAAATCGATGATAAAGGACAGATGGAAATGTTCTAACTCATATTAAATACACAAAAAAAGCTCGAATAAATATTCGAGCTTTTTTTTGGGATACAACACCTTAAATATTGTCTTTTTAAAAATATTGTCTTTTTAAGCTTTAAATTCTTTTAGGAATTTTTGAAGTTTTGGAGCAATGACTACTGAACAAAATGGATTTTCAGGATGATCATTGAAATAATTATGATGATAATCTTCTGCCAACCAAAATGTAGACGCAGGTTCTACCGCTGTGACAATAGGGTCCTCGTAAACATCCTCATTTTCCAATTCATCGATAAAATTCTGTGCTAAGATCTCCTGTTCTTCATTATGATAAAAAACAACTGATCGATACTGCGTACCCACATCGTTACCTTGACGGTTTAATGTTGTCGGGTTATGGGTCTTAAAGAAGATTTTCAAGAGATCTTCGTAATTCACCAGCTCTTCGTCATATTCTAACTCGACAACCTCAACATGATCAGTTGTCCCCGTACAGACCTGCTCATAAGTCGGCTTATCTACATGTCCCCCCATATAACCAGGTAATACCGATGTTACCCCTTCAGTGTTTTGGAAAATAACTTCTGTACACCAAAAACATCCTCCTCCAAATGTTGCTTTCATACTTTTATAACCTTGCGTATTTTACTCTTACTTTTATAAACCTATAGCCGATGCATCAGCTGCGGCTATAAGTTTAGACAAATATAATGATTAATCGGCAATGATATACCTTGCTATCATCGCTCCTCGAACCCGTAAGCCCCTATTTTTACTATTTATAGTAGTGCTTTCCTTTAATCAATAAATCTTGTTGTTTACTGTCACAAACCGCATAGGAAAAACCTTGTTGTAGCGCATAGGCACCATATTCCCCTTTTTTATTAATTGCTAAGAATCCAACTTGGATTTCCTTTGCAATTGCAGGCTTCTTCTTAACGATACGCATAACAGCTTCCTTACAGGCATCTTCGGGAGAATAACCCTGACGCATCAATTCGACTACCAAAAAACTACCTACATTTCGGATAACTTCTTCACCAACTCCGGTCGAAGTAGCACCCCCAACTTCATTATCGACATAAAGTCCGGCTCCAATAATAGGGCTATCTCCTACCCGACCATGCATCTTGAAAGCCATACCACTCGTGGTGCAGGCTCCAGAAATATTTCCATTGGCATCCAACGCCAACATACCGATCGTATCGTGGTTGTATTGATTTCCCGGCAAACGTTCTGCGGCAAAAGATTGGTTTTCAATATTGGCTACAGGTTTGTATTTTTTCTCTTTCAACCATTCCTTCCAGGCCTTTTCACCTTCCGGGGTCAGTAGATTTTCTTCCTTAAAACCATTTTCTAACGCAAATTGCAATGCGCCTTCGCCTACTAGCATGACATGGGGTGTTTTTTCCATAACCAGCCGTGCTACAGATATTGGATGTCCAATTTTTTCCATTCCGGCAACAGCACCGCAGTTACCATCCGCATCCATGATACAAGCATCAAGTGTGACGTGACCGTCGCGATCGGGATAACCACCTTTACCCACTGTCATATTCTTGAGATCAGCCTCGGGTACACGCACACCTTGTTCTACCGCATCCAATGCCTTGCCTCCTTTGGACAATATTTCCCAAGCGGCTTTATTTGCTGCGATCCCAAAGTCCCAAGTTGAAATTACAATAGGGTATTTTTTAACACTGCCTTTTGCTGCAATCGTCAATCCTTTCGCATCAAATGCGGTTAATGTCCCCATTGTCGTCGCAGCAATCAAACCTTGCCGAATAAAATCACGTCTTGAACTCATTTCCTTATTACTACTTTATAAAACTATCGCTATTTATTAATCCGGCAAAAAACAATCATTAAAACTGCTTTCAGTCTACCGAATACAAGAAATTTTCATCATTGACTGTACAAGAGCATCACTTTCTTTTCTAGCATATTACACTATCTTGCATCAGATATCCCCCAAACCTACTTCGTCAATATCCGCTGTAAAATGTTATGCTACATTTTTACAGCTTCGCCGTAAACGGAAGAAGAATGTTGCCGTCACAATCAATAAGCAATATTACAAAATGGTTTTAGCAAATAGATGATTTAATTAAAATTAAACCTAAAAATTCGTTTTTTAGCAACATAACATCAAAATCACTTAAAAATCGACAATAAAAATTGACTTATATTATGAATTAATCCTATCTTTAGAAACAAACTAATTCGCATGAAAAACACTCTTAAATTCGCTATTTTAGCTTATGCAAGCCTTATAGGGGTTGAAAGCAGTCAGGCGCAGCAGCTAGATTCCACGACTTATTTCACGATCAAAGAGTTGCAAGAAAACGTAAAACGTGAATTTGCTCCCGATAAAAGAACCAAGATCGTGGCCATCCAGAAAGCGGATATAGCACAGAACCAATATGTGCTCGAAACAACTGAAAAAGATGCTAAATTCGTTTTAGAGCAAAAGGCAAAAGATATATCAGCCAATATTCAAGTACAGCTCTTGCCCGATGCAAGTGTAGGCGAAAAAACGACTGGAGTAATCAGGCTCTCCGTCGCAAATATGCGCACATTTCCAGATAATGCTGCCGAGCTGACTAGCCAGGTTTTATTAGGAACGCAAGTTGACCTTCTTCAAAAAAAGAGCGGTGACTACCGTGTCCGTACACCCGACGGCTATATCGCATGGGTTCCTAGTTCGTCTATTGAAGCCATGGACAAAACCATGCTGGCCAATTGGCGACAAGCGGAAAAAGTGATTTATACAGCTGAATTTGGAAAATCATATTCTGAACCCAATGAAAAAAGCCAGCGGGTATCTGATCTCGTTTATGGTGACATCCTTCAATTGAAAGGACAGAAAGGCAATTTTTATGAAATTGCCTATCCGGATGGACGTTTAGGTTATATTAAAAAATCAGAAAGTCTAACCTTAAAAAATTGGTTTGAAACACGCCAACCTACGGCGGAAAATATTATTGCCAGTGCAAAAACAATGTTGGGTCTACCCTATTTATGGGGTGGGACATCAGTAAAAGGCGTAGATTGCAGCGGTTTTACTAAAACAAGTTTCTTTATGAACGGCTTCGTAATTCCGCGAGATGCATCGCAACAAGTACTTGCAGGTGAAAAAATCGACATTTTAGATCAAGAAGGGCATTTCGACCCTGAGAAAGCATTTAAAAATCTGAAACCGGCAGACTTATTATTCTTTGCGGCAGGCAAAAATAGCAATCCTAATGCGCGTGTAACACACGTTGCACTCTATATCGGCAACGGAACCTTTATTCATGCTGCAGGCTTGGTACGGATCAACAGCATGCTAAAGGATGCGGCTAACTATGATGATTTTCAAACCCGAACTGTGGTTGCTGCACGCCGTTACCTCGGAGTTCACGATAGCGCAATACAGAAAGTCGTTGAAAACAATTACTACAACAATAAATAAACATAGCGATGAGCAATCAATCTGAATGGATTAGTAAAGATTTTGGGGCCTTTAAATTAAGGTTTCGGCCTTACACGCTAACTTTGCGCCATGTCTTTACAGTAGCTTCCTTTAGCCGAAGCACAACACCGGTTGTATTGACCGAATTAGAGTATGATGGCGTTATCGGTTATGGCGAAGCGAGTATGCCACCCTATCTTGGCGAGTCGCAAGATAGCGTGATTTCGTTTTTGAATCAAATTGATCTCACAGGTTTTAACTCACCTTTTCAAACCGAAGAGATTCTGCATTATATTGATCAGCTTGCTTCGAAAAACACGGCTGCAAAAGCGTCCATTGATATTGCCCTACATGATATCCTTGGTAAAATTATGAACCAGCCCTATTATAAAATCTGGGGGTTAAATCCTGACCTTATCCCACCGACGTCCTACACCATCGGAATCGATACAGAAGAAATGATCCGCCAAAAAGTTGCCGAGGCTGATCAGTTTAAAATTTTAAAGGTGAAGCTGGGGCTCGACACCGACAAAATGATTATTGATACCATCCGTCAGGTTACGGATCGACCATTATGCGCCGATGTGAACCAGGGTTGGAAAACACGTGAAGAAGCCTTGGAGATGGCGCATTGGCTTGCAGAAAGAAATGTTTCTTTCTTAGAACAGCCTATGCCTAAAGAGCAGATCGATGATAATGCTTGGTTGACAGAACATAGCCCAATTCCCACAATCGCCGACGAAGGATGCCAACGATTGGTCGATGTGCCGGGTTTAAAGGGGGTTTATTCGGGTATTAACATTAAACTGATGAAATGCACGGGCATGCGCGAAGCGAAGCGAATGGCAGAACTTGCTCGTTCTTTGGAAATGAAAGTTATGATCGGCTGTATGACAGAAACTTCTTGCGCCATCAGTGCAGCGGCACAACTTGCACCATTAACAGACTGGGCAGATCTAGACGGTGCTTTATTAATTGCAAATGATATATACGACGGCATGACCGTGGTAAATGGCAATTGCCTTCTCCCCGACCGTCCGGGAATTGGAATTGTAAGAAAATAACCCTATATTCAGTGCAATGTTTTTTTCTTAAAGAAAAGATTGCACTGAATTGCTATCGCAAGTTTGACCAACACTCGACAGCACCAAAATATTAACAACTAAATTAATCAATTCACACTTTTATGAAACAACATGTGCTCACAACGTTGTGTCTCATAGCCTGTAGTTCGATGCAGTCTTTATATGCACAACAGATCCAAATTGCTGGTAAAATAACAGACAGCAACGGAAAACCAATTAGCGGAGTTACGATTAATGTAAAAGGCGCTAATCAAGGGACATCCACAAACGAAAATGGCCTGTTTACCCTAAACGCAAACGCCAATGCAACATTGAGTATATCTGCCGTAGGTTATAGCTCACAAGAAGTACAGGTCAATGGCCGCAAAACTATCGGTATTTCACTTAACAGTGATGAAAAAGCTTTGGACGAAGTCATTGTCATTGCTTATGGAACGGCTAAAAAAAGCACCTATACCGGTTCGGCGGCACAAATAAAATCAGATGCTATTGATAAACAACCTGTCACCTCTTTTGAAAAAGCACTTACCGGTCGTGTCGCGGGTCTACAAATGTCAAATGGATCGGGGCAAGCGGGGGCTACTTCGGCGATTCGTATTCGAGGCATAGGCTCCATGAACGCATCGAATGAGCCATTATATGTTATTGACGGTGTTCCAGTTATTTCGGGAAGTGTCGGACAAATGGGAGATTACATTGTTAATACAAACAACGTCATGAGCACATTAAATCCGAGTGATATAGAATCAATCTCTGTGCTTAAGGACGCCGCTGCCTCTTCTCTTTATGGATCCCGAGCCGCAAATGGCGTCATCATCATCACCACCAAAAGGGGTAAAAATGGAGATCCAAAGATCAATGTCAAGTCTTCTATTGGCATTAGCCCTTCCTGGGCAACAAAAAATAATGAACCTGCTTCCGTACAGGATCAAATCAACATGCTTTATAGCGTTTTATATGATTCTAGAATAGCAGCTGGTCAAACCGCTGAACAGGCGAATAAAAATACTTTATTCCGCTTAAATTCTTTGGACTGGAATCCAAATTCGGCAAATTACGGTAAACCAACTTCTTCTTATGGTTTTGGTATTCATGGCTATCAATTCAGCACAGATGGAACCTCACAATGGGAAAATGTACATATCTCAGGAAAAACTGATGGTGTCGTGAATAGAGATGGTCAATATTATGACTGGAACAATGCTTTATTCAGAACGGGAATATTCAACAGTAACGATATTTCGGTAAGTGGAGCAACTGAAAAAACCAATTATTATGCTTCCTTAGGCTATACGCAGGACAAAAGTAGGGTGATCGAGAATAATTTTGACAGAATTAATGGGCGGATTAATTTGACGCAAACAATTGGAAAATATCTTGAATTTGGATCAAATGTCAACTACGCCAACAACAAGCTTATTGGAATGAATGACACCCGAAATACAGGAACAAATTACCTGTATCAAACCAGTAATTTATTATGGCAGATGTATTGGCCAACGGATTATAAAACTGGTAAGGAATATACGGCTCGCTACGGTAGTCTTGCATACAATCCTTTATACTATAATAAAGAATGGGAAAACTCTTCGAAAACGAGCAAATTATCAGCTATAGAATCTCTATCATTGAAGTTATTGCCTGAACTTACCTTGAAGACTATTTTCTCCTATGACAGAACAGAGGTCAAAGATCATATTTACTATAGTGCGAAACATTATAACGGAATGGCAGATAATGGCCGTGTTACCGAGGTTTCTACGTCCATTGAGAAATTGGTATCATCCACAACCGCCAATTACAACAAAAGCTTCGGCTTACATCATATCGGGTTGTTAGCAGGCTTCGAGGCTGAAAAAAATACAACGGATTTTATCCGTGCCACGGGGAAAGATCTACCATCCTCTTCCCTTCATACGGTCGCCACTGCAGGTATATTGGATGCATCGGCTTATTCTTGGGGCAATAATATGATGTCTGTACTATCGCGGGCCGAGTACAATTATGATGAACGCTATTTTGCATCAGCATCCTTTAGAAGGGACGGTTAATCACGCTTAGCACCAGGTCCTCGTTGGGGTAATTTTTGGTCTTTAGCCGGCTCCTGGAATCTGGCAAAAGAATCTTTTATTAAAGGGATTGAGGAAATCAACAACCTCAGAATCAAAGGTTCATATGGCGTAAATGGAACATTACCTACCGACCTTTTTGCCTGGAGAAATCTGACAAGCTATTCCAACAAATACATGACGCAGCCAGGAGGTGGTCTAAATAATCTAGGCAATCCGGACGTCGCTTGGGAGAAAAATTACTCCACAAACGTCGCATTAGAATTTGGCCTGTTCCGCAACAAACTATTTGGTACTATTGAATATTTTAACAGAGACTCGAAGGACCTACTACAGAACGTTCCAATCTCCACAATAACTGGTTTCGGCTCCATACTGCGAAATGTTGGTGAAATGAACAATAAAGGGATCGAGATTGAATTAGGTTCAGATATCGTTAAAAACGAAAATTGGAAATGGACATTAAGCGCAAATGCCGCAATCATCGGATCCAAAATTACAAAATTATATGGTGGACGGGATATCGTTTGGTTCGATCCCACAGGGGGAGACGATAGAGCCCGATTTATTTACCGTGAAGGAGAGTCATCCTTATCATTCTTTGGCTTGGAATGGGCAGGTACCGATCAAACCAATGGTAAAAATGTCTGGTATACAAATGATGGCACTAATGGCGACTTTATATTTAATGGAAAGGCGGCAAGTTATGACTACAAAAAAGCGAAACAAACCATCATCGGAAATGCAAATCCTAAGTTATACGGAGGTATAAACTCTGATGTTGACTATAAAAACTTTTCACTAGGATTTAATTTCGCTTATAAAATAGGCGGTAAACTTTATGACGCTACATCCAAAGATGTTGCCGACGATGGCTATTATTGGGAGCGAATTCATGCGGCTTATTTTACGGAAAACAGCTGGTCACCATCAAATACCGGAGGATCTTACCCAATGGTAACGGGAAGAGATCTGGAAGATGTTAACCAAATCAGTAGCAGGCAGCTATTTGACGCATCCTATCTTAGATTAAAAAACATTTCTTTGAGCTATAGATTACCAAATGAGTTTTTAAAGCGGGCCGGCATTTCCAATGCAAGAGTATTTTTCAATGGAAGCAATTTGTTGACTGTTTCGAAATATAAGTATATGGATCCGGAAGTCAACCAGTTTGGTACGCGCGGTTGGGAAACACCATTGGCAAAAACATACACTTTTGGTGTCGAATTTAGTTTTTAATAAAAAAAACAGTATTATGAAAAAGCTTTTTATTGCCTCGTGCATAACAATATCATTAGCAATCAGCTCTTGTAGCAACTTTCTGGATGTCACACCGACTAATATGGGTGACTCTAATTCCTCTATCCAAACTGCTGCCGACGCAAAAGTTATCATCAATGGGTTAATGAGTAAAATGGCAAACGTCGCCTACTACGGACGAAATTTCCCACTCTATGCTGATGCTAAAGGAGGAGACTTTACGATAGCATCTCAGGGTCGCGGTTATGATTATCTTTATGTTTTTAATCATTCAGCCTCTTCTAATCCTTACTCAGGTATCTGGACACAAGGATTTCATGCACTTGTGCAGATTAATAATCTTTTGACGAATATCGATAAACTAGTCGCTGCCGGTTCAACCGAAAATTTTAATACCTACAAAGGACAAGCATTGACCGCAAGAGCCCTCATCAATTTTGATCTTGTGAGGCTATATGGAAAACCCTACAATATGGATAAATCTTCCCTTGGTATTCCTAATGTGACAAAAGTCCTCGAATATAGTACGCAGGAAAAACGCATTTCTGTCGAAGAAAACTACAAACAAATTGTACAGGATCTAAAGGATGCGGAAAACATTTTGCCAAAATCTAAATCGGATGGATATTTTAACTTTTTCGCCAATAAAGCGCTTCAAGCTCGCGTGTACCTTTACATGAACGATTATGAAAACGCGCTAAAATCCGCTCAAGAAGTAATAGACTCCAAAGTTTACACATTATATAGCAATGAAAATTGGGTAAAATCCTGGACAGGTATGTTTGGAACTGAATCTATTCTAGAATTGGGTGTTTATCCGAATGAAGCTGATGCAGGGACTAGTTCACTGGGTGCGATGTTCCGCAGAAAAGGACATGGCAGTACAGCCATATTGGGAAACTTTATAGCCGCAGATCCATTCTTGGCCAAACTTAAGAAAGACGAGACAGATGTCAGATGGGGTGTTATGGCGTATGATGAAGTCGGCACCACCCATTTAGGAGCGGTTTATAAATATAGCGGTAGCACCACGCTTGCCGGTGATAAAAATTCAACAGCAAATAGTACCGCTGTCAATATTAAGGTCATCCGTTTGTCCGAAGTATATCTTATCGCTGCTGAAGCTGCTCTACTAAAATCATCTCCTGACAAGGTCCTTGCAGCAAATTACCTGAATGCAATACGCCAACGTTCTCCAAAATTAGATGTCGCGACCTCAGGCACGATTACTTTAGATATGATTGCCGATGAGAGAAGCAAAGAGCTCCTTGGAGAAGGTCATCGCTTCTTTGATATGATGCGCTGGAACAAATCGATAACTTTTGATGATGATTTAGGAAATATAAGCACAACAAATAGACAAAAAACGATCGATAGAACCTTCTTTAAAACCATTCTTCCTATTTCACTGGATGAGATGAATGCAAACCCAGCTATAGCAAATCAACAGAATACCGGCTACTAGTAGTCTCAAAAAAGAAAAAAGGTCACNNGTGACCTTTTTTCTTTTTTGAGCTATATTAAGCATTCCTGACTTATCTGATTTTTATACTGCTGTTGCCTTGGTTTTTTCAAATCGACCACCCAACCATTAACTACGGCGTAAATGATCTTACCTTCTTTCCGAAGGAAAAAATCCGCCTGAGCTCCGAGAGCTAATTGTTGTGAAAATTCTATAGCTTTTTTAGTTAATACACGAATTGGAAGGTTATGCAAAACTTCTCCCGGGATCACATTTTCAATCATAACAGCGGCATAGCCTTTTTCAAGTAATCCCATCACGATGGCATCATCTAAATCTGCCAACGAAGCAAATGGCTCCATATACATCTTGGCTGGGCCAAACTCCATTCCTGTAACATCAATATCTACATAACCATAAAAATCTTGCAGATCGCCAATATCTTCAACAATACCCTCTACGTAATAGTCTGATCCAATTGTCTTTTCATTCTGCCGGATGGCAACATCGACAAGCAATGTTTTTCCACTCCGCTCAATGGTCAAATTTCTCAGCAACACATCATGGAGCTTTTCATCATTGAAGGGAATTGCATCGTAATCGGTAATCGAATGCTGTTTAAAGGATTGGTCAGCAATTTCCTCAAATGCTTTAAACAAAGCCACGAAATTACATTTTCGGACCAGCATTTTTTCGATATCACCAACATAAGCTCCTGATTCAATTAAAATCGTCCTGGCGCCCCATTTTTGAAAATTATCACCGAAACCGCGCGGTGTATGCTCATCGTCATATTTTGCCACTGCATTTGGAACAAATTCCTGAAGGATCTTGTTTATTCCGACAATCACCCGCATCGCATCTCCCCGAGTTTTATTGATACTCCGCGCATAGTCATAAGCAGGCGCCAATAAGGAAATTGTCACTGGCGTATTTGTTCCGGGAATGTTGTAGTAATTGTTTTGGTTATGCAGGTTAAAAGCAAAATCAGGTTTTAGCAACATGGCTTGCGACTTCAATAAGGCTCCTTCCACTGTTGCTGCTGCCCTTGCATCTCTGTTCATATCCACATCCATGGCTGTCCTACGCTGAAACCTTTCGGTTCCATCAGGATTTAGCATCGGAATAAAATATAAAGTCATTTTTGATGCGATGTCATCTCTAAAGGCATCAAAACCATCATTTTTCCCGCCAAAGAAATTAAATAGATCAAACAGGGCCATTGTCGCCGTAGGTTCATCACCATGCATTTGTGACCATAAAAGTATCTTGATTGGCCCTTGTCCGTATTGTAGTCGAAAGATCAAACGATCTTCAGTGGACTTCCCAATTTCCGCTACAGTGAAACGTCCATAGCTCCTGATATTTTCTAATAACGGTAAAATATCAGCATGTTTAAATCTTCTATGCATCAAAGCCTTTTCTTCATATAAAGAAAAGGCTTTGATGAAATCAACTTTTACTAATTTCATATTAATCTTTTAATGCAGGCTCCATTAAAGCAATTGTACCTTGAGAAGCATCTACACGGACTTTTGCTCCTACGGGCAAAATAAACTGTTCGGCAATATGCCCAACGACAGCCCCTGTATACGCCGGAATTTTCAAAGGTTTGATATAATCATTGAACAGTTGGTCAAGTGTTACGGATCCATAGCCAGCAGATGGTTTGCAATTGGTGCACTTGCCAAAAATAAAGCCCTTAATTACGCCTAATATACCCGCATTTTTCAATTGACAGAACATCCGATCTACCCGTTCCATATCTTCGTCTACCTCTTCAATAAAAAGAATTTTATCTTTAAAGTCCGGCAGATAAGGTGAACCACATAATCCGGTCAATACGGTCATATTCCCACCCAACAATATTCCTTCTGCTATGCCAGGATGAATCGTTGCTATTCGGTCTTTGGTCTGTACAATGGTATCCCCCTTCAACTTGGGATTCTCAAATATCGCTGGCTGATTGGCAACAAACTGGGCTTTAAAAGCCTCTGCAAGTTTTTGGGTCCATGTACTGATACCTACTGCGCCATGAAATGTAACAAGTCCTGTTTTTGTATACAGGGCCAAAAGAAGCGCTGTTATATCTGAATAACCCAATAGAATTTTGGGATTATTGAAAATCAGTTTATAATCTAGCCGATCTAAAAGGCGCGAAGTACCCGATCCACCCCTGATACAGACAATCGCTTTGACAGTCTTATCTGCAAACATATCGTGTATGTCGGCAATACGCTCCTGATCTGTACCGGCCAAATTACCGTAGCGACTGCGAATATGTTTACCTTCTTTTACTCTAAAACCCAGTGTCTCGAATATTTCACGCGCAATGCTAATGGACTCTTCCTCATCCAATACACCTGCAGGTGTAATTAAACCTATGGTATCCCCCAATTTTAACCTCGTTGCAAGCAAAGCCGCTTGGCCGTACAATTCATTTTTGTCTCCGGTTGGCAATCCCATTCCCAGTACAGGAATAGACAACATGCTTAAAGCAACCGATTTTAGAAAGGCTCTTTTTTCCATTGTTAAATACTATCGGTTGAACAACAGACGTTCACCAGCACCTTTCTCAATAAGTCGCCCATTGGAGAAAGCAAGTTTACCTGATACGAAAGTATGTTCAATCGTTGAACTAAATGTGTGTCCCTCAAATGGTGACCAGCCACATTTTGACAGGATATTTGCTTTCGAAACCGTATAAGGTTTATTCAGATCGACCAACACAAGGTCGGCCCAATATCCCTCACGAATGTAACCTCTATCTTCGATTTGGAACAATGTAGCCGTATTGTGTGCAGATTTTTGCACCAATTGTTCCAGGGTCATTTTTCCCGCTTTGACCATATCCAACAAGGCTTGCAATGCATGCTGTACAAGAGGTCCTCCGCTTGGCGCTGAAGCATAGGGCTGCGATTTTTCCTCCATTGTATGCGGAGCATGATCTGTCGCTATCACATCGATATGCCCATCTAATAAAGCTTTTAGAATTTGGTCGCGATCATTGGCTGTTTTTACAGCTGGATTCCATTTGATAAAATTACCTTTTGAAGCATAATCCTGATCAGAAAACCAAAGGTGATGGATACAAGCTTCAGCCGTTATTTTTTTATCCTTTAATGGAATATCATGACTAAATAATGCAATTTCTTTGGCTGTTGATATATGAAGGATATGCAAGCGTGTATTATGCTTTTTTGCCAATTCGACAGCTTTCGACGAGGATAAATAGCAGGCTTCCTCAGAACGAATCAATGGATGCATCTCAATTTTCAATCCATCCTCACCATATTTTTCCTTAAATAGGGCCAGATTTGCCTTTATCGTCGCCTCGTCTTCACAATGCGTAGCCACCAAGGTCGGAGCATTCGCAAAGATCCCTTCCAACGCTTTTTCATTATCCACCAACATATTCCCTGTAGATGACCCCATAAAAACTTTGATACCACAGACATCTCTTGGATTAGTTTTAAGCACCTCCTCAAGATTATCATTAGCCGCCCCCATAAAGAATGAGTAATTGGCCAATGCATTTTTTGCTGCAATATCATATTTATCTTGAAGCAACTGCTGAGTCAACGTATTCGGGACAGTATTAGGCATTTCCATGAAGGAGGTTGTCCCACCAGCAACTGCGGCGCGGCTCTCATGCCATATATCCGCTTTATAAGTTAACCCGGGTTCTCTAAAATGAACCTGGTCATCGATAAGTCCCGGTAGCAAGTGTAGCCCCTCAGCATTTATCTCCTGATCAGCAGGATGATTAATTTCCTGAGCAATCATTTCGATTCGACCATTGCTGATATATACGTCAGCAACCTCAACTTTACCTTCATTGACTAGTTGTGCAGATTTTATAAGAATAGATGACATGTTGAAATTTTTACTTTGCTTTAGGTCAAAAGTAAAGATTTGTTGCGGTGATATCAAGTCATCTCGAGAAAGAGTTCCCTATAACGATGGCAATTCCTTCACTAAATCCGCTCCTTTCTCTTATGTTAAATTGGAAACATCTGCCCCAGATTTGTCCAGATTTGGCGCAAGGCGAATCGTATAGAATCTATACTGCGGAAAGTTAATCAATAAAAAAAGAGGCTTTGGCCTCTTTTTTTTATTCTTTATCAAATTTGTATCCCACTCCTTTTACAGTGGTTACATAATCGTCTCCTATCTTTTCACGCAGCTTGCGGATGTGAACGTCAATTGTACGGTTAGTCACAACAACAGAATCTTCCCAGATGCTCTTTAAGATCTGTTCACGCGTAAACACCTTATTCGGTTTTGAAGCCAACAAATATAATAGCTCAAACTCTTTCTTTGCAAGAACGATCTTTTGTTCCCCTTTGTAGACTAAGAAAGAATCTCGATCAATAACCAAATCGGCAATTTCAATTTTATCCTGAACGGCAGCATCTGACTCTTCGGAAGCATTTCTTCTTAAGATAGCATTGATGCGACTCATTAGCGCACGCGGTTTGATCGGCTTTGCAATATAGTCGTCTGCACCGACATGAAATCCTGCGATCTCCGAATACTCTTCGCTTCTAGCAGTCAAAAACACCATAAATGTACTTTTGAATTCAGGCATTGCGCGCATGATGCGACAAGCTTCAATTCCGTCCATCTTTGGCATCATCACATCCAAAATGATGAGGTCCGGATTTACTTGTTTAGCAACGTTGATTGCCTCTTCCCCATTTTGCGCTGTAGAGACCTGATAACCTTCACGATTTAAGTTGAATGCAATTAAATCCAAGATATCTTTTTCGTCATCAACAATTAAAATCTTTTGTTTCGAAGAACTCATTTGTCTTATTTTTTTTGCTAAATTATAAACAAAATGATAACAATCAGTTAATCTAATGTTACCAAATTATTAAGTAATATAATATTTAACAATAACAGATTGATTATTTAATTGTTTTCTTCAAAAATGCCTCCAGCTCCTCGCCGCGCAGGTTCTTTGCTATAATAATGCCGTTCGGATCGAGAATATAAGAGGTAGGCAAGGCTTTCACACGGTAATCAATCACAACTGGTGAGCTCCAAGCTTTCAAATCTGATACATGTGTCCAGGTTAACTTGTCATCTTCGATAGCACGCATCCATGAGCCAGGATTATCATCAAATGAAACGGAGAGTATATCAAAGCCTTTAGCGTGGTAAGTATTGTACAACCTAACGAGATTGGGGTTCTCCTGGCGACAAGGCATACACCATGAAGCCCAGAAATCAACCAAGGTATATTTTCCTTTAAAACTCGACAATTTTACCTCTTTGTTGGAAGGCGTAAATGAAGTCAGTTCGGGAGCAGGTTGTCCAATAGCCATTTTTTTTAGCTTTTGGGTCTCCTCCTTAAACTGTGTCACATATCTGTTCTCCGTAAATTCATTCTTTATTTTCTCTGCATAGGTAATGATTTCATTTTCGGCGACTTCGGGATCTAAGGTAGAGATCGCATAAAAACCAGCAAGATCATTGTGTTTATTAGCGAAATCGACGGCTTTTTTTGTATATGTACGCAATTCTTCCGCAAACTTTGATTTATATTCAGCACGAATCTTTTCGATCTCAGCTGCTGTTGAATTGGCTGTCAGCTTAGAAAACACCGTCTGTAAGGAGTCCTGTAAATAATCGCGATAATTTCGCTCTTTGGCAAAAGGCTGTATCGTCTTTGACAATTCAGACCCATCCACTTGATAATCATTTACATCTTTATGAAGATCTGTCTTAAATGTGATCGTCTCCCCCGGAGAAGCAATCAAATCGTACCGATTTTTACCTACACGCAAGGACAACAGTCTGGATTGGCTAGCAGGTCGTACGAACTGAAATTTGTTATTATCGCCAAAAAACATTGAATCTAGCTTGGTATCACCTTCATACAATGAAATAACTTTGATATTGCCAGGATTTTCGACATTTCCAGCGATGGTAAATTGCTCTTTATTTTGGCAACCCATCATCAAACCAACGATCCCTACTGCTAAAAAAACTGCCTTTTTCATCCGTTTATTTTTATTTGTTAAGTACCTATTCCCAATTACGCAAATGGCTTTGCTCTGTTTGATTCACGCTACATGTCACAGCTTTAAGAATCGTGAAAACTATCCGATTTATTCGGATCTCCCAAGGAAGGCGCCGAATAAATCCGATGGCTTGGTATTGTATAAAATTTATTTCAAGAAATCTATTGCTCGCTCAATTGCAACCTTTAATCCAGCAGGGTTCTTACCTCCAGCTGTTGCGAAAAATGGTTGACCACCTCCGCCGCCTTGGATATCCTTAGCCAAATCACGAACAATATGACTTGCGTTCAACCCTTTTTCTTTGGCCAATTCATCTGATATGACGACGGTCAAACTCGGTTTACCTTCAAACTCAGCACCAATGACCAAAAACAAGTTGTTAACAGCTCCCTTTACCGCATACGCCAAAGTTTTTACAGCTTCGGCATTGGGCAGATCAACAATTGTGGACAAGAAATTTATAGATCCAACTTGTTGAATCTTCGCTTCCAGATCTGACTTCAATGCCAAGGATTTTTCTGTAATGCTCTTCTCGACTTCTTTCTTCAAAGCGCCATTTTCGTCGATGATTTTACCTAATGCAGAAACGAAATCCTTTGGATTATTCATAAGCTCTTTCAGGTGATGCACCAATTCGAAATGCTCACGGATAACTGAAGCTGAACGAGTGCCGGTAATTGCTTCAATACGACGTACACCGGCTGCAACAGCAGATTCAGAAACAATTTTGAAAAACCCGATTTGACCAGTTGCTTTGACATGCGTACCACCACACAATTCTTTAGAATATTGATCTTCAAAAGTGATCACACGAACAAAATCGCCATACTTTTCACCAAATAGTGCTGTTACACCAGAATCTAATGCCTGTTGATAAGGGACATTACGTTCCTCTTTCAACGGAATATTTTCACGAATTTTAGCATTGACAATATCTTCAACTTGTTTAATCTCTTCGTCAGTCATTTTCGCAAAATGAGAGATGTCAAAGCGTAAAATATCGGCGTTGACCAATGATCCCTTTTGATTCACATGGCTTCCTAGCACCTGTTTTAGCGCAGCATGTAATAAATGGGTCGCCGAGTGATTGTTTTCAGTATCGATTCTTTTGGATTTATCGACCTGAGCAACAAATGTTCCTTTCAATTCTAATGGCAATTTGTTTGTAAAATGTACAAATAGACCATTTTCCTTTTTTGTATCCGTGATATAAATCTTCTCGCCCGTTTCCTCGGAAACCAATTCTCCAGAGTCACCAACCTGGCCACCACCCTCAGCATAAAAAGGACTGACAGAAAGCACCAATTGGAATTGTTCTTTATTTTTTGCTACAACCTTACGGTATTTAATAACCTCTGTAACGGCAGTTAATGTGTCGTAGCCTACGAATTCAAATCCCTCATCATCATTTACCACAACCCAATCACCTGTATCTATAGCAGTGGCAGCACGAGAACGATCCTTTTGAATTTGAAGTGCTTGGTTGAAACCTTCCATATCAACCGTTAACCCTTTCTCCCGGGCCAATAATTCAGTTAAGTCGATCGGAAATCCGTAAGTATCATAAAGCTCGAAAGCAAAATCTCCATTAATTACGCTGTGGTCCTCTACATAATTTTCAAATCGTTGGACCCCCGTAGACAATGTTCTTAGGAAAGAAACTTCTTCCTCTAAGATTACCTTCTGTACAAAATCCTGCTGTTGAATCAGTTCGTCGAATACACCGGCAAACTGTGATGCCAAGACAGGGACGAGTTCATTAATAAAAGGAGTCTTAAAACCTAAAAATGTATAAGCATAACGCACCGCGCGACGTAAAATACGACGGATCACATAACCAGCTTTATTGTTAGATGGCAATTGACCATCGGCAATTGCAAAACTAACCGCACGAATGTGATCAGACACTACACGCATAGCAATATCAGACTTTTCATCTATACCGTATTTTATGCCTGATTTCCCAGAAATAAAATCAATGGTAGGTGTAAATACATCCGTATCATAATTAGATGTCTTTCCCTGGATGCATCGCACCAGACGCTCAAAGCCCATTCCCGTATCAACATGTTTAGCTGGGAGCGACTGAAGTGAACCATCTTTCAAGCGATTAAACTGCATAAAAACAAGATTCCAGATCTCAATTACCTGAGGGTGGTCGGCATTGACCAAACTCTGTCCTGAAGTTTGTGTACGCTCTTCTGCACTGCGCATATCGAAATGAATTTCGGAACAAGGCCCACAAGGCCCAGTCTCTCCCATTTCCCAGAAATTATCTTTTTTGTTACCAAGGAGAATTCTATCTTCGTCAATCCATTCCTTCCAGAAATCGAAAGCTTCCATATCACGTTCTAAACCTTCTTTTGCATCCCCTTCGAAAATGGTTACATATAAACGATCTTTGTCTAACTTATATACTTCTGTCAACAGCTCCCAGGCCCAAGCAATAGCTTCTTTCTTAAAGTAATCACCAAAGCTCCAATTTCCTAACATCTCAAACAATGTATGGTGGTAGGTATCAATCCCTACTTCTTCCAAATCATTGTGTTTGCCGGAAACGCGCAAACAGCGTTGTGTATCGGCAACACGCGGAAATTTGATGGGTGCTTCACCAAGAAACAAATCTTTGAATTGATTCATCCCCGCATTGGTAAACATTAATGTAGGGTCATTTTTTACAACTACTGGTGCTGAAGGTACTATCTGATGCCCTTTACTTTTAAAAAAGTCCAAAAAGGCTTGACGAATTTCTCTACTTGTCATTTAATTATCTAAAAATATGTGCAAACTTACTCAAAATTGGTAGGTTATGCAATGTAGAATTCCATATATTGACCTTGAAACGACCGTTTTCTCTAAACGAGAAAAACTCCAATATTGACTTTTCAAACAAAAAAATCAGGAGATAACATACAGACAGTTAGAGCACGGGTATTTTATAGGTGGCAAAAATCACAAACTGACATTAAATACAACATTTTAAAAGCGTTATTCGTTATTCATATTTGTCTAAAGCTCGTCAAATTCAACATGTAAAACAACAAAAACTATTTGACTTAAGGTCATCCACAATTACATTTGTTTTATTACATTTGATAGTAAAATAGGGAATCTAGTACACTTTCGCGCACATTCCCTAAAGGCAAAATAAATAAGATTAGATTTTGTAGATTAAATTCCTTCTAATGAAAAAAAACATTCTACTACCGGTAGATTTTTCGGCTCATTCTAATAATGCTGTAGATTACGCAGTGGACCTTGCCCTCGAAAAGGGGTATTCACTCCATCTTTACCACAATTATACTTCAGCTTCTGCAGTATTTGAGGAGGAAAACAGCCGTAATGAGGCTGATTCTCCAACATTCAAAGCTGATATCCTTATTAAAAATCTGGCAGAATCAATAAAATTAAAACATCCTACGCTTGAAATAACAACACAATGTGAGCGCGGTATGATTACAGAAACACTACCCGAGCTCGCCACTCCTAATCGATTTGATTTTGTCATCATGGGAACTAAAGGCATCACCAATGACGACAGCCAGCTAATTGGCAGCACAACCTATGTTATTAGCAAAAAAGCCAAAATACCTGTCTTGGCCATTCCAACTGAAGCATCCTTTACTCCTATTGACAAAGTTGGCTTACTGTCTAATTTTAAAGAAGAAGAGGTACAAACCGTACAGGATTTTGTCAACATTATCGGCAAGGATTTTGAATTAAAATTGATGCATGTTCACTACGATCATTCCTCAGAAAACAGAATCGAAGACAAGCTTGAAGTATGGAAATATAAGATCAAAAAATATATCGGTGTGACCAATATTGCTATCGAAGTCGATTCAATACAGGGTGATATTGAGGACCTCGATACCGTTCCGGAAGTCATTAATGAGATGATCCATGAGGAAAAGATCAAAATATTATTGGTGACACGATCGAGAAAATCGTTCTTTGAACGTGTCTTCACGCGTTCAGTTGCAAAAGCACTATTTAGTCATCCGTTAGTTCCAATATTTTTCACTAAAGCATAACCTTATAGCCATGTCTAAACTATTAATACCTGTAGATTATTCCGAAAACGCACGAGTTGCCGCATTTTATGCCGCTCAAATCGCAGTGACAACAAACGATGAGATTACACTCTTTCATTCGTTCACTTCACATATCAACAAATTTGCAAATGCGAAGCATTTAGTAGACCCTACCGAGGGAGAAGCCCGCCATCAGATGGAAAAACTTGTAGCTGAACTTCTACAGGAATATCCTTCGCTTAAAATTTCTACCTTATTTGCTAACGGTATTTTAGCGGAAACACTGGATAAACAAGAGATAAAAGAGGTCTATCAAACGGTGATTATGGGTACAAAAGGCGTGACTGGACTTGAATCTGTATTGATTGGAAGCAATACATATGATGTCATTAAAGAGTCGAAGATCCCTGTTTTAGCCATCCCGAAAAACGCGATAAAATTGAAAAATGATAACATTGCGTTATTGACAAATTTCAAACCCGGTGAACTTGAGGTCCTCAAACAAGCCATACCATTGTACGGAAAAAACTTCCACTTACAGCTTATCCATATCAATAAAAACGAACTAGAAATCAACATATTAGGTAAAAAACTTGAAAATTGGATTGAACAGATCATTGCTGAAACCGGTATCGAGGATATTTCCTATATTATCAAGTCGCCAAGTTATTTTGCAGGTTCCCGAGAGAATATTGCAAACGGTATTCATACCATTATCCGGGATGAAGATGTCGATGTTATTTTGATCACAAAAAGCAGGAAAACTTTTTTTCAAAACATTTTTACTGAAAATATTGTTAAGCATCTGGCTTTTGAAATTGAGGTGCCAAACTTTTTTGGGCGAGTAGAGTAACCAAATAATTTTTGGCAAATTTATTGCAAGAGTGTTCAGTGAGTTAATTTAACAACAGTATTATAGTAGATAATTTTACAAACACGCATTATGAAAATTAGCCTTAAAAAATCAGGATTACTTGTTGCGGCAGGAATTTTATCCACCGCATCCTTTGCGCAAAGCACAAAAGAAGCATCTATTGAAGGCACAACACCATTAGGCTCGGCAACACAATATAGAACGTGGTCGATCGGTGTGGGAGCAGGTGTAACGAGCTTGCAAAATATCGCCAAGTTTAACAATGGTGGTTACGATAAACTGGATTGGAATTTGGGTTATAGTGCTTACATCAAGAAGCAGATCTCCCCATCCTTTGGATTGAAAGCTACTTATTTTGGTGGAAAAACATCAGGCTATGTTAATAGCGATAAACAGACAGGATTTGAAACTAAAACACCTTGGTCTGTAGCGTTGTCGGGCGAGTTTTTAGCAGCAAATACCAACTGGAGATTTTTCAACAGCTTTATTAAACCGTACGCATCCATTGGTGTTGGTGTAATGAACGCCGAGACCGCTGGAATCGCTAACGGGAACAGAGGAGAATATGGTGACTCGTATTCTAAGATTTATGTACCGGCAGATTTTGGTTTTAAATTCGCCGTAGCAAAAGGTATCAACTTTGAACTTGGTTACCAATTGAATTGGGCGAACCAACGTTTTGACAACAGAATGGGTACCGATAACCCAGTGGGTCAACAATACAAAAATGACTTATTCACTTATGCTCACGCAGGCCTAGAATTTGCATTGGGTAATGGTAGCAAACCTGCTTTAAACAATTCTAACCCTGTCGCAACGCTTGTCAATGACTACACGGTTAAGTACGATGACTTAAAGGCTCAAAATGATGCGTTGAATGCTAAAAATCAAGCGTTACAAGGACCGTTAGATGGTCTCAACAATGATCTAAAAGATGACGACGGCGATGGTGTGGCTAACAAATACGATAAATGCCCAGGTACACCTTCTGGTGTCCAAGTGGATGGATCGGGTTGTCCAATTGTCGTTAAAAACGAAACCAAAGTCGTAGAGAAAGTTGTGGTTACAGAAGCAGATAAGAAAGTTGTTGCTGATGCGATCAAAAACTTGGAGTTTGATTTAGGTAAAGCAACTATTCGCTCCAGCTCTTATGCGACATTGAATAGAGTTGCCGCATTATTGATCGAGAAAAATTTTAGTTTAAAACTCGCAGGTCACACCGACAATACAGGTTCACGCGAATTAAATATGCGTTTGTCTAAAGAACGTGCAGAAGCGGTAAAAGCATATTTAGTATCTCAGGGTGCTAACGCGTCGCGTATCGAAGCAACCGGATATGGTCCAGACCAACCAATTGCATCCAATAAAAATGCAGCGGGCCGTCAACAGAATCGCCGTGTTGAATTTACACTTTATTAATAACTAACAAATTACACTAATAAAAAGGTGTTTTTAAACAGAAACACCTTTTTATTTACCAAATGTCATATTTCAACTACAAACCTATAGTGAATTTAATTTTTAACTTATTACTTTTGCATCGGTTTATACAAACACAAATTATATGAAACTAAAATTACAATTCGTACTCGCGCTTGCATCTGCGGGCTTATTTGCGAATACAGCAAATGCTCAAAATGCAAAAGCATCATCCATTGAAGGAACAACACCATTTGGACCAGCTACACAATATAGAACATGGTCTATCGGTATTGGTGCCGGGGTGACAAATCAAACTAACATTGCTGGCTTTAACCGTGCAAACTATGAGGATTTAGCATGGAATTTGGGATATAGTGCTTATATTAAAAAGCAAATCTCTCCTTCTTTCGGCATTAAAGCGAGTTACTTTGGCGGTAAAACAGGTGGCGCATTTAAAGATGGATCACAATCTTTTGAGGCTAAAACACCATGGTCTGCTGCATTGTCAGGAGAATTCCAAGCGGCTAATACGAACTGGAGATTCTTCAACAGTTTCATCAAACCTTATGCGTCAATTGGTGTTGGTGTTATGAACAGCAAAACAACATTGACAACAGGTTCTACTTCTCAAGAAGCCGATGGTATTTCTAAAATATATGTACCATTGGACATGGGTTTCAAATTTGCTGTTGCCAAAGGAATCAACTTTGAGTTGGGTTATCAGTTAAATTGGGTTAACCAAAACTTTGACGGTATTCGAGGTGGTCAATATAAGAATGACTTGTTTACTTACATCCATGGTGGCTTAGAATTTGCACTGGGTAATGGTAGCAAACCTGCTTTGAACAATTCAAATCCTGTCGCGACCTTAGTAAACGACTACACATTGAAATACGATGATCTTAAAGCACAAAATGATGCTTTAAATGCTAAAAACCAAGCACTACAAAATCAACTGGACGGACTAAACAGTGACCTGAAAGATGATGATGGTGATGGTGTAGCTAACAAATATGACAAATGCCCAGGCACACCTTCAGGTGTTCAGGTAGACGGTGCAGGATGTCCAATTGTTGTTAAAAACGAAACAAGAGTGGTTGAAAAGGTTGTTGTAACAGAGGCTGACCGAAAAGTTGTTGCTGACGCAATCAAAAACTTGGAGTTCGATTTAGGAAAAGCAACCATACGTCCTACATCATACGCGACATTAAATAAAGTAGCCGAACTGTTAATCGAGAAAAACTTCAGCTTAAAACTAGCTGGTCACACCGATAATACAGGTTCCCGTGAATTGAACATGCGTTTATCAAAAGAACGCGCAGAATCGGTAAAAGCCTATTTAGTATCTCGAGGTGCTAATGCATCGCGTATTGAAGCGACAGGTTATGGTCCTGACCAACCGATCGCATCAAACAAAACCGCCGATGGTCGTCAACAAAACCGTCGCGTAGAGTTTACGCTTTATTAATCGATATTCTTTGATTTATACAAGCCAAAGGCATCACTTCACGGTGATGCCTTTTTTATTACTCCTTTTCTTATCGAAATCTTATTCTTTGATAAGGTAAACGTAAAAAGATCCCCCTATTTAAAGTAATTATATGCCAATTTGATTTCGATGGAGCCTATTCGCTATTAGAAGCAATACAAAATCTTAAATCAAAACAAATAGAGGAATTGATCGTCGATTTACGTTATAATCCAGGTGATCAGGTTGCTTTTGCAGCATTTTATACCTAGTTAACAGCAGATTTAAATAGGAATATATTTTTGCACAATATCGGAGAAATAGTCAAATATATGTTTATGCCAGTGCTCCAACAATCTATCTTTGGCTTTATCGGAATTAAAGAAATCTATAATTTTATGTTGAGCATCCCTTTCAAATAAGCTAGGCTGTAAATGGTTTCACATTCAAAATAAAACTTGTTAAAGCGCGCTAAATCTAAGTAACACGACCCAATTTATTATCACTTAGTACAAAAGAATCAGATCACCTTAAAAATCAATTGTTTAAATTATTTGTTTATTCCAATATTATTCTTATCTTTGCATCGCCTTAGGCAATAGTGCCTATTGTATAAAATATTTCATGAACCCATTTTTAGAACTGGGAATCCGTGAGGAAGTTGTTAATGCCATCTCAGAATTAGGTTTCGAAAAACCTTCTGAAATTCAGGAAAAAGCCATTCCTGTTTTATTGACTGGTAACGACGATTTTGTCGGATTAGCCCAAACTGGCACAGGAAAGACCGCGGCATTTGGTCTTCCATTATTAGAGCAATTAGACTTTTCTCAAAAACACCCACAGGCATTAATTCTTTGCCCTACTCGGGAATTATGTTTACAAATCTCAAAAGATTTAGAAAAATTTGCTAAATACGTTGACAACGTACATGTTGTTGCTGTATATGGAGGTGCAAATATCTCAGACCAGCTACGTCAAATTAGACGTGGAGTGCAAATTGTAGTAGCGACCCCAGGTCGTATGTTGGATATCATCGGCAGAAATGCGATTGATTTTTCAAATGTAAAATATGTTGTATTGGATGAAGCGGATGAGATGCTCAATATGGGCTTCAAAGAAGACATCAACAACATTTTGTCAGAAACTCCTGACGAGAAAAAAACTTGGTTATTTTCGGCGACAATGCCTGCTGAGGTACGTCGTATCGCAAAGAATTATATGACCGATCCAGTTGAGCTTACTGTAGGTACAAAAAACACCGGTAATGCCAACATTGAACACCACTATTATTTGATCAAAGCAAAAGATAAATATGCTGCATTCAAACGTATTGTGGATTCAAACCCTGATATCTTTGGTATCGTATTTTGTCGTACAAAAATCGAAACACAGGATATCGCTGAAGCGTTGATTAAAGATGGTTACAACGCTGATTCACTGCATGGCGACTTGTCCCAACAACAACGTGATAAAGTTATGAAACGTTACCGTGACCGTAGTTTACAATTATTGATCGCAACAGACGTCGCCGCTCGTGGTATTGATGTAAGTGATGTAACTCACGTTATCAATTTCTCTTTACCTGATGAAACAGAAAACTATACGCACCGTTCTGGCCGTACAGCCCGTGCAGGTAAAACTGGTATTTCGCTTTCTTTGGTAAACGTAAAAGAGCTAAGCAAAATCCGTCATCTTGAAAAAATCATCGGTAAGCCTTTTGAGAAAAAACAAGTACCTCAAGGTGCTGAAGTTTGCGAAAAACAATTGTTCTCTATCGTTAAAAAGATTGAAAATGTTGAAGTAAACGATGAACAAATCAGTCCATTCTTGCCTGCAATTATGGAAAATTTGGAATCACTTTCAAAAGAAGATATCATCAAAAGATTCGCTTCTCTTGAGTTCAACCGTTTCTTGGATTATTACAAAAATGCACCTGATTTAAATATCGAAGCGCGTGATGGTGGTCGTGAAGACCGCGGTGATAGACGTGATGGTCGTTCACGTGAAGGTTCAAAAGGCTACACGCGTTTATTTATGAACTTAGGTTCAGTAGATGAATTCTCTCGTGGAGACATGTTAGGCTTTATCTGTAACAATGCGAATATTTCAGGAAAATCAATCGGTAAAATTGATTTGAAAGGTGTGTTCACATTCTTCGAAGTTCAAGATGCAGAAGTAGAAAAAGTATTCCAAGGATTCCAAGGTGTAGATTACAATGGTCGTCAAGTACGTATCGAAGTATCTGGTGAAGCTAGAGGAGAAGGTCGTAGCGACCGTGGTGGAAGAAGCCGTGGCGGAAGACGTGAAGGTGGATACCGTGGTGGAGATCGCGGTGGAAGACGTGAAGGTGGATATGGTGGCGGCGAACGCAGCGGAAGACGTGAAGGCGGATTCAGTGGTGAGCGTCGTGATCGTGGTGAGCGTAGCAGCAATGGCGGTGGCTTCCGTGATTTCTCTGGAAAACGTAAAGAATCAAAAAGCAAATACTAGTCATTAGTATTTAAAATAAGAGTTTAAAGACTCTGGTATAAAAGCACGTAGCTTGATTTACCAGAGTCTTTTCTTTTATATCCCCTTCTAAAAGTACAGGCACTAATATCTCCTGCCAATATAATAGTCTCTATAAAAAAGCTTAAATTAGCTGTATTATACGAACTGGACTTCTAACATGCCAATAGTAGCAACAAGATTATTTGATTTAGCATACCTGCAATATAATATTGCTCCGGATTTCCCGATGTTTTCTTTCAAAAAAGGTAACGAATGGGTAAAAGTAAGCAATACTTATTTTATTGAACAGGTCAACGAGACATCTAAAGGTTTGATCGCATTAGGCGTTCAGCCGGGAGAGAAAGTAGCATTAATTAGTGAGAACCGCATCGAGTGGAATATCCTTGATTTTGCTATTCAACAAATTGGAGCTGTAGTAGTCGCCATTTACCCTAATATTTCGACCTTAGATTACACATATATCTTCAATCATGCCGAAATCAGGAAGTGTATTGTCAGTTCAAAGACACTATACACAAAGATATTAACGATACAAGATGATTGTCCGCAACTAAATGCTATTTACAGTCTAGACAAAGAGGATGGTCTAAACCATTGGCATGACTTCGTTTCCAAGGGCGAGATCATTACAGATGAAACGCTAAACCAACTACGTGATGGTATAAAAACCGATACATTAGCGTCCATCATTTACACCTCTGGCACAACAGGAAATCCCAAAGGTGTTATGTTGTCTCATAAAAATTTATTGGCAGATACGTTGAGTAGTGAATATTCCTTTCCTGTCGAACGAGGTGATCGTGCCCTCTCCTTTCTTCCAGTTTGTCATGCCTATGAACGCGTATTCCAATATGTATATATGTACAAAGGTTTGACAATCTTCTTTGCTCAATCGATGGATACGATAGGTGAAGATTTTAAATCCGTTAAACCGCATATTTTTTCCGCTGTACCTCGTGTATTGGAGAAAGTTTATGAAAAGATTATGGCTACAGGAGAGCAGCTAACAGGAGTCAAGCGTAAGCTATTCTTCTGGTCCTTGAGCATCGGCGAACAATACAAACTGGAGGGACGTACATGGTGGTATGACCTTCAACTGAACATTGCCCGTAAATTAGTTTTTTCAAAATGGCGCGAAGCATTAGGTGGTGACATCAAAGGGATTGCCTCCGGGAGTGCTGCTTTACAGGAAAGATTAATCCGTCTGTATATGGCAGCAGGAATTCCAATATATGAAGGTTATGGCCTCACTGAGGCGGGACCATGTATCGCTGTAAACTGCTATAAACGAGGCATGAAAATTGGGACTGTAGGCTTACCGTTAATTCATATCGAAATAAAGCTTGCTGACGATGGAGAAATATTGACTAAAGGCGAGAATAATATGATTGGCTATTATAAAAATCCAGAGGCAACAGCAGAAGCGATCAAGGATGGCTGGCTTTATACTGGGGACATTGGTCAATGGGTAGACGGTAAATTTCTTAAAATTATAGACCGAAAGAAAGAGATGTTCAAGACTTCTGGAGGAAAATATATCGTTCCGCAGCAGATCGAATCTAAACTGGTCGAATCTTCATTTATCGAACAGGCTATGGTACTTGGAGAAGGCCGCAAATTTCCTGCGGCGTTGATTGTTCCCAACTATAATAATCTTCTAGAATGGTCAAGAAGTGCTTTTCCCGCCCTTGCCAATCTTTCTAGGCTAGATTTTCTAAATAGTCCTGAACTGAAACAGAAAATGAGATCGGAACTCAACCGTATTAATCAAAATTTTGGCAGCTGGGAACAGATCAAGAAGTTCATCATAGTCCCAGACGAAATGACCGTTGAAACCGGTGAATTGACACCGACTTTAAAAATGAAAAGAAAAGTTATCTTGCAAAAATACGAACAAGAGATTGAAGATATTTATCAAAACTAGTCTACAAAAAAGCCTTTGTCAAAAACAAAGGCTTTTTTGTAATCAACTAAATTATATTCTTTATTTTTTAACAATCCGTTGACGAATCGCTTCATAGATCACTACTGCGGCCGACACAGATACATTTAACGAACCTATTTCACCGTACATTGGTATCTTGGCCAGGTGGTCGGCAATACGGATTAGGTCATTGGAAACACCAACGTCCTCTGCACCCATAATCACACAGGTTGGAGCTGTATAATCCACATCATAAATGCTCGAGGTTGTTTTTTCTGTACTGGCAACTAATTGCACACCTGAATCAATCAAAAATTTACCAACTTTGGACAAGCTATCATGGCGACAGACAGGGATTTTATAGAGTGCTCCAGCAGATGTTTTAATGGCATCGGGGTTAACCTCAGCTGAGCCCTTTTTAGGGACAATGATGGCATGTACTCCAGAACATTCCGCTGTACGTGCAATAGCACCCAAATTGCGCACATCTGTCACTCCATCCAACATCAGAAGTAAAGGAGTTTCACCTTTTTCATAAATCTGAGGGAGAAGTTCTTCTATATCATGATAGGTAATTGGAGAAATAACCGCAATTACACCTTGATGATTTTTACGTGTTATGCGGTTTAATTTTTCAATTGGCACCTGTTGAGAAGCGATATTATGTTCCTTTAACAAGGCTTTCAATTCTAGAATCAAACTGCCGCTCAAACCGCGTTGTATAAATAATGACTCGATCTCTTTACCACTATCGATTGCTTCGATGACAGCACGAATACCAAATACCATCTGATTCACTTCACGTCTTTCCCCGTGGTCGCGATCACGTCTCTGAAAATTTCCTTGCATAATAAAACTAAATATTTCCCTCTTCATGGAAGAGTTTGCAAATGTACAAAAATAAAAAACAACTAGCGTGCTTGAATTAGCTTAGTCCCAAGTTAAACTCCTTCCGCAAAGTATCTAAAAGCGGGTTTTTGTTGACCATCGCTTGATACTTCTCCTGGGAAGTATAGGGCTTGCGTGAAATCGTATGTTCCATCATCACCCCCTGCAGATCCAACGAAAAATTCTGGAGTTTCACACGTAGGTAGTTCAACACATCAACCTTTGCACTTTGCAATACATCCATCTGAACACCATTTTCGACATCAATTTCAATCAATACCCCATTTAACCGCGGTTGCATAGCCGTCATCATGGTATACAAGTTAATCTTGTTTTCCGCTTTCAGCTGTTCAGCATAACTATTCCAAACAGCAATAAATTGACCGAATGAAACATCACGTTGTTCGCTTCCACGTATTAATTCTGGCTCATCACCTTCTTTGGCAACCGCATTGTTATCGTATATGGTATTCAAATCCGGCAAAGACGGAATAATTGCTGCAGTAGATGCTCCCCACCCGCCTTTTTTTACTTTAGGAGGCACGTTGGAAATAGGATCTTTTTTCACCTCTTCCTTAGTCTCGGAAGCCTGATAATTTACGGGGTTAGCTTGCGAACGCGGTGTCACAGGGTTTTCAACGACAGGAGCATTCGCTGGAGAAGTCGCTTGCGGAGTAGGGACTACCGAGGTTTGTTGCGCTTGTCCAACTACTGGCTCAGGAAGTTTTTTTTTTACGCCCTCGGTTGCCGAAGGAATCTGTACGGATCCAAGCTGGCTCAATTTAATCGCACTTGCGATATGACATGTCTTGAGGAGTGAAAGTTCAACTTGCAGGCGTTGATTTTTACTTGTCTTATAGTTGATCTCACATTGATTGGAAATATTCAATGCAGATAACAAAAATCCTGGAGAAGCTTTTTGGGACTGCTGCAGATACTTTTGACGAATACTATCACTGACTTCCAATAATTTTAGCGTAGCCGGCTCTTTAGCAACCAGCAAATTTCTAAAATGTGCAGACAGACCGGCTATGAAATGACTGCCATCAAACCCGTGATTTAAAATCTCATTGAAAATCAATAAAGTTTGTGCTGCATCCTCAGTTAAAATAGCATCCGTTAGCTTAAAATAATAATCGTAATCCAAGATATTCAAATTATCGATTACCGCTTGATAGGTGACATTTTTATTGGAAAAACTGACGATCTGATCGAACATCGACAAGGCATCCCGAAGGCCACCATCGGCCTTTTGGGCAATGATATGTAATCCGTCCTGATCATAAGCAATACCTTCCCTGTCAGCGATACGGGCCAAATGACTGGCCATATCTTCCACTTTGATCCGGTTAAAATCAAAAATCTGACAGCGCGAAAGAATCGTTGGTAAAATCTTATGTTTTTCAGTAGTCGCCAGGATAAAGATAGCATAGGAAGGAGGTTCCTCCAATGTCTTCAAAAAAGCATTGAAAGCCGCTTGAGAAAGCATATGCACCTCATCTATGATATAGATTTTATATTTTCCAGCCTGTGGTGGTATGCGTACTTGATCAATCAGGTTGCGGATATCATCTACGGAATTATTGGATGCGGCATCCAGTTCATGAATACTGAAAGAATTTCCATTTTGGAAAGACTTACAGCTAGCACATGCACCACAAGGTTCAGTGCCTGCTAAGATATTTTCACAATTTATTGTTTTAGCTAAAATACGCGCACAGGTAGTTTTCCCCACACCGCGGGGACCACAAAATAAAAATGCCTGCGCCAACTGATTGTTGTGTATCGCATTCTTTAAGGTACCAGTAATGTGTTGCTGACCTACAACCGAATCAAAGGTAATCGGGCGGTATTTACGTGCAGAAACAATAAAATTATCCATTGCACGAAGATACGAATTTTAATATTATTTTTCTACGTAACATTAATTTGTAGCGGTAGTGGAGTGCGACAATTTCGCGGTATTATCTCATTTTCTGGCATAAAAAAAGACATCCCTGTACAAAGTAATTATGGACAACCCTTGCCTACCTGCACATTGTATCAAAACAAGTCGTATAGAGATGGTTAGCAATAATACTACACTAAAGTGTTTTAGACTAAGTCATTTTTAAATGTTAATTTCGCCGAACTAAAGACTATTCGAAAACAACTTTATTAATTATTGATAATAAAAAGCAATATATCCCTGCATTAGAATACCTTTGACTGTAGCAGATAGTTAATAGCTTTCGTTAATCTTACAAAAACCAAATTTATGAAGCACTTAACACACCTATTTTACTTTTTGTTATTTAGTACATTTTTATTTGTAGGCTGTAAAAAAGAAGACGACTATGGAGAACTCACTAGCCTAGCAGACGATAAAATCCAACAAGCTGTTAAACTAACTGAAAATCTTTCCTGCAATGACCTAAAGGAATGTCGTATTGACACGCTTTATTACACCTATGTCCCCGTACATCCGAGCTTTGAGCAAGCTTATAATAAATTAATTGCCGAAGCTGCAGACCTTAAAGAAACGGCACAGAAAGTATATAAAGGGCCTATTGTTTACAATACCAGTCCAGCTGAAAATTATCTTCCGCCTCATTTTGGAATACGCTGCATTGCAGGCAAAGTCAAAGTCGCCAGCGCTAGGGATCTGGAGCTGCCTGAAATTAACCAGCGGCTGGATGAACTGTTACCTAAAATGACCACATTTTTCAATGACATTCCCTGTACCGACCCAAGTAAATGGCATATCGCCCCCTTTCGTAAAGACTGTGAATTTATCTCTATATTGTATACTGACAAAGAAAACTTTGCTGAGTTTGGCAATATGGCAGAACAGTATAATCATTTGGATCATGCAAAAAGAGTGCTGGACAAAAGCTTGAACTGTCCAGACAAAAATGACAAACCAGCCAAAGGGGTGGTTTTTGAAAATGGCAAGCCTAAGATTACCTATTAATAGACCCTGTACCATCAAATCTTATATTCGATAATACAGATCATTCTTTATAGGAATAACTTGATTTAGATAAAGCTCAGTCTTCAGGTGACGGAGCTTTATCTAGCTCTCTACTACTTCATCAGGTATCCAAAAGCTTTGGGTCTAACCATAGTTTCTTGATAAACCTTACCAAAACGATCAGTTACTTTAATTAACAAGGTGCTGGTGGGAGAAGAGGCCTTCACTTTAAACATATGCGCTGTCAGGGTGCTGACAAAGTCCTCGGTGGGGGTAGCATTTCGATTAAGCCGCTGTGCTGAATAGGAAACAATATGCAATGGATCTCGCATACGGACACGGGAGACTGTCAACGGTTGACCATTTTCACTCACTTCGACTTTCCAATTTTTATCGTAGTTCCAAACATTGATCAGTACCTCATTGTTGTTATTGGGATTCGCATATTCCGCCGCATAACTCTGCCATTTCAGATCACTTGTAGGCTTAAAATTTGGGGCATATTTATCTTTGGTAAGATGCACCTGATTAAGATCATAAGCCCTAAATTGATAATCAGCATGCTCACCAATACTCTTATACCCCCACTTTAAATCTCTTCCGTCTATCGCCCATATTCCATAGCCTCCTGGGGCCCCATCCTTACAAATATGATTGCCTGCATATCCCGCGTTACCGGTCCACCACCAGGTCGCACAGATGGCAGCTGTATTATGCTCCATGATATGCGGCGTAGCAGCTGTTTCTACGTTATAATTGATATGCGTATGTCCCGTGAGCACATGCACGGTGTTAAATCCATTCAAGGTATTCACAAAATCCTGCGCATTGCTTATCCGATATCCTGTGGTTTCGGCACCGCTCGTATTGAGAATTGGATTGGTATGTAAATGTGCATGCATAGCGATCACAATCGGCGTATCCTTATCCGTAATGGTTGCTAGATCTTTTTTGAGCCATTCAATCTGATCGGCGACAATTTTTGTATTATAGTTCCTTGCATCACCGGCATTAATATATTCAATATTATCTAAAACAATGTAATGTACCTTACCGATATTGAATGAATAATAAGTCGGCCCCAATACATCACGGAACTTATCTTCAGCCCCCCAATCTTCATAAAACTTTGGATCGTTATCATGATTGCCCATGGTATTAAATACCATCGCGTTGATCTTATTCATTTCAACAATATACTGCGGCAGTGCATAATTATTGGTATACCAGTACCCATCCCAAGTCATATCTCCCAATGTCAGCGCATACACTTTATTGCCCGCATTTTTATAGTTTTGTATTGATTGATTAACATCGGGCAGGAATCCTTTCTGAAACTGATTCAGGTCATCCGTACGTTTAGCCAAGTGCATATCCCCCAACACCATGACCACATGTTTTTCATTATTTACAGCCTTAAGCTCAAAATCTTTAATCTCAACAATATTAGCCGGCTGCGAAAGGCGTTGAAAGAATTGAGGCGCATTGACGTTTGAATCAACTTCGTAGTTTCCCGGTATGGAGATAAACACATATTTTCCTTTTTTGGAAGAAGGTAAATAATATATACCAGCTGCATCCGTCATTGTCACTTCAAAGCCGTCTGATACCACAACATTGGCAACACCTACACCATTAGCGTAAACAACACCCTTTACAGTCATTCCTGTTTTGTCGGGGATATTCGCATTAAAAAATAAATTGACAATGGTTGATCCCAACAAAAATGACTGGGCTCCGCGTTTTACGGATATCCGATAACTATCCGATGGCAAGTCCGTTGGGAAAACAAAAACAATATGATCTGCAGAAGCAGATTTGCTTGCGACGGTAAATTTCCCCATTACACCGGGTTTATTCAGTGATTCAAAATATAGCTGATCTCCCGTCTTGAATCCCATTCCTTGTATTGTATATTCGCCCCCCTTGGAAGATTCTATCCGGGCGGACAATAGCACACCGGTTATCCGTAATGTATTATCTTCATTCTCCGGTTCGGGTTCACCGGGCTTATTTTCGGGAATAGCTGAAGCTTTGGTGCAGCTGTATAAGTTTAATGTTAGGCCAAGTCCGGTTACCAATGTAGTTCGAATAAAGACCCGTCGGTTATATTGTTCTTTTTTTTTCATAAAAAATAGGTGATTAAAGGCTATTAACAATTACTTAGCAGGGGGCACAAAATAGCCCATGCAATTTTTCTGAAGAGAAAGTATGCATGGGCCAGGTTTATTATTTAGCGACGGTAACAACGATATCGTCGACAAAGATACGGTTAACAGTAGCTGGCCAATTACCAGCACGCTGATCAAAAGCGCCACCCAATAACCAAATTTGAGTCTCCGCAGTAGCTCCCGTAACAACAAAAGAATAGGTCGCCTCTGGAGCTTGCCATGCAGCCCTGCACGATTCTAGATTCGAATTAGGAGTTGCAACGTTCATCACATTAAATTGGCTCACGCTGACCGTTCCCGGTCCTTTGACACCAACGTTGAGTAGATAATGATCACCAGTGGCATATCGTACAGCTTTGAAGGTAACCAATAGATTTTTTGTACGCTGTACATTGGCCAGCTTCGGCGAAATTAGATCGCCGCCGTAGTTCGTACGCCCTAATTTAATAAAGCCTGGTCGCGCATAAATCGATGCATAATTACCGCCACCTTCTGTCGTATTGATCGTACTGGTCCAGCCTTTGGCCAACTCTTCCGTGCTCCATAAAGCAATCCTGGTTTCGCCTGAAGTCGCATTAAAGATCTCGCTTCCATAGGTCAGCCAGTTAAAGTCCTCCTGAAGAACGACATCGCCCTCTACTTGCAATTTTTGGCCTTTCTGATATACCGTTAGCGGAGATGCCTGTTGCACATCGTCTAAAAATAACAATAGATTTGCTGTACGCTCAATGTCGGTATTTTTATTTACAGTGATTGTTATCGGGGTATCGCCCTCACCTTCCATAGGGGAAACCTTAACCCAGTCAGACTCGTCCTCCACCGCAACTTTCCACTTACCTGTAGAACGGAGAATATATTGTCCATTACTTCCCTCTTCCAGAACTTCCAAACGGTTGGATATGCCATCTATTTTTAAATAGGGATCTTTCACCTGTCCTTGATCTGTGGTTCCTGCCTGTTCTACCTTCAGCACGTTATTTTGTAACTTTCCATCTAAAGTAAAAAACAAAGTCAGTTCACGCGCTTCGGGATCGGTATTTTTGTGGACGGTAACGGTAAATGTTCCATTTCCATTCCCCTCCATTGGATCGATTTTAAGCCAGTTTTCTTTTCGGAGGGGCTCAACCTTCCATTTGCCTGTCGCCTGAACAGTGTAGGTTTCAGATAAACCATCAGCCGCAGCGGTCAATTTTGATGGGTTATCTTTTAGTGCAAAAGCACCATCTACCGCAAGATCGTCTTTACAGGATGTTAGTATCATTATCAAACTAAGACAAAAGACAACTATTGATTTTGGAAACGTATCCAATTTATAATAATTAATCGTATTCATGAATTCCATAATTTTATTTAACCTGCATTTCAACACGTTCCTTCATAATTGTCGTCACATTGCCTATCGTATATTGATATGACAATAAAAACACGTTTGTGCGCATACCAAATGCTTCTTCCACTTTGAATTTATTCGGATACATTGGGTCATTGTCCAATTGTACGACCTGAATATCTTTGTAGGGCTTTATCTTTACGTTATTAAAATCATCTATCTCCAACGTAAGACAGTTTTTCGTAATATTAGGTACTTTAGATATAAAGGTTTCATTTCCGGCGACCATCCGCACGCTATTGCTGGTTAATGGAAATAGCTGTTTATTCGCCGCTGTAGACAAACCATTGGCAAACCCCACCATTGAATACATGGTATTTTTGGCCTGTGATGCATATTCATTCTCTATGATGACCTGATACAATATGGTGCTTTTCTTAGGATTGATTTCAACACCGGATGAACCTGTTGCTTTCAGCCCAATAAAATAGGTAGAGTCCGGAGATAATCCATCTGGTCGCAATTTAACCATGGTACGGCCTGTTAGCTCGCCTGCTTTGATCACAATCCTTTTGTCCATGATGTCATACTTCTCTTTAGGAAGTAATTTGGCATACAGATCTTCCGAATTATCGTAAACAGCAAAATTGTATTTTACTAAAGGTTCTGAATCCTCTTCCAGTGCAATAACAAGATCTTTATCAGGCGCATGGGTACCTCCTGAAGATGCCGCTACATAGCCAATTACCTCTTCTCCCGTCAAGCGAACCACTTCTTTAAACGTATTGTGATAATCAGAACTTATTAATGCTACCTCATTTTTATACATTTCCTTTTCGAATACTTCATTGTCCTTACAGGCAACTAAAGCCATCGAAGCTGTCAGTATAGCGATAAAACTTCGTTTCATAATTTAATATTTTAATGTCTTCCACAAACCAAAACGGTTATGGAAGACGGTTATATTTTCCTTTTTTAATGCTTAATCCTAATTATAGCCCGGATTCTGATCCAATGATGGTAATCTGCGCATTTCGGCACGAGGTATAGGCACCCAAATTAATTTTTTGTCTACCTGACGTGTCAAGAATGACGATGTACCTGGTGAAATTCGCTTGTAGAAAGATTCCCGGTCCGCACCATCGGGGTTCATACCACGAATTGGTTCGCGTTCAGTCTCTTCGTATTTACCCCAGCGGCGTACGTCGTAAAAGCGTCTGTTTTCCCATAGAAACTCCACCATACGCTCACGTTCTATTTGCTTCTGTACCTCTGCCTTGTTGGCAAGCTGCGCAGCAGACAATCCTGGTAAACCCGCACGGTATCGAACAGCATTAAAAGAACCTTTTATTTCACTTTCATCCCGGCTCACGGTATAGGTTTTATCACCAAGCTGTACCGTATGGCTTCCAGTAAGGTTATTTAGTGCTTCAGCGTAGGATAACAATATTTCTGCATAACGTATAATAGGATATGCTTTGGGCATCATTCTGGCCCCCGTGCCACTGATTGCATCAAATGGATTTACCCATTTCTTAATAACATAACCAGTTAATGGATAGTTAGGCGACGATGCCGAGACACCACCTCGACCATCAGGTTCCTGATAAAAATATTTAGCCGTATGTGTATTCAACGTTGTACTCGACAAAGCCTGCCACACAGCACCGTTGAAACCTATCGATGCATAAAAACGCATTTCACGGTTTGCATACATCTTAAATATCCCCGCATTCAGTGGGTAACCTGAAAATTTACGCGGTTGAGCCGTAAATAAATCGCCAAAGGTTCCACCGGCAGGAAGATCAGCCACCGCCTCAAAATACGTATCGCCACGTGCTTCTTCTTTGGTACGTCCGTCATCCATCAGATAAGCATCTACAACTTTTTGTGTCACCGAGAAACGTCCCCATCCTCCTAAAGTTGGCGGAAATGCCCCCTGATTCAAATCCGTTCTAAAATATTCTGTATTACGCCCCCAAATGTATTCGGGATTGATTGAAGCGACAGCCTCACCGGTAAAGACGTCAGAATATGATCTAAATGCATCAATATCAGCCGCCCCATTCGGAAAGCTTCCATAGAAGTTGGGATCGGACGTTACGCCAGCTGGAAGTGTAGGCGTTCTTTCGTCCGCAGGCACTGTATATAATTTATACCGGCCCATATCCATAACACGCTTAGCAGCGGCAGCGGCTACTGCCCAACGTTTTTCATCGTATTGTTGTGATACATAATGTGTGCCATCGGTCTTGCGAATCCAGCTACCAAAATAGGATGCGGCAACAGGTCCGCCATTAAACAATGGACTGGCATGGATCAAGCGCAAACGGGCGATCAATGCAAATGCGGCACCTTTTGTCGGTTTGCCGAAATCCAATAGACTAACATCAACAGGAAGTTGTACAGCAGCCTTTTCAAATTCACCACAGATGTATTCCATAGCCTCATCATACGTCGCCCGGGGCCGGTCATAATACGCAATATCCTCATTGGTATTCACAACTTCATCTCCCAACAAGATTGGTGGGCCAAAATCTATAATGAGGTTATAGTATGCGTAAGCTCTAATAAAACGTGTATATCCTTCGATACGGTTACGATCTGCGTAGCTCATGTCCTTTGGCACATCAATGTTTTTCAATACATTGTTCGCCTTGCGGATAATTTTATAATATTTTCCCCATTGGTTAAGTCCACCATAAAAATCAGGCGTAATATTTCCGGTGACAAAATCCATCCCGTAGTAAATATTGGTTGTCCCAGTACCTGTAAGGCCATTTATAGCTTCATCTGTCGCCATTGGCCCTGGTGTATAGTTGGATCTGATCGTATTGGATTCGTCAGGGAACATTGCTGCCGCCCCCCACATATACGCTTCTAAGTAACGTGTATTTGCATATGCCGAATCAATATTAAATTCATCGTCAAAGTACTGATCAATATTTAGATAGTCCTTACAAGATGTCACCATAAACAACACTAGTATCGCTAAGCTGGATTTGGCAATTCTATTCATGATTATTGACGTTTTCATGTCTTTCGATTATTTCTATGGTATTAAAAATTAATATAAGCCTGTAACGAATAAGTCGTCGGAATTGGGTATTTACGTCCACCCCAAGCCGCCTGTTCAGGGTCAAAAATCTTAACGTTATCCCAGATATATAGGTTGTTTCCAACAAACTGAAGATCCATGGATTTGACACCTAATCGCTTTAAGAAATTCGGGCTTACATTATAGCTCAACGTAAGTTCTTGCAATCGCAAATAGCGGGCATCATCCATCCAAAAGGAGGATAACTGACTGTTGTTCCTGTTATTACCATATTGCAAACGCGGGAATTTGGCATTTGGATTTTCGGCTAAGGATAAATCAATACCATGCTGTAGCGCATAATCTCTCGGGATCCAACGATTGGCAGGATCATTAGCCATGGTAATGACGTTACCATCTGTACCGCCGAAGAAGGGCATATAGCCCATACCCGTATTTTCAGTAACATCTTTATATTTCATCGGCTGCCCAACATAGAAGAAGGAAGTCTTACCTGTTCCTTTGAAAAGGACACCTAATGATAGATTTTTGTAACGGAACTCTCCCCCGAATCCATACATGATTAATGGATAGTTACTATGGGTCAATGGTACTTTATCAAGGGTATTAATGATACCATCACCATTCACATCCTTGTATTTAATATCACCGGGTAATACCGTTCCAAAGCTTTGTGTCGGACTGTATTTAATGTCATCTTCGTCTTTAAATAAGCCTAATGCTTGATAACCACGAATGGAATTATGAGGATAACCATTATACTCTAGGTAAGAATACTCTAGGTAAGCCTGTTCCCAGTTTTGCACAACATTTTTTGAATAAGTGAAGTTACCCCGCAAAGTAAGGGTCATATCACTATTCAACTTGGTGGTGTAGCTAATATTACCATCAGCACCCGAGCTCTTCATACGCCCCACATTGGCATACGGATTAGAAATTACGCCCACATAATCCGGCACTTGCACCCGCGGTTGAAAAATACCGTTCCGTTGATCTTGGAAAAAATCAATCACAAAATCAATTTTATTATTAAAGAGCTTTCCTTCAATACCCAAATTGGATTTAATAGCTCTTTCCCACGCTAGATTGTCTGCACCGATACGGGTTTCGGTAATCGTTTCTATCCCATCAATTCCCCAGACCTTATTCCGATCTATATCCGCCTTAGTGAGGTAGGGGAAACGTACGTCATCTACAATTCTATCGTTACCTACAGTACCATAAGACGCCCTGATTTTGAAGTAATCTAACCAAGGAGCTACATTCTTCATAAATTGGTAACTTGTAGGTACCCATCCTATCGCTACCGAAGGAAAAAAACCATACTGGCGACCAGGTTGAAAATTCTCGGAACCGGTATAACCGAAATTGGCATCCAATAGGTAAGTATCCTTATAACCATAGGTAAATCTACTGGAAACACCTTGATAACGAACAGGTATCGCCGTCAAATTATTGGTTGCATCATCCGTATTTTTGGCATCGCTCAGGTAATAATAAACTAAAGCTGAAGTACGATGATCTTCTCCAAATTTTTTATCATAATTAAGTGTAGACTCAAAATGATACTTTCGATATTGGCTTACGAATTTTGAATAGGACGCGGGCCTTTCCTGTACCTTTTGAACCATGATCAATGACCCATCCAAATTACGGCCTGTTGCTTCATACAATGCAGGCTGCATCCACCTACGTTCAGAAAAATAGCTCTGGATATCATAAGCACCTTGACCACGGATTTTCAGCCCTTCAAGCACACTGCTCAAGTCCTGATCCAATGCCAGTGTTACCTTACCTTTATAGTTTTGATTATTATAGTTACCTGTACGGTTGATCATCACATAAGGTGATGAACGCTGCCCTGATCCAACCCCGGGTAATAAGCCATTAGAGTACTGAAGCGGGATGGAAATGGGCGTAAGTGTCGATTGTGTTTTCCAGATATCATCCGTATTACCATAACCAGGTTCTTTTTTAACAGATAGAAAGCCATCTGAACCCAAAAATACCTTCGTTGTTTTGGTTAAGTTAATATCAAGATTAACACGGTAATTGTAAGTATTGTAGCCAACATTAGAACTGTAAATACTATTCTTATCGACTTTGTACGCTGCTGTTTCGCTATTACCGCCCAAACTCAGGAAGTATCGTGCTACCTCAGAACCGCCGCGCCCAGAGGCATAATAGCTCTGACGCCAAAAGCTTCGGTTTAGAATCTCATCCTGCCAACTGACATCTGGATACATATCTGGATCTAGATGTTGTTGTATAATACCTAATTCTGTATCATTAAACAAGGGCTCGCTCCCCCGCACTACGGAAGCTTCATTAGCCAATAGGGCATAATCATAAGCACGTAGGTATTTCGGTAGGCGATTAAGTCGTGATAACGTAGAGTTTGCTCGCCCTGTAATCTGGATACGGTCTACGGTACCGCGTTTAGTGGTTACCAATACAACGCCATTTGCACCCCGCACACCATATACCGCTGTTGCCGAAGCATCTTTCAGAATGGAGAAACTCTCTACATCAGCGGGATCGATCGTATTTAAATCACCTTCAAGTCCATCAATAAGCACTAAGGCTTTCGCATTGGCACCAAATGTACCAATACCACGCACCCAAAAATCTGCAATATTTGCTCCAGGCTCACCCGAGGTCTGCATCGAAATAATACCAGCGGCGCGGCCCCCTAACATATTCGCGATAGAAGGTGCGGGACTTTGTAACTGTTTTACATCTACTGTTGTAATGGCACCTACAGAACTAATTTTTCGCTGTTTGGCTCCCAGACCGACAACCACAACCTCGTCGATATTGGTGCTCTTGTCCAGCATCTTTAATTCAAGATTACTGGTGGATTCTACCACCAAATGCTCGGCAACGTCATAGCCCACACTGGTAAATACCAACCAGTCTCCATACACAGCTTTAATAGTAAACTTTCCCTTATCATCTGTAGAAGTTGCTCCTTTCGGTTTATCCTTGACATAGATTGATACTTTAGATATAGGTTGCCCCTTGCTATCAACGACAGTTCCGGCAATCGTTAACTGTTCTTCTGTTTGTTGTGCAAGCGCAGGTGATAGCCAGAGGCACAGCGGCAGCATGCACAAAAAATAAAAAATCTTCATAATATAATAAGTAGGTTAATTATTCGATAACTAATTTACGGATGCGCGCATTGCTCCAATCGGCGATATAGATATCGCCCTGATCATTCACCGCAACTCCCCAGGGTTGGTTGAACTGCGACTCTACAGGCCCACCGTCTTTATAACCAGCTTTAGTCGGTTGTCCGGCAACAGTAGAAACAATTCCATCAGCCGATAGCATACGGATACAGTGATTACCATAATCGGCAATAAACATATTTCCGGTCTTGTCAAATTTGATATCCTTTGGATAATTGAAAATTGCATCTTTAACGGGGCCGTCGCGAAATCCCGACCCACCCGGTGCATTGATACGTTTGAAGCCTTCGTTGATATGTTCAGGACGTAGGTCTAATACAGAAATTCCTTGTGCAAACGTGTTCGGGCTAGCGTTTGAGTGTAACGTAATATACAACTCCCAAGGTTTTGCTGGATTAATAGCCTGTCCATATTGTGAACCATAAGGCCCTTTGTGCACGATCGTCGCAGCATATGTCACCGGATCTATTTTAGCGATATGACCATCACGGAAGCGTGTATATAAATGGCCATCGTAGGGGCAAAAAGTCACAAAGTTGGCATATCTATCCGCCTGAACAATTTTGCCGTAATCAGCTGCTGAGAACTGTGCATTCCGCTGGCGAAGTGTCCAAGCTTCTCTTGGATCAAAGGAAAAAAACACTTCCGCAACCGACTCGTGCGAAACTGTCATAATACCTGTTTCCCGATCCACTGTCACCCCGTTGGCATAAGGGTTTGGTGAGGATGCAGCTGAATATAAAGGGGTAACGATATTTTCCTTTTCGTTGATACGCGCTATCCCAAATGATCCACCATCACGCCAGGTCATAAATAGGTTGCCTTGCGCGTCCATATCTAGGTATTTGCCATAGACATGTGCCTGATCGAGTGTACCTGCTAAAAAGTCCTTATCCCCTGTACCGGTAACTGTACTGACCTGCGCCTGGATATGATAAGTAAATGATTTATCATAAATCAATGAATCTTTACCGATGACAACCGAAATTTTGGGATCATCACCAGGAAGACGTGGCACAATAGCATAAATACGTTCTCCACTTGAGGAGACTACTGCAGCCCGTGCATTATTAAAATACACTTTGATCTTATTTGGATCGGATCCAAAGTTTTGACCATCTAATAAGATTTTATCCTTAGCTCCGCCTTCTGCAGGATAGAAAGAAGAGAGCACGACCGGTTTATTGGGATCATGCTCACCTTGCCTTGTTGCAACATCTTCTTTACAATAAGAAAAAAACAGCAACGATAACAAAGAGAATGTTAATTGATTATATTTTTTCATAATAATTTTGGTTAAACAAATCTATAACTGGTTCTGACTTGAGATCGAATACAATTCAGAAAAACAAACAAAACAAATATTTCAAAACAAACAAAACAAATGTATTTCTTAAAAATTGAAAGAATAAGAAATAAACAACACAAGTTAAAACAGGTATAAGATTTAGATTAAAACGCTGCAAAACTAACAAACAAGACCACAAAAACTACCATAACAATGATTACCATATTGTTAACATTGTTTTAATTTAAAAATAAGTAGTTAGTCTCATATTTAAGAAAAAAAAACAAAAAGAAACATCACCAAAACAAAACGAAACAACATTATTGTAACATCTCAATTCACAGTTTACGCAGATACTAAGACAAACCGTGGTGTTTTCTTTCACTTCCCATATTTTGGGGATTTTTGCGGGACATTAAAAAAAACAAAAAAATTGGCAGTTAAATGATGATATCGCAACTAGTTCATCCTTTTTCATAAATCCTTCGTACCTGCCTCGCCCCTTATTCGGAGGCCGCCCGCTTCTTCTCCACTGTTTCCCTACTCCTTCCCTACTGATTATGTAGGCAATATGTAGATAATCTGTAGGAAATATGTAGGCGCATTCCGAAGATGGCACGAACCAGACACGAAAAAATGGTGAATAAAGGGGAGAGAAAAAGAGCATAATGATTAGCCAATTTTCGGCCACCATATGGCCGCTTTTCGGCCAAAAAACCTTCCATATCCTTGAACTGGTAACAGTTAAAAATTCAGGAAAATGAAAAAAAATCTAGCGCCATACAGCCATTGTTCAGTGCGAGCATGTCCTAGTCTTGTCCTAATTTCTCCAAAAGTGTCCTTATTTCGCAAGAGGTGCGAGCATTCCCACTAAAATCCAGTATTATGTATTTTGAAAACTAGTGGGCTAGTACGGAAAATGTACAACTCTTTCTCCAGATTTGGACAACTTTTAACCTTATATACTCGATATATTTGGGATCAATTCAGCAGTGACAGGAAGTAGTGTCGATCAATTGAGAAGTAATGCAGTTGATTTAGGAATTAATTCTACAATATAAAACAATCACAAATTCTATGTTTGAATTCACTCATCCATTAGCTGGGATTTAGGCGTAGTCAATAAATAACAGTCAAACCGAGCTATAAAATAGCAAAAATATATTAAATAAACATGTGCTGGACGGTAGTATTTAGTAAATAAATTATAAATACTTTTCCATACCGTAAAAGTTGAAAAATAAACCACGATCAATTATGAAGAAGACCTTCAAATTTATATTACCAAAAGTAGCTTATTTCGAGGACGAAAAACACCCATTTCTCACCCAATTACCTGGTGCCAAGCGTAATCTATATGAGGATCCTTCTATCCAGCTTGTAGAGGAATACATAGATTACCGGCAGACCATATTATATCGGCTACAGGCCCATGTGCCCACTGATTGTATCGTGCAACTTAAAACAAACAGGCCAGACTTTCACCTGATTTATACCAAGAACGCGACGGACGATATTATCGTTCAAAAACATGGTACCAAAAACGAAATAGTACTTCCCCATAGACATAGTACTTTTACCTACATTCCGCGCAGTAAATTCGATATACTGCTAAAGCCCGGGAATTACCTGGTCTACGGGCTATTGATTGATATCGGCCTGGTGCGGGACATCATCTACCATCACGGCCACTTTCTATCCGAATTAAAAAATGCCAGAAAAAGGGATAAATCCAGTCTTTACCAGACCGCCTTATGGCCGATCAAAGAGCTGACTGATTACCAGCTCAACCGCATTGAAACAATCTTTTTCAACTATAGCAAACAAAACGAAGCAAAGGTTGTCGAGCAGATTTACCAGTTATTTGATATCGCCGAATCAAAACAATTTGCATTCTATGAGAAACTGAGCGAAAGTGAAATACTGGCCAGAAAAGCTAGAACAATGATCCATGATATCGTCAACCAAGGTTTTCAGGAAGTGAATATAAGCCTGATTGCCACTATCCTAAGCGTTTCTGATGCCCACCTGACGCGCTGCCATAAACGCCATTACAGACAGACTCTTTTACAGTATAGGGACGAAATACTCCTTCCGCTGGCAAAAGAAAGATTGCTTTCGACTTATAGTATTGGCGAAGTAGCCAATTTTTGCGGATTTAAATACCCAAGTGGTTTCTCCAAATATTTTGAAAAACGGGTAGGCCTGTATCCCTCCGATTATATTGAACTCCATCGTAATCCCGACAATGACAAAAATGAATACATCATATGATCAAAAATGGATAAATGAATTCACCGAGGCTGCCTTACCTTTGAAATACGCTTAAAGAACGAAAAGCAAAAGAGATGGCAGGCGTACAAGTGCCATGCGATCCCCGTCTTTCCCGACTGGGAGTCCAGCTATCTTCGGTACGTCTGCGAAAGGTTGGGAGGAGATAGCTGGAGCAAAATAAAATAGGGACGCGGGTACAGCGATAAAGTGCAAAACAACACAGAGGGCAGGCCGCACCCAGGATGTGCCGCTGCGCTACAGGTTATGGATAGGTAAAATGAACGAAGATGAAAAGTCTACAAACAGTAAAAACGAAAATCAGCCAGCTAGGCCTGCAGATCAGGTCGGGGCTCCAGTCCTTAGGGATCCTACTGTTTGGGCAGTTTGTCCTTCGATTCAGGTATAGAGCCATTCTTTGGTTCAGCACACTGCGCTATGCTCCTATCTGTCTATCCTTGGCCCTAAAGAGAGTCGCAAGCAAGATGTTGTATCCGCGTAAGTTTGCACTGTTCCCGAGTTAGCTGGCTTCTCGGCTTCCAGGAAGCTGGCCGACCATACAATAGGAACCCTCGATTGCATAACTGTGAGGCAAAACCGATGTGCAAAATGATTACCAACAGAATTTCAAATTAAAACATTACACCATGATAACGTTAAAATCAAAAATCATAGCTGGATTTACAGCATTAATACTATTATTCGGAGCTTTCTATATTGTGAGAGCGAACCAGAACAAAACGGAGCCTACTGTAGCACCAAAGATGCTTGCAACGCAATGGTTTGAATTTATCGGGTCTTCATCGGATTCCCCGACCGATCCAACTAAGTATCGGCTCATAGAAGAAGATGAACCGATGCCGACCTGTAACCCAGGGGATCAGGTATGTGCACTACGGGCACCTGTAGATTTAAACGGGCAGCCCGATATAGACAGCACATTGCAGAATGAAATACAGACTGCGACTTCAAACGAGCAACATTCGGCAAACGTACGGGTGAGGGAATAATCTGACTACTCCTGAAAAAGAGAGGAAAGACTGATTGTTTTTCCTCTCTTTTTACTGTCAATTCTGAGTGAGCGACCCATTATCAATCACTTCATCAGGTAGTTTATACAGATACCTGACCACATCGGACGGCTTCATTGTATATGTTTTCCCTTCGGCGGTCCTGGTCATTGTTTCCACCTGTTCACCGAGTAGGATATACCTTCTGATATCTGACCACCGCTGTCCCCTAAATATCAGTTCCCTTTGACGTTCCTTTTTTATGTATTCCAGTGCCCTCCTTTGGTCTGTAAACACTACGGGTTTAAAGTCATCTGTGGAAAAACGCCCTGCCCGAACCAAATCGATGTCTTTTGCCGCATCGTTCAGCCTGTTTTGGCGGATATTCGCCTCCGCACGGATAAGGTACATTTCGGCCGTCGTTGTCCCGCAAAATAACTGGGAGGAATTTAAACCATTATAATTTCCCTTAAAGAGGATTTCCCCGAGGTTGTTCAGGGAGAAAAATGCCACTTTCCTCAGATCCCCCTTTTCATAATTGTCATATTCAAGCATGTTTACCCGTCTCCTTGAAGGCGCAAGGGCTACGCCGCCGTTCATGGCTACGTCGAAAATCACTTCCTTATTCCATTTGGAAAAAGGAAGACTCGCGGTAGCGGTTATTTCCGTTCCATAGTCCATAACTTCTGACCGGATCATCAGGGCGGAATCCGCGTACCGTCCAGCAGTTTCAAATTCGGACATGACCAGGTATATTCTGGCCAGTTCTGCATAGGATGCCGCTTTTGAAGGTCTTGTCGGGATATCGGTTCTGTCTGGCAATAACCCAATGGATGTTTTCAGGTCAGTGATGATAAAATCATAGCATTGACGGACAGTACTTCTTGAGATCTGTTCATCCAGGGATGGCTCAGTCCGTAAGACCACTCCAAGCTGGGCATTGCTCCCCGAAGGATCATAAGGAAGGGAAAATACCTGCAGCAGGTTGAAGAGCTGGTGCGCCCTATAAAAAAGGGCTGCCCCCCGAAGCGTATTCACCTCCGCTTCATCACTGGTGGCCGTTTTTATAGAAGGCAGGTATTTTAGTACCGTATTGGCATACAAGATCGCCTGATAGGGGCCGGTCCATTGGCTGGCCACGGGACTATACGGTTGCCAGAGATAAAGCAGCCTATCTCTTTCGTTGGTCATTCCTGCCCACGAAGTTTCATTTAGGTAGTAACTGTCACAGGCTGTTTCCCCAAGGCCTGTTGTGGCAAAGTTCATTACCACCTCGCTGTTGCCAAGCAGGCCCCGCAGGTCCTGCAGGCTGCTGGGAATGGAGAAACTGTCATCAGGTTTTAAGTCAAGATATCGGGAGCAGCCTGAGAGGACGCATGCTACAAGGCTAATAATTGCGCCACTTTTTAAAAATTTAAGTTTTTTCATTGTTTTCTACGTGTTTTAAAATCCAATCTTAAACCCTCCCGTTAGTGTCAGCGGAGGTGCTATCGCACCGTTGGATACGGGGTCTATCCCTTCTTTGTTCGCTGTCCAGATCAGCCCCATATTTGTACCCATGAGAAATAGTTCCAATGACCTTATCCGCTGTCTTGCGATGTTGGAGAAACGGTAGGAAAGCCTGATATCCTGTAGCCGGATATGGTCTCCCCGCCTGACAAGAACTTCGCTGAGGCTATAGAAAGTTTCCCGGTCTGTATTCAGGGGATAGTACATTGCTGGTACATCGGTGTGCAGTTCATCACCTGTCTTTTTCCATCGTATGGAAATATCTGAATGCCCTGACCAGTTGCTGAAAAAGGAAGAATAGTTGATGCTGTTCTTTCTGAAAAAGTAAACAAATTGCCCTAAGACGGTGAATGCAAACTCCAGGTTCCTGTAGCCTATCCTGTTCCGGTAGGATGCCGTTAGCCGGGGTACACTTGAGCCATGATATACCAGATCATCCAGATCCGTGTTTCTGATTATATTTTGATAATTGATCGAAGGTTCTCCATTTTCGAATCCCCTTGGAGCTCCCTGATCAGCTGTTAATCCGTCCCAGCGGAAGCTGGTCAGCATATTTCGGTCCTTTCCCACAAAATACCCGGCATACATCGCCTGATTGGTCACAGCCAATATCCTACCATGATATTTTTCCAGGGTGGTCCTGTTGTACCCGGTCCGTAATACCCCGTTCCATGACCAGTTGCGGCTGCTTATAGCCGTCGAGACGGTGAGGTCTAATCCCTGGCCTTTGAGTTCCGCGGAATTCATTGTCACGGAGGAGGTACCCAGTGTTGGATCGACAAGAGCGAAACCGATCAGGTCGAGCGATTTCTTTCTGTAATAATCAAATGTAAAATCCAGTCTTTTATTCCACATTTTCCATTCTATGCCTGCATTGAAAGTTTGAACTCTCTCCCAGCGCAGCCCCGGATTCTGCAAGGACAGGATATTGGTAAACGGCTGGTTCGAATAAAAATCCAGATAATTGGCCTGTTGGAGTACAAGTTCAGCAGGGATACTTGCATCCACATTTCCGCTATAGCCGAAGGAAGAACGTATTTTAAGATAATTCACCGCATCGGAATGATAGAATGGTTCCCCCGATATTTCCCATCCACCGCCCAGGGACCAAAGCGGGGACCATTTATTTCTTGTGTCCACGCCGAATATATTGGAGGCATCGCTTCTGGCACTGGCAGACAGAAAATACCGGTCGGCAAAGCTGTAATTTACAGTTGAGTAGATGGATACATATCTATTTGCCGTTCTTCCTGTCCCCAGCCCATTTGGTATATAACCTTTACCGCCGATGGCGGGGAACAGGGGATATGTGTTGGCAAAATCGACTGGCGAAAAAGTATTCCTGTCTGCCTGGACCCCATAAGTTCGGTAGGATGAATTGCTGTTATTGATTTCCCTTACCTCGGCCCCGGCTATCCCCTGAAGGCGGTGCCCCCTGCCCAGCTGCCTGTCGATGTCCAGCTGGGTCCGGAGGGAATAGCCCCATAGTTTGGCATTGCTTCTGTCCTGTATGCCACCATCAGGTATCCCATAGGTCGTCTTGCCTCCGTTTATGGCTGTAAAGCGGTTGTACAGGTTCCGGGTATAATAACTGTTTTCTTCCAGTAATGACGAGGATTCTGTTAGGGCACGGTTCAGCTGCGACTGAAGGGTGAACCGTAGGCCTTTAGCTAAGTCGTAACCCAGATCAAGCCCCGCGACAATCTGCTGATTTTCTGACCTGCTACCGGTTCTTTCGAGCTCATCCAGGGGGACAAAATTCCAATTCCTGGATACCAGCCCCTGATTTTGGTCGATAAACGTTCTGTCATAGTCCGTGTAGAGTATGTCATTAACCCCGTCGCTGTTTTTCAATTGTGCATATGGATAGAGTTCTTTGTTGTTGACCTTGATGTGGCCGTAGCCTACCATATTGGAAGTGTTATACATGGTGCCCGTGATCCTGCTAAAAGAAAGGTCTGTCGAAAGGGTCAGTTTTGATACCGGCCTGTAGGTCTGGCTAAATCTGGCCGTGATCCTATCCTGGCCGTTTGTTGGCATACTATAGGTATTTTTATTGTAACCGAGCGAAAAAGAATAGCTTACCTTATCCCCGCCTCCACGCAGGCCTATGGAAGAGCTGCTTTCAATAGCATTTCTGTAAACAAAGTTCAGAAAATCATTTCTTACGTCAATTCCCCGCAGTACTCCTAATCGTTCCTCGAGCTCCTTTTCGCTGATTTCCTGTTTCTGTTGCTGAATGAGAAGCTTTACGACTGGCGTGATCACCGGCTTTTTGCTGTCATTGATCTGTGTACCATAAAAACCTTTTTCAAAAAGAAACCTCTCCATGTCAATAAAATCACTGGACGAGGCGGTCTGGCGCGAGAACAGGTCCGGTTTTCTCGAAACCATCAAGCTGGAGGAAACATCTACGAAAAGAGGCTGGTTCAGTTTGCCTTTTTTTGTTGTGATGACCAGTACACCATTTCCGGCCCGTACACCCCAGATTGAGGCGGCGGCAGCGTCCTTTAGCACGGTAACTGTTTCTATATCCTGGGGATTGATATTTTCAAGCGTGCCCTCAAAAGGGAAGTTATCCACAACGATCAGGGGAAAGGTCTGGCCTATAAGGCTGGACTGTCCCCTAATGGTGAGGTTGGGCTGTTGCGCCGCTCCATTAAAATTATAGCCGGTCCTATCCGTATAGGCACCTGAAATAAGACCATCTATCCTGTCAAGTAGGTTTCCCGATGTATTATACTGTATTTCCCGCTCGCTGATCGTTGCTACGGAGCCGGTAGAAGCCCTTCTGTCAATACGCTGATATCCGGTGTTGATCTTCACTTCCTCCAGCGTGTTTGACCTTGGGAGCAATTCAACAGAAATATATTGCGCGTTTCCCAATAAAATCGGTCGGGATACCGGTACATATTGCACATCCCTGATCAGGATCGTGTCTTGGCCACGGGCAGTCGGCACAAGGGTAAAATTACCTGTAAGGTCTGATGATGTCGACACATTGTTCCCTTTAAGCATAATGGTTGCGCCCCGGATAGGTCTTCCGTTGGATTTATCCACTATCTTTCCTGAAATTGTGATATTGGTCTGCGCAGATAATGAGCTCCACAATATCAGCAGCAGGAGTGTTGTCCATATTTTCAAAGCAGCCCCCCTTTCTTTTGAGTATTGACCTGTTTTCGGCTTTGGATATTTCCGGCTGCTTTGGAGCTTATTGTTGACCAGTCATCGGCTTGTGCCTTTATTATGTTTTCAACGTCAAGATATTTGGCAGATGTGATTGCCCTGATCTTATTGCCCTTGATCCATACAATATGCGGTACAGACTGTACTCCGAAATAATAGGTCAGAACGAAATCTTCGGCTACAGAGAAGGGCTTGTAGTCCTTGAACCAATATAAAATGGTCTTTGAATGTTCGATTTCGTCGGTAGTTTGCGCAGTAACAGGTATCACGGAAACGGATGCTGGCAGTTCTATTTCTTTTAGCTTTCGCAGTGAATTCAGGCAGCTTCCGCACCAGGTTGCCCAAAAGTCCAGTACAATGAGTTCCTGCTTTCCAAAATCATTCAATGTAATCCTTTGTTTTCCGTCTGGGTGGTTTACAGTCAGTAGGTGGAGCCCCCACAATGCGTCTGGAATGGTATCTCCGATCTGTAATGGCTTGATGCTATTTAGCCCATCCGCCCCGCTGTCTTGGCGGAGCGTCTGAGCAGATAAACCAAACATATAAAACATAAGAGCTAATAAGATAAACGCTCTTATGTTCTTCAATGCCTTAAAAGAAAAATATAAATATTGAAAAACTATAGCTGTAAGCAGAAGCAATCCCCTACCAACTCCTGACCAACTTCGCCCTTTCCGCGGGTTTTCATCGAGTCGGCTGCGGAATTTCAGTGGGTCACACCGATGAAAACCCGATGCCAATTCGAAGCGAATAGCATAAAAGGCAGAAGAAAGGCCGGTATTAACTGGGAAAAAGTCCAAAGCCAGTAGGCGTACTTTTTTCAGCACTCGGCCAGTACCCTTACAATAGGATCTGCTCGAGTATCTGGCCAGTGCTTGGCAGATGTAGGTATTTATATTTATCTTGACTAGCGTCAATAATTTTAACGTATTCATAATTTGTTTGTTATTGGTTATTTCGATAACCGACTGAAAAAATCAGCGATTTTTTTGCTCAATTCCAGTTCTTTTTCTATAAGCTCGTCTGCTTCCGATTACAGCTCAGCTTTAGTAATATCTAGTTTACGATGATTGACGATACAGTATACGATCAACAGACGATACACTGCAATTGCAAACTCCTGCATTTCTTCATCTTTCAAAAGCTGACGCCTTTCTACTCCATCATCAACATAAGCACTCAACAGCACTAGGATATTAGCAGATATCGCATTTAAGGCATACCGATCTCAGAATATTTCGATCTCCTTTATAGAGCCATAATCGACCTTGTGGACATCGTAAATCATCCAATCAAAAGCAAATTGTAGCACCAAAATCCTTTTCATTTTTCAGTTTGTAAATCCGTAACCCAAAGTACATAAGATCCCCTTTCCGATCGAAATCAGCTTTTTTGAGGCCTGATCATACTCAGGTCAGTTTGACAATAATTTAATTAATTCAGTAAGCCAGATCGCGTTTGAATGAGGGGTCACACAGGTAAATATATTGGCGTTACGCGATCAATGACTAAAAGAGACCAAATAGTATTTGGCAGAGCCAGCCGAGCTATTCGGGAGCTGTGATGATGTTTTTTTGTAATTGCTTCCGAAAAACAAAAGCACCGATAAAATCACATTTTTGTAATGTTAATTGGTGCTTTATTTTTTTGATTTTATTTCTCATAATTCGTCAAATTAAAACGAACTCAAAGAAATAGTCAAAAATGGATGACTACTTGCTTGTCGTAGCAGCAGAGGCTCTGGCGGAACCTTTACTCATTACCCTAGGAAATAACTTTCAGTACCATTATTAAAAAATAATGGGTGATGCCAAAGATCAAGCAAGCGCCATCCTACCCTAGGAATATTTTCCAAAGATAGGATAAATTGACGCATTACTCACCCTCCATATCACAATAATCGCCAGATCCTGCTACGAGAGTTCGCTATTAAGTTTAGTTTAATTCCTACTTTTTATTTTTTACCATTAAATTCAGATAATTATATTTAACCACCACAAATATATAAAATCATTTAAATAACTCCAAATAAAACGTATCGTTTTATGGAGTGGTGTTTTACCTACAGCTTCCGTTCTTTTATAGAATGGAACATAAAAACAATAATAATATACTAGTTCTTGATGTTGAACAAAAACTAATTGGCCTGCGTTTCAAGCAAATAAGAAAAACCATGGGCTATTCTAGTCATGAGAACTTTGCTTATGATTACAATCTTGACAGAGCTCAATACGGAAAAATCGAAGCGGGATCGTCCAACATGACACTAAAGGTTTTCATTAAACATCTAAATGCCATTGGTTATTCCTTTCCAGAGTTTTTTAATGAAGATTATGACTCAATAAAATTAGATTCTTAAAAGCAAGGTGAAAATTTATAAAATCATGAATCTTCAATCGTAGTAAGTGTCGCTGGATTCTTATCCAGCACACGGCGTTGATCTGCAAGACGTTGATCTTGATAAAGTCCAGAAATTTACGAATAAAGTAAATGCGGCAGTTGGAAAATTTAAAGACGCTCAAGCTGATCGATTAGGAAAATCATGTTACCAGCGCGGCCCTTTTTTATTCGGGAAAGCTATATTGGCTATAATGTCCACGTAGGCCGGCTGAAAACACCATCTTTTATCATCGATGACCGAAATGTTTAATAATGCTCTTTTTAATGTTATTGAAGATGCAATGCGTTTTTGAAAAACTAAATGAAATCAACATGATACAATCCAAGATTATTCAGACCATCTGTATCAAACGAAAAAGCCATCCTCTAAAGAATGGCTCTATAATATTTTATAAGCAAAAAATCCTATTTCAGCTCCTCCACCTGTTCGACAGTCAGTCTTAAAGCTTTAGCAATATCTTCTACAGCTACAACAATTTTCTTAAATTCTAACGCTGATTTAAGCTTTTCAGCTAATTTCTCAGCTTCGGCTTTGGCACGCTCTTCCAATCGGCCTTTCTCCATACCCTCCTTTTCAGCATACGCAATTGTAGCATTATAGACACGTTTCTGTTCTAAGCTTGATATGTATGACATCTTCTCTTCCAGCGTTAAATTTGCCAGTTCTCCTATAGCAAAACTAAGCTAAATTTCAATACGAAAGAAATTTAGCGATCTCTCATCCGCTTTATACATATTATTAAGTCGGATGAAAATACGCGATAACATTCTTTTATCCAAATACTTAGATGATCCGTCCAGCTCATCCAGATGCTTCATCAGGTACATCCATTGATCTATGATTGTATCCAACCTGGACAGTGGCTTAATGAAATTGGGCAAGACAAACATCTTATAGCTCAGCTTGGGATAAAGAACTTCTTGGTCAAGTTCATCAAAGATCTTGGCACTGTAATAATATTTCGCCCTGTTCAATGGATCAAGCCGAAACCCCAGTACGGCAATAAAATATACCGGTGGCAGCTCATAATTATTTCCCGCAGTTGCTTTCTTGGTCAAGCGACTAATCGTTCGGGAGGTATAGCTTACCCCACGGTCAAAAATCACTTTCCGATCATACGGCAAATCGCCGTCTTCTTCAACATTGCTGTAACTGAGATCCTCGACCACATGCTCTCCCTCAAGCAGACTATTTAACAAATTGATTAAATTCTCTTTATTTTCCTCCCGTCCAAAATATAGCTTCCAGCCAAAATCAGAAAGCATACTAATGTATTTTGATGTTTTAGTAAAAAACACTCACAAATGAATCATATCCACAATATTTAGTAGAAATAACAGACTTATTGCAATCCCAAAAACATTATTCAATAATCGGTATAAAAAGCAACTACAATTTGTTAAATTTACATTACATTAATGTTATCAATTTGTTAATAATTGAATATCAAAGGATACTATATTGCGTTTTTAACCATTTTATTTTGGTTAACCTACAGTCCAAAACTCGTTAGGGCGCAGCATCATGATTTCGATTTTTATGATGGCAAAGTATCTATTGATATTCCATCGTCCTTTAATATTCCATTCAATGACAGCCTAACAATAGCTCACATACAAAAATTCTATCAAATAGCTGATCAAACTAATTACATACAGCTTATAAATAGCCTTCTCGAATACAAAGATGAACATCATCTAAATGATTGGGTATATTATCAGCTGATTCGCCGCACCGCACAACAGATTGCTCCCAAAACGGAAAATTACACCCGCTACACATTATATAAATGGTTTTTAATGTGTAAATCTGGTTATGATGCTCGTTTGGCTGTGGGTAGTAATCAGATCATATTTTTCATTCAGAACAAAGAAGATATCTCTGATATTCCCTTTTTTGAAATTGATGGCAAGAAATACACCTGTTTAAACTTCCATGACTATGGAAAGCTCTTTCAACGCGCAGACACCTATATTCCTGTTAAAATTAAAGTACCAGAAGCTATCGAAGATTTCAGTTACAAAATCACAAAATTACCTGATTTTGTACCCGCAAATTATAAGGAGAAGCAAATTGAGTTCAATTATGGACATAAAGCCTACCATTTTAATGTCAAGTTGAATGAAGATATCAGTGATCTTTTTAAAAACTATCCTGGCGTAGATTTTGAAACTTATTTCAATATTCCACTTAGCAAAGAGACTTATCAATCACTGATTCCTGCGCTCAAGGAAAATTTAAAAGGAAAAAATCAGCAGGAAGGTGTCGATTATTTAATGCGGTTCACCCGCTATGCATTCTTGTATGAAAATGACGAAGAGAATTTCGGGACCGAGAAACGTCTTTCTGCAGAACAAACGCTATTGAATAAATACAGTGACTGTGACGATCGTGTTGCCTTGTTTTTTTACCTGGTAAAGGAAATCTACAATCTACCGATGATCACCCTGCTCTATCCCACCCATGTAACGATGGCCGTCCAATTTGAACATCCTATCGGTGATGCTATTTTGTACAATGGAAAATATTATTCTGTCTGTGAGCCTACTCCTCAAGCGCAAACACTGGATATAGGTCAATTGTCTGAAGAGCTTAAAAATCAGTCTTATCAGATTGTATATCACTACGATCCGAGATGAGACAGCCCTTTTCAAAGGTCCCACGGAATTAATTAAAATATCAACAAGTTTACTCTGTTGGTATTCTAATTGATAATCGGAATTTTACATCGCTATCCTAAAATTTCAGTAGAATCAAAGCTTACGGTAGAAAATATATCATCAAGTAAGCTTTATATGTTCTAAAGTTTGCTTATAAAATCAAGTACATCTGTATATTTCCCATCTGTACGCTGCCCTGCAATTGTTACCGTATTTTTTTTACCTTCGGATTTTACTGTAATCACATAGTCTGCTCCATCTACACAACGTGCACACTCGTCAATTTTGGTGTTCATTAAATCATACGTTTCGACATATGACGATAACTTTCTAAAAGTGTCTTCACTGGTTTTGTAGCTTTTATCTTTTACAGTTTGAGGATTGCCAGTGGTTCCAGCGGGATACTTTACCTCTGTCTTATTTTGATCGACAGTAATATTTACAAATTCGCCCCAACCAGAAATTCCTTTTATTTCTACTTTAAGTCCAGAAGTTGAAGGATCATTGATATCATTCGATTTTTTACACCCAAAAAGGAGGAAAGCACCCATTAAAACCAAATAGATTGTTCGTTTCATAATTTAGAATTTATTTTATTTGACTATTTAACGAATTATTTAAAATATATGCTACATAAAAAATCCCGCCAAGGCGGGATTTTTCATCTATTTACTAAACTATAATTATTTTACTTTTCCAGGAGTGGTATATGCCAAGTTCTGTGGATCATAATGAGCCCAACCACTTGTCCAATCCGTCGTACCAAAAGCACCTTTATAAGCCACCTTCTCAAAGAAACTTCCCGACACCTTAGCATTGGTAAAACTTGCTCCACTAGCAGCAGCGGATCCAGATAACACTTGGAAATTTGGAGTGTTGCTTGTATTTGAAAAATCTGAACCAAAGTTATAAGGGGCTACGAACAGTTCAGATGCATATTTACCATTTTCGAAAACATTTTTAGCACGTATAAGTGTAGAGACAGCCGCAGCATTTGTAGCTGAGCTAACTTTTAAATCAGCGTCTTTAGAACCATATACCAAATTATTTTCAAAAACTGCATTTCCACTTAAGAAATTATTCGAAGTCGAATTTGCTGTGATTACCTTTGTATCATCAACATATAATCCAGCCAAAGGAAAGCCTGAAATAACGGAGTTTAAAATGCTGATAGAAGAGTTCCGACGCACTTGAGCACCATGTTGGAAGTTCGCATTAAAAGATCCTCCAGCCTTTTGAATTGGGCCTAGAATTGTCACGTTAGAAAATACAGCAGAAGTTTTTGGAGTTTGGTCGGTCCCTGTAGCGTTGTTATCAGATTCAAAACCATTAGAGCCTGATTGATCTGCAACAGTAGGTACACGTTGTGCTAATGCAAATTGAACATTACCAGAATACCCAAAATCTGTATCAAAATCATCATCCCAAGTACCTACAGCTAAAAGATGCTTCGCATTTACTGTTCCGCCAAACCATTCAAAGGCGTCATCGCCTGAGCGATAGATCTGAATATATTCCAATGTTGTACCATTTCCAACACCACCCATTGTCAATCCATTAATTTCATTATCTACAGAATACGCGATACCGCCATATTCGATACGGACATATTTCATTACACCAGAGTTATCTGCAGCATCAGAACCGCCATAATAAATATAATTTTTTTCATCCTTACCTGTCGGTGCAGCAAGACCACCTTCGATCTTAACATCGGTACCTTGGTTAACTGGCGCTTTACCTAAAAGGATTACTCCCCCCCAATCTCCCTGAGAACGAGCTCCCGCAGCTAAATTAGATGTAAATACAATAGGCTTATCAGCTGTACCTGTTGCATTAATTTTTGAACCTCGTGTAATTGTCAATGTTGCTTTTGAAGCTTTATCTCCTTTAATAATAGTTCCTGGTTCAATCGTTAAAGTGGCACCGTTACTGACATATACGAATCCTTTTAAAACATAGATTTTATTTGATGTCCAAGTTGTATTACTAGTTATCTCGCCTGAGATTTCTACGACATTCTCATTTCCAGGATTTGTTGGAGTTTCTGTTCCACCTCCATTATCCGTAATTGTTGTTTCTTTACAAGCTCCAGCCAATAATAATGCTGACAGGGATAAGAATAAGAATCTTTTTTTCATTTTTTAAGTTTTAAAAATCTTGATACAAAAAAATACTTTAGATATGTCCTTATATTTAAAGTAATATTAAGTTTATATTACTATTAAAATGTATAATTAAATGATACTGAATAATTTCCACCAGTCTTATAACGATATAGAATTTCCTTAGCTTTATTATCAAAATATACGTTTACAGGATTATTCAAAATATCACCCAAATTGACTTTTACCTCTGCTTTATTCTTCATCAATTTGTAGCCGACTTGTGCATCTAATACATTACGAGGTGCTTCGTAAGCGCTCGCAAATGTGATTCCTCCTGCTTGCGCTATTCGCTTACCAATGCGGTTAAAAAGAACATTAACATTCAATTTATTACCCAATGCGCTATGTTGCAATCCTGCATTGATAGTATAAGGTGATTGTCCAACCATAGGTCGAGTTTTCTCTTTATAGTCCTGATCAGTCGGATTAGTCACCTTCGAATGCACATAAGAAAGATTTAAATATGCGGTTGTGTTAGAAAACAGTTGATTTTCACTGACAAAATCCAATTTCTTTCTTGCCTCTAACTCAGCTCCATATAAGGTTGCTTTCGGTGTATTGAAATAGGAAACATCAACTGTCGAATTTACATCATAGCGAGATGCTTCAATAGCATCTGTAAACTGTTTATAGAATGCAGAGACCGAAAAGATTTCGCCAGCTTTGGGATATATTTCAAATCTCAAATCCGCATTATTGATTGCGCTTCGTTTTAGTTTTGTATTCCCGGAAATAGTTCCGAATTGCTCGTAATCATAATAACTAAATGGTGCTAATTCTCGTAATTCAGGACGAGCAATTGTTCGATAATAGGAAGCCCTAAGATTTGTCTTACTATTTAAACTATAAGTCATATTAATTGACGGCAAAAAGTCTAGTTTTGTATCATCAACATCCTTTTTGTCTGTGTCAATTTGAACATTATAATTTTCAACACGCAAACCATAGACTATGCGAAACTTATCCATAAACTTTTGGTCCATCATCGCGTACCCAAATCCTGTCATTGATTTTGCAGTATAGAAGTCACCAGGCATTTGGATTTCATCATATTTAAAGTAGTTTTTATCGATCAAATCTGCAGCAAATATTTTATCTGGAGAAAGTTCACGTATTTGATCAGCTAATTTTGAATCCATCTTAATTACATCTAAGACAAGGCCAACAAAACGCGCATCAAAATCACGATGACGATAATTCGCTCCAGCACCAACTTTCAATGTACTTGGTGCAGATAAAAAATTTATTGGTCTAGCATAGTTTAACTCACCAGAGAAAACATTTTCATTAAGATCAGAAAACAAACGCGTATTCTCTTTACTAGGACTGGTAATATTAGCCAAATAAGGAACTGTAGAATCATTTTCTTTATCAATCGCTTTTGCATAATTGATTTTCATCTGATTCGGTTGATTGTTTTTAATGTTGCTATATGATGCTGTCCATTTAATTCTATCATTTAGATCCGAAAGTACATGATCGCCTTCCAAGGTTGACTTGAACAATGATTTTTGCAAAATATCAAAAGCATAGAATTTATTTACTGATGTCGTTCCAAGATGTGTTCCTGTCCGCTCAGTATACACGTTATCATAATTTCGATTATATAAATTTTTCCAGGAGATTTTATTCTTTCCAAAAGAATAACCGAAATTAGCCATTGCTCCCAAATTCGTTGTAAACTTATATTGATTGTCTTTGTAATCGTATTGATACCAGTTACGTTCAATATTTGACAAAATATTTTGGGAATTCCGATAATTAACAGAAAATAGCGCACCAAATTTATTGTTATTCTCATATTGCTTTACTCGACCCAAAGAAAATTGATAAGCTTGTGAAGGAAGGGCCTTCTTATTTTCAACTGAAAAATCATTCGACAATGATTTCATCGTTAAACGTTGCCACTTTTGCGACAGACCAGCAGCGAATGCTTCTCGCGAAGGATAGTTCTTAGCCAACTGACTTGATCCATCATCAAAACCTAAATAATTTTGAACGTTCTTTTTAGTTTGTAAAAAATCTTTAAATGTCGACGCAGTATTATAACCATATCCCAAGCCGAAAGAGACAAAATTTTGATCAGGAATATCTTTTGTTGTAATCTGTACAGCTCCCCCTGCAAAATCCGCTGGTAAATCTGGAGTAGCTGTTTTTGAGATCGTAATTTTATCAATAAGATTCGAAGGAATAATATCAAATGAAAATGCGCGACGATTGGCTTCTGTACTTGGTAATACCGAGCCATCCATCATAGCAACATTATAGCGGTCACTCAAACCGCGAACAATGACAAACTTATTATCTTGAATTGTCGTACCACTGACACGACGTAATGCTTCGGATGTATTTTTATCTGGCGATCTTCTGATCTGCTCACTTGAAATACCATCAGAAATCAATGCGCTATTTTTTTGTTGCGAATATAATGCACCGATAGACTCTTTCTTAAAAGATCCTGTAACCACAACTTGATCTAACACCTGTCCTCCTGAATTATCAAGAACGATATCTAAATTGGTCAAATCATTCGCTTTAATCTCAACCTCGGTAACTTGCTTTGTCGAGTAACCAATGTAAATATATTCTACAGTATATTTACCTGCCGGTAAAGCTGGAATACTGTACTTTCCGGATACATCAGAGCTTCCGCCCCTTGATGTTCCTAAAATACGCACAGTTACACCAGTGATTGTTTCACCAGTTTTACTATTCGTAATAGTCCCCATTAACTTCCCACTACTTTGTGCATAAACTGTTGTTGACGCAGCTACTGCTAGCGTTACGACTGCAGCGATTCTTCTAAGTTGTAATTGTGGTTCCAATTTATTTGTTTTTTGTTTCTGCAAAGCTATTAGCAGAATATTAGATTAACATTAACAACAAATTACCATTACATCAATCAGCTGTTAATTTAATGTTACCTATAGCCAGTTTTCCTCGATTTTCAGTAAAAAAGGCTGTTTATGGCCGATTTGCGTAGTATTTGGGCAGTCTCCAAAGAGATTATATTAAAGAAGTGTAATAAAATTATTAAGCACTTAATTTATTAACACAATAGGTTATTTTTCTAATTTATACCTTAATGAATGCCATGTAACGGGTTTACATAGCGACCTGGTACTGCTAGTTGAAAGCGAACAATCATCTTCCATTGCAGCTGTTAACTCACCGCAGTAAATTGCTTTTTATATGCAATATAATTGCAATTATATTGCATATAAAAAGCAATTTATCTAAGTTTGAATATATTTTCAATTTCTGATCCGCATGAGCACTCCAATCGTATCGACTACACAGTTATCATTTCAGTATCCTAATTCAACGCCAATTGAATTTCCAGATATTCACATCGAGAAAGGTCAGCATACGCTGTTATTAGGGGATTCGGGTTCTGGAAAAACAACGTTACTTAATATATTAGGAGGTTTGTCACGACCAGAGACAGGTCTAGTCAAAATAAATAACCAAGACCTATCCTTATTATCAAACAGCAAATTGGATCAGTTTCGTGCGCAATATATCGGATTTATATTCCAAGAAGCTCACCTCCTAAGAAATTTAACACTTTTGGAAAACATCAAGTTGGCACAGTCTTTAGCAGGGAAAAGAATAGACCTTAATGCAATACATTTCATATTGACGCAACTGCAATTAGATCAAAAAAGTGCTGCCTATCCGAACGAATTGAGTCGCGGCCAGTTACAACGCGCCGCTATTGCACGTAGCGTCATCAATAAACCAGCCTTATTAATTGCTGACGAACCTACTGCCGCTTTGGACGATAATAATACCTACAGGGTATTAGAACTTCTCCTATCGATAGCTGACACTGCAGGATCAACTTTACTGATAACAACACACGACAAGAGAATAAAAGATCAGTTCTCCAAAATGTACCTTTTAAAATAATTGTTTTACTTTATTTACGCGTCACCTTTAGTTTTTAAAATTTGTTATGAACACGATACAATTGGTTTGGAAAAATTTAAGTAGGCAGTTTGGCTCGGTCTTTCTCAGCATGCTGTTAACGGCGTTTGGAATTTCCATCCTTGCCGTGCTTTCAATTACCGGAGAAACTTTTGAAAAGCAGCTTGACAATAACAGTAAAAATATTGATTTGGTCGTCGGAGCCAAGGGAAGCCCACTTCAGTTAATCTTGTCCAGTGTTTATCATATCGACAATCCAACCGGTAATATCCCACTAGGCGAACTGGAGCCACTACGCCAAAATCCACTTGTTCGGCTTGCTGTCCCCTTATCTTTAGGCGACAATTTTAAAGGTCACCGCATTGTTGGAACTGATTCATCGTTCTTTGCTATTTATGAAACCTCAATAGCTGAAGGCCATATTTGGCAAAATAATTTTGAAGTAGTCATTGGTGATCAAGTTGCCAAAAAACAACAGCTCAAAATTGGCGATCAGATCCATAGTTCACATGGCTTGAGCAAAGATGGACATCATCATGACGAACATCCGTTTACCATTGTTGGTATTCTAAAACATAACAATAACGTTACCGATAACTTAATACTAACCAACTTAGAAAGTGTTTGGGATGTACATGGCATTGCACATAAACATGAGCATCAAGAAACAGCAGTAGAGAAAGAATTACGGGAACGCCAAGAAGACCGGGAGGAAACCCTCAAAGCACATCTGCACCATCATGGTGAAGATATAGCAGAAAATTCATCTGCTCCAGCCCAAACGAACGAAAAAGAACATCAGGAGCAGGAAGACCATCATGAGCACGCAGAGGAAGGCATGTTTGTGAAGTCAATAGGTGCCGACATGGTAAAACAGAATGGACTGGAAATAACCGCCATTCTACTAAAATATCAATCTCCTGCAGCGATCGGAATTTTGCCAAAATTGATTGATCAGCAAACAGACATGCAGGCCGCATCTCCCGCCATGGAAAGCACTCGTCTATTCTCGTTATTAGGCGTAGGGATAGATTCTTTATCGATACTCGCTTATGTAATTATGTTTATTGCAGGTTTAAGCGTCTTTATTAATTTATATAACGCATTAAAGCAACGTAAATACGATCTTGCCATCATGCGTACGCTTGGAGCCTCCAAAGGAAAACTCTTTGCCATTGTGCTTCTTGAAGGACTAATCATTACGATTCTTGGTGGGTTAATTGGGCTTATAATGGCACATCTAGCGCTTTACTATATCAGTAATCAGACAAGTCAAAGCGCCGATTTTATAGAGGCTTTTACACTTCATCCTAAAGAACTGATTTTCTTGTTTGTTGCTTGTCTAATAGGTATCTTCGCAGCACTTATTCCGGCGATCAAGGCCTACAGGACAAGTATTTCTGGAACACTATCAAATAAATAAGTTTAACTAAGATTACACAACGACAAAAGATCGCAATAAGAAGAGCAGCTTATCCTCTAGGCAGGAAAACGGAAAATACATTCGAACAGCTTCTCGATACATAACACTCGATACATAACAATAGCATAACACATGAAAAAAACACTGACAGTATTCTTATTTATATTATTCTGTACCATACAGTCCCAAGCCCAAATAGGCAATAATCCGGATGTTCCCGATCATACACCTATGATGAACAAAACTTGGGAAGCAATTGATAAAATGGCTTATAAAGTAACTTATAATGGGGCAAAGAAAGTATATACTCCTTTCTACCCAAAAGAACTTAAAGCGCTTGAAAATAAAATTGTTGAATTACCAGGTTATATGGTTCCTCTTCATAGTGGTCGTAATCATAAAAACTTTATGATGTCTGTATTACCCGTGATGCAATGCCAATTCTGTGGATCCAACGGAATACCACCAATGGTTGAAGTAACATTAAAGGGCAATGCAATAAAATTCTCTGAAGATCCGATTAAATTAAAAGGGAAAATGATCTTTACCAAAGATCCGCTTAAAGGAAATGCTGAAATCCAGATTGTAGATGCAGAACCAATAAAATAAACTAGCGTCTATTATTAAACCATTAAATGGGCTTTGCAGATCTCTCACAGCCCATTTAGTGGGCCAGGGTCCGTCTTTTATCCCCTATCCTCTATTCAGCAGGGAAACTTCCATACAAGCTGCTAAAGCAGCCGTTTCGGTTCTTAAACGCGCTTCTCCCAACGAAATCGGATGAAACCCCATCTGTAGTGCCAAATCAATTTCCTCTTCAGAGAAATCTCCTTCCGGACCAATGAGGATAATATAATGCTGGTCTGGCTCCAAAACCTGGTTTAAATACTTCTTTTCAGCGTCAACACAGTGTGCAATTGCCTTTTGAACACCTTCTTTTGGGATTTCCCTCAAAAACTGTTTAAACGATACTGCTGGATTTAGCTTCGGAAGATAGGCTTTCAACGATTGTTTCATCGCTGCAACAACCACCTTATTTAGACGATCTAATTTCACCTCTTTTCGCTCAGAATGCTCACAGATAACTGGAGTTATTTCTTGAATTCCAACCTCAGTCGCCTTTTCCAAAAACCATTCGATGCGATCAATATTCTTCGTTGGACCAACAGCAATATGCAAATGATATTTTGGCCGCTGAAACTCCTCCTCAACATTTAAGATCGTGATAACAGTACGTTTGGGGTGAGGGTCAATAATTTGAGCTTCGTACAAACCACCACGACCATCGATGAGATGTAAACGATCACCAGTATCCATACGAAGCACACGAATAGCATGTTTACTTTCTTCTTCACTAAGGATAAAATTTTCTAATGAAGGGTTTAAATCCGGTGTAAAAAATAACTGCATGTGCTTTCGTTATTGTTTTATTCTTCTGTATCATCATCGGCCGATTCGACCAATTCCAATTTGACAAACTCTATGTTCTGCTGGGCCTTACGGATAATAGTGAATACGTAACCATATTCTTCTTTACGCTCACCGACTTCAGGAATCTTATCAAAGATTTCGCTCACCAGACCGGACATCGTATCGTAATCCTGACTCTCGGGTAATTCTATCGGGAGAAATTCATTCACATCATGAATACTAGCGCCTGCATCGACCATATATTCCGTTTCCGAGATACGTTCGACAACTGGAGTTTCCTCATCGTATTCATCCTGAATCTCACCAACAAGTTCCTCAACAATATCTTCCAGGGTAACCATACCCGCAGTTCCACCAAATTCATCCAATACAATCGCTAACTGTAGACGCTTTTGCTGGAACTCAGCCATTAGATCATTGATCTTCTTCGTCTCAGGAATGAAATAAGGTTTGCGCATGATATTTCTCATGACAACCTCTTTTCCTTTAGCTAAGAGGGGTAAAATATCTTTCGTATGGACAATACCAACGATTTGATCAATATTATCCTCATAAATTGGCAGACGAGAGTACCCTTCTTCAGTCATGGTTTCTATCAGCTCAGAGGCATCAGCCGTGACCTCCACAGCCACAATTTTGGTACGAGGTACCATAATATTCTTAACGATACGTTCGTTAAAATCAAATACATTTTTGATCAACTCGTGCTCAGAAATATCCAAAGCACCAGACTCTTTACCTTTATCCAAAAGATATTGCAACTCTTCAGAAGAGTGCGCAGATTCCCCTTTAGTAACTTCAAATCCTAAAATCTTCAACAGAAAATTAGCGAAACCATTTAAAATCCAAATAAATGGTCTAAAGATAAAGTAGAAAAATTGCAGTGGAACCGCAATTTTCATTGTTGTTGCAACAGGTTTTTGAATCGCAATTGATTTAGGAGCGAGCTCTCCAAATACAATGTGTAACACGGTAATAATCGTAAAAGCCAATATATGACCTGCATTCGTCGCGATTGTACCTGTCAATTCAACACCGAAAAAACCTAGTACCCCCTGCACAATTTGGGTCATTACAGCCTCTCCTACCCAACCTAAGGCCAGTGAAGAAAGTGTAATACCCAATTGTGTAGCGGCCAAATAACCATCCAAATGCTCCGTTATACTTTTGGCTATTGTAGCAACTTTGCTACCTGTTTTTGCCTGAACTTCAATTTGGGAGACTCGGACCTTGACAATAGCAAATTCTGCCGCGACAAAAAAGCCGTTGGCCAATACTAAAAACAATGTCCAAAATATATCGAGCGCCATGCTTGGGGTTATTTGTTAACAAATTCTTTTTTGTACAAATCGATAGCCTCGATCAAGATTCTTTGTGCTTCTTCACGTCCTTTTACACCCTCAACAATGACATGCTTCTTTTCAAGTGCTTTATAACTCTCAAAGAACTGTACAATCTCCTTCATGGTATGCGGAGGTAACTGATCAATATCTTTAATGTAATTAAAAACGGGATCATTTTTAGCGACCGCAATAATTTTATCATCTTGTTCTCCACCATCAACCATATTCATCACACCAATGACCTGTGCTTCAACCAATGTTAATGGTAAAATATCCACTGAACAAATGACCAAAATATCCAAAGGATCTTTGTCATCGCAATAAGTCTGTGGGATAAAACCATAATTGGCAGGATAAACGACAGATGAACTCATTACTCTGTCCAAAAGCAACAAACCAGTTTCTTTGTCTAATTCATACTTTCCTTTGGATCCGTTTGTAATCTCAATGATAGCATTTACGGCATTTGGAACATTCTCACCTGGAGAAACCATGTGCCAAGGGTTTTGTTTACTCATTTTTTATTTTACTGTATATTTTGTTTGTTTCTTTTATCTTTTATACGCTTTTTTAACAACGTTATTGCAATTGGTAAAAATGCGATCACAATCATACCAACGACAACATATTCTACATAATGTATAATCCAAGGGAACTCAATACCAAGGAAATATCCAGACAGGGTCAATACAAGTACCCAAATGGCAGCTCCTGCAACATTATACAGAACGAACTTCTTAAAATCTAATTTTACAACACCTGCAAAGATAGGTGCAAAAGTACGAACTATTGGAACAAATCTTCCTATAATTAAAGCAGTTCCACCATATTTATGGTAAAATTCTTCGGCCATGACCACATATTTTCGCTTAAAGATGAAACTATCTTTTCGCTTAAACAGCATCGGCCCCGCTCGATAACCAAACCAATACCCTGTAAAATTCCCTAACACTCCCGCTATAAACAAGCCCAAACAAAGCGTGTATATATTAACGTCAATTTTATTTAGCGCGCAAAATAATCCTGCAAGAAATAATAAATAATCCCCAGGTAGAAAAAATCCAAAAAATAGGCCCGTCTCAGCAAATACAATTAAGATAACCAGATAAAACCCTCCTGAACTCAATAGCTCCTCCGGGTTTAATAATTGTTGAAATGACAACAAGAGTTCATGCATAACCTTTAGTAAAAATCAATGTTGCGTTCCTTTTTTAGAACAACTTCCACGCTTATCTCTGTACAAATTTGAAACGACAAGGTACAAATATAGCATTCTTCTAAAAAACGAACGTAAATCAAGTGTAATATAATCCTTTCTAATTATTGATTTTGAGCAGTTATACTGACGATAGACTCGCGAATAGTAGTCGCAATTTCATGAAGTTCGTCCTCTGCCAAGCTCAATTTAGGTCCAGCAAAGTTTAAATCACTAATTTTATTAATAGGCACCAAATGTATATGTGCGTGAGCCACTTCTAAACCAACAACTGCAACACCAACTTTTACACAGGGAATTACCTTTTTAATACCTTGAGCAACAATCTTAGCAAAGACCCAAAGCGCCATATATTCATCATCTTCTATATCAAAAATGTAATCGGTCTCTTTCTTAGGGATCACAAGAACGTGCCCCTTAGCCAATGGACTGATATCCAAAAAAGCTAGAAAATCATTACTTTCTGCAACTTTGTAAGCTGGGATCTCCCCAGCAACGATTTTTGAAAAAATTGTCGACATATTATTCTAATCTTGGAATAAATCTTTTAAACAATAATTAGCAAAAAACAGACTTTAAAATGCAAAGCCTTCGGTATGTTAGCAATTAAAAATTTAACTGCAGATTTTATCACACCCTGTTTTTCTACTGCCAACAAATATAAACAAAAAAGGTCGCGATTACTATATCACGACCTTCTTAATATAAAGTTAATTTGTGGATGTGCGGTTATGGCATACCGCACATAACCGACATATATTATCTTGAAATCTCTACGATCTCGAATTCAATTTTACCGGCAGGCACTTCAATAACAGCTGTATCACCTTTCGATTTTCCCAACAAACCCTGGGCAATAGGAGATTTAACTGAAATCTTGCCCGACTTCAAATCTGCTTCTGACTCCGCCACCAATTGATAAGTCATTTCAGCACCATTCTTTTTGTTCTTGATCTTAACAATCGATAAGGCCAAAACTTTAGATGTATCCAATTTGGACTCATCAATTAAACGTGCAGTCGCCAATGTATTCTCCAAATTGGCAATTTTAGCTTCGTGAAGCCCCTGAGCTTCTTTAGCTGCATCATACTCTGCATTTTCTGACAAATCTCCTTTGTCTCTAGCCTCTGCAATAGCATTGGCAATTTTAGACCTTCCTTCCGTCTTCAGATAAGCCAATTCTTCTTTAAGCTTACGCAATCCTTCTTCCGTAAAATAAGTTACTTCTGCCATAATTTTATCTTTTTTCTTATTTTCTACTTTTTAAAAAAGAAACAAGACCATATTTCCCTCGTCAGGAAACATGGTCTTGCTTTGAATCTATACGAAGATAATAATTGTTTTCAACAAAACAAATTCTTACCCGTTAAATAAAATTAAATCTCTTCCTCATCAACAAATTTATACCCCAGCCCCCGAACTGTTTGTAGATAATGTGGCTTATCTGGATTTGTTTCGATCTTTTTCCTTAAACGAACCACATGCATATCCAAAGTACGTGTGTTGACATTGGAGCTATAACCCCAGACAACCTCCATTAACTCCTCGCGTGTAATCTCCCGGCCTAAGTTTTGTAAAAAATGAAGCAAAATTCGGTTTTCCAAAATGGTCAACTCAACTTTCCTTCCGTCACGTATTAAGGAATGAATATTCGGATGATGTTCCGTTTGCCCAAATTTATATACTTCGGGACTGTTCTTAGGTAAGAAAAATTTCACCTTATTATCGATCATAGCAATAAGCACATCCATATTGAATGGCTTACTAATGTAATCAGTCACACCAAAGCTATAGGCTTCAATTTTGTCCACATCTTGAGACTTCGCTGTCATCATGATAATGATATTCTCAAACCCGGCTTTACGGACATCTTCACAGATTTCGTTGCCTTCTTTTCCTGGAAGCATCCAATCCAACAAAACCACATCGGGTCTCTTTTCCAAGATCAAACTTTCCGCTTCATTCCCATTTCCACTCTGAATGACCTGATAGCCTTCGGATTCCAATCGATGTTTTACCAAGAACCGTAAGTTCTCATCATCTTCAATAACAGCAACAGTGATGTCTTTATTCATATTTAAATTTATTTTTTAAACCGGAAATACCAAGGTAAAGGTGGTCCCCTGTCCCAATTGACTTTTTACTGTAATATCACCGCCTATAAATTCGGTAATCTCTTTACAGAAAGCCAAGCCCAAACCGATACTTCCTTGCTGATTATATTGACTTTTTATTCTATAAAACTTTTTGAAGATGTTGTTAAACTCTGCCTTCTCAATACCTATTCCTTCATCCTTAAAAGTGATAACAAAATTCTTCTTGTTTTGTTGTATCGCAATATCTAAGATTTTATGCCCCGCTTTCGAATATTTATAGGCATTATCGATCATATTTTGAAACACACTACTTAACAGTACCGGATCTGCAAGCATTGATGTCCTTACATCAATTTTTGTGCTAATCTTGAAATCCGCATATTTTATTCTTGACGAAGCTACTAGATTTTCGGTAAATTCCTCCAAATCAACTTCTTCTTTATTTAATTTTATGGTTTTATTTTCGATCTGACTAAAAGACAACAGCTTATTCATCAAGTTATTTAATCGGTCTGCCTCCTGATCTAATATATTTCCATACATTTTCCGCTCTTCATCAGAGAGTACCTGCGCACTCTTAATATTATTTCCAGCAATTTTAATAACACTCACAGGCGTCTTAAACTCGTGGGTAAGATTATTGATGAAATCGTACTGCAATTTAAAAAGTCTTCCGTTAATTTCTAAATTTCTATAAATTAAATATAATATTGCAATCAAAATAATATAAATCAGGGATACCCCTCCCAATACCGGCCAAAAACTGCGATTTATCTCTTTTGACAGAAAACTTTTACTCGACCTAAAAAGAAGTTTGTAGTCTGCTAAGGCTCCAGGTAACGGCATCTCCGTTGAAATCTCGTCATTTTCCGGCGTGATCGGAGCACCAACCAGTGGCACTATTTCTACTTTCTCATAAAGATTTGAATAACTATTTTTTACTTCCAGATACATTGGATCAATCTGAAAATTGAACATATCCTGTTCATATCCGACAGTATGATCCAAATTACCTTCCATAATAGACTTATAGACTATTAAGTCGTTGACCCTTGGAATATTCAGATAGGTAATCTGTCCAGGTCTTATGGTATAAAAAACCTTCAGAATATCCTTATCAGAAAGCTTGGCATTCGGTTGCAATTTATCGATATAAGTTGCCAGCTTCACACCAATATTATTAATCTCTTCGGAATGCAAGCCCATCTGCCCTCGATCCCGAATCGTATTTTTATTCAGGCCAGACCTGGAAACGGTAAAAAAAGTAATGGTTTTCGGTTGAATTCTAAGGTTATTAACAATAAAACCATAGTTCAAGTTATGATCATTATTAAATTGTAAATCAAAAAAACCAATTTCTCTAACGAATGGGTAGGAACTTAATATACTATATGCATATTTTCCCGCCTGGACTGAATCCAAAAAACCTTGATAAAAAGATACTTCAGGAATTCTATTCTGAAAAAAATCATTGAAAGGGACTAAGGTTTGATCAAATATCTCCGATTTCCGATTGGTAAATTCGTTCTTAATATGCGATTCTGTATAATTACGCGAAAGAAAAAGGGCAAATATATACAGACCACTAATCACGATGAAAAACATCAACAATAATCCGTAATTTTTTCGATAGCTATATTTCTCTGCTTTCATAATCTCCCGCCCTTAGTCTACAAGATATTTCGCCAAAAATCGCTCCAACTCATTATAGTAACCAAAGACATTCTCGTCCCGTTTAAAAGTTCTATCCTCGTCCTCTTTTAGGATGTATTGTACGGGAATATTATTATTCTTTAATTTCTGTACAAATTGATTTGCATCTGTTACCGAACTAAACCGATCCTTTCCTCCCTGTACCAATAGCACCGGTATCTTTACTTTATCCGAATGAAATACAGGTGAAATATTTTTAAATAGCTCAGCCTCCCGAATCGGATTCCCAACTACTTGATACATTTTCTGCACATACGATTTAAAATATGGCGGTATATCTCTAAAGTAAGTGAACAGATTGGTATAGCCGGAATAAGACACGGCACATTTATAAAGATCAGAATTAAAACAAGCAGCGTGTAGCGCCGAATAGCCTCCGAAACCTTTCCCTACAATAGCGACACGTTCCCGATCAGCAATTCCTTCTTTAATCAACCATTTTACTCCATCAGTAATATCATCCTGAATCTTCCCGCCCCATTCCTTAAATCCCGCAGTCCAAAACTTCTTACCAAAACCGGTCGATCCCCTATAGTTCATCTGAAAAACCAAATAACCCCTGTTCGCCAAAAACTGCGCTTCGTTATCGAATCCCCAAACCTCCCGTCCGTTAGGTCCATCATGGGGCAATACAACCATAGGCAGATTTTTGCGATTGGAATGAATGGGATAAGTTAAATAACCCGAAATCTGAATGCCATCTCTCGCCGTATAAGTGATATACTCATTTGGAGAAAGTTCTTTGTCTTTTAGATCGGAATTATTATCTGTTAGCTTCGTTAATTTTTGAGTCGAAAAATCATAGAAATAAATCCCGCCCGGGTTTACGTCCGTATAGGTTTTGATAATGACCTTGTTCCCCGAAATATCAGTATTCAATACCTGAAACTCAAAGCCATCAATCTGCTTCGACAATTGATCATATTTCTTTTTGGTAGCCTCATCAAAAAAATGTCTGTTCTGTCTTGATGTGCTATAATTGACAAATAACAGCTTATTCTGTTCAGTGAAATACCCCCCAGGGCTCACGTCAACATCTTTATGACTATATAGCTCGCCCAGCTCTTTTTGGTTTACTAAATCATAACTTACCAAGGCCAGTTTATCCCTGTCTATATTGGATAAAGCATAAATGATGGCATTTGAACTATCCTTATAACCCAGTGGAGTAAAACTACTTTCAACATCACATCGTATAATCTCTTTAAATGGTTCTTTTTCTGAACTTCTATAGAGCACAGATTGCTGTACAGAATCGTTGGCCACAGCCAATCGTACCTGCCCATCATTAGATACAACCCAGGAGCTCATATTTCCCGGATTCTGTAAAACCAATTCCCGAGGCCTCCCGTCTAAATAGATACGATAAAGGTCAAAAAAAGAAGAGTCTCTATCGTTGATTCCCGCTATAAAACTATCACCTCCGGTCGCCATAGCATGAATCCATCGAAACCGACCTCGTACCGGTTTAATCAATGGCCAAATCTTTTCTGTGTTGATGTCCACAGCATATAAACGTAAACTGTCCTGCGAAGATTGTTCCGTCAAAAAGGAAATTTTTGAATCATTGTTCCAAGCGAAGGATTTTACATTAATATCATTTTGATACGTAAGCTGTTTGGAACTATCCTTATTGATCAAATCTATTAAATAGATATTTTTGCAATGATTATCTAAGCCAATGTAAGCGATAAATCGACCATTTGGAGAAATCTTAAAATTTGATTTTTCAGGTGTAGAAAAAAATTGATTTATTGGAATAAGATCAACACTATGTCGTTGACACCCCAACATGATCATGGCAGAAAAAAACAAACCTATCCAAAATTTCATCCTCATAATCCCAAATACATCCTTATCATTTATTCCAAATATTGCAATTAAATACGGAATTGCATGAAATGCAACCTTATTTTTACAAGATATAGTAATTAAATGTAATATTCAAACTTATCTCGGTTCTGTCCTTTAGAATCTTTTTTATCGCAGAAAAATAGCCTATTTTTGCATATGTTTTTATACAATGTCTCCGTTATAGCAGAAGAAACAATCCATCAAGAGGTCGTTTCATGGATTCAGGATAATATCGTGCAATCCCAAAAATTTCAAGTGCATTTTCTGGAAATGCTACAGTCTCCACACGAAGGTATGACCTACTGCATTCAAGTTATACTCCCTACAGAAGACCATATAGCAGATTTTCAGCAAGTGCATCTAATTCCATTACAACAACTCATTTCGGAAGTATATAAAGACAAGGTGTTCCTTTTCGACAGTACCATGAAGTATCTAAAAAAATAAAAGAGCTCTGTGGAGCTCTTTTATTTTTTTATTTCATTAATATCGTTACCATCTTCTTCAAGGTTCTTATTATTCTTTTCACCTATCTCTGCCGCCAATTCATAGCGCGGATCATAACTGATTTTTGGCGTTAAAAAATGAAGTAAAATCAAACGGGCATATCTAAAATTAAAAGGTGCGAAGACCAAAATGGTTACAGCTAGACCAATCAGATAAGACCAAGGAGACTCGCTTCCTGTCAAAATTGCGATAGCAACAGATACAGTAACAATCTCAGCGACAGACAAAGCATAACTCACATACATGGCAGCATAGAAATACCCCGGCTCAACCTCGTACTTGACACCACAATAAGGGCAAGTATCATTCATATGCTGCTTGTGTAAACTGTATACCTTTCCTACAAATACATTACCAATATGACACTTCGGACATTTGGAATGTATCATTGCATGGAATTTGGATGTGGGCATTAAGAATCTATTTTATTTCGTTTAAAAATTTCTTTGTTACAGGGTTCTTCTTGCGGTATTTTTTATACCATAAATAACCAAGGCCCGCCGCGGCTAGATAAGGTATTACCAATAGAAACAAAATACCGTCATTCAGACCTCTTCCCTGCATATTTCCTTCCTTCGTAGAATTCTCAGCGTTCAATGTACACATCGCACACTGTCCGTACGAAACAGACACAGCCGAGCAGCTTAAGGTAAATATTAGGAGTAAATATTTAAACCATTTCATAGCACAAAGGTACTGAAATTTTAACGATTAGCGTGCCAAAGATTCAAATTTATCCCAGAAGCCATCTTTCGGCAAAGAAGCGATCAATTCCATCCTATCCTTTTTTATTGGATGCGTAAAGGCCAATGAACGAGAATGTAAACAAATACTGCCCAAAGAACTGCCTCTTGGATATCCATACTTATTATCACCAACAATAGGACATCCCATCGCTGCAAGTTGCGCACGAATCTGATGTGTACGACCTGTTAAAGGCTCTACGCGCAGCAAATAGAATCCATTCAACTCACCCACCAATGTATAATCCAACTCGGCATAACTTCCGCCTTTCACCTCGCGTGGAAAGGCCTTTGTTACCCTTGTTTGTCTATTCCGAACCAACCAATTGATAAGTTTCCCCTCAGTTTTTCGCGGACGCTGTCTAACGATTGCCAAATAGGTCTTTTTCACATGTCTATCCTGAAAAAATTTATTCATTCGCTCTAGCGCCTTGCTTGTTTTGGCGAACAAAATCATACCACTAACAGGTCTATCTAATCGATGAATAACACCAACAAATGCTTCATTTGGCTTATCATATTTCTTTTTCAAATATACTTTCACCATATCTTCTAAAGATAGGTCTCCTGTTTCATCCACCTGCACAATATCCCCGGCTTTCTTATTTATAGCGATGAGATGATTGTCTTCGTAAATGACGTCTTTATCGGTTATTTCGCTGTGATTCATTTCTTTCAAATATAAAAGGGTTATCCAAATGCTATACAGTATTAAGACCTGTTCAGTTGGATCCCATAATGGTGCTATTATTTATTAAAAAAGGCCCTACGCAAGCGTACAGCCTTTCCTTATGTTCTTTTTTAACACAACTTACTTTGCAGTGTCCGCTTTAAGCAACTCAGCTTTTTTCGCATCCTCCTTCATCTTCTTTTTAAAGAAACCACGCAACAAGAAATTATGCTGCAATGCCTCCATATTCTCGTCCAGTTTGGATGTGCTCGAATTTAAATTATTGATTGCCGATTTAATTTGATTTGCCGATGCCGGGTCATTCAATAACACACCCACCGCATTATCTTTATCATTCAATCGACTTGAAGCATTATTCAAATTGTTTATCAATGCATTTGCTGTCTGAGAAACTCCTTGCAACTGCGCTGCAGACTGACGCAGGTTAGAGAATATAGCGGTATCAGTCGTTAAATCATGAATCAAGCCCTTATTGCTATTTAAAGAGTTTGTCAAGGTAACCAAATTAGCAGATGCTTTATTCGCATTATTCATTGCAGCACTGATTGACAATAACGTAGCACGCAATGTATTAACCATAGAAGTATCGGTCAACATCGCTCCAACCATTCCTTTTCCGTCCGCCAATCCACGGGATATTTCTACAAAGTCAGTAGTAATCTTTGCTAAGTTTTCATTATTTACCTGCAATGTTTCCATCATTGCTTCCATGTCCGCAGTCTTCGCCGAACGCAAGAAATCACCTGTCTCCACTGTTGGCGCATTTTGCGACCCTCCAGAAATCACTACGATCTTGTTCCCAATCAAACCATCCGAGCCCAATTTTGTTACGGCATCTTTACGAATATATTCGGCAGATTTCTCCTCGATTGTCAAAACCACCTCAACATCCTGCACACTTTTAAAATGTATATTCTTAATGATCCCTACCTTAACCCCAGAAAACCACACATTACTTCCCACTTTCAATCCAGCGACATCGGGAAATGAAGTCGTAATTTCGATATTTCTAGTAAATTTCTTTTGCTGGCTACCCAAAATAAAAATACCCGCTAAAAGAATCAATACGCCTAAAAAAACAAAAATACCGACAATGATTGCTCTTTTATTTTCTGCCTTACTCATGTATATTATAGAATAAAATTATAATTATAAAACGCTCTTACACGTGCGTCATCTGTATCAAAAATCTCTTCAAAAGACCCCTGTCTTTCAAACTTGCCATCCAACAACATCACGATACGGTCTCCCACCTCTTTCGCACAAGCTAAATCATGCGTAATAATAATTGATGCTGTTTTATACCTCTCCTGAACCTCATTAATCAATCCATTAATCTCCAAACAAGTGATCGGATCTAGTCCTGCTGTTGGTTCATCGTACATCATGATTTCAGGTCTAAGAATCAGTGTGCGCGCTATACCAATTCGCTTACGTTGTCCACCCGACAACTCCGATGGCATCTGATTGATAGCTTGCGAAAGCCCTACTCCATCCAAAACCTCTTCTACAGCGTGGTTGATCTCCGAACGTGTTAAGTTGCGTTTATTTCGAACCAATGGAAATTCCAAATTTTCGCGCACAGTCATACTGTCATAAAGTGCACTATTCTGAAAAGAAAACCCTATTTTTAAGCGTAATTCACGCAGTTCGCGATCATTTAATTCAAGAACTGACTCTCCCAAAACATTGATCGTCCCCTCATCCGGTCTTAATAAACCAGAAATCAATTTGATCAACACTGATTTCCCCGTTCCAGAACGTCCAAGCACAACGAGATTTTCTTCTTTATATAAATCCAGGTTGACACCACGTAGGACGTGATTATCACCGAAAGACTTGCTAACATCCCTAATTTCAATGACCGGCTTCGAATGGTCGATGGTTGATTTAATCTTTTCCATAGCTCGCTATCCAAAGAACGATAAAACTTGAACAATAATTATTTCCTCAATAAATACAAGGAACATCGAAGCGACAACGGCTGCATTGGCTGCCTTACCCACACCTTCAGTCCCCTTTGAAGAAAAATAACCGCAATAACAACTTACAGCTCCAATGGTAAAACCAAATATAACCGCACGCAAAACCATAGCACCTAAATCCTTAAATGCTATCGTCTCAAATACCTGCGTAAAAAAACTCAAAAAGCTTAAGTCGTCTTTACTCATCATACTTAGGTAACCGCCTAAAAGACCTATACCCGCTACATAAAAACATAGTACAGGAATTCCAATAGTTGTAGCTAATATTCTACTTACAATAAGATACTTATATGGGTTAGTTCCCGAAACTTCCATGGCATCGATTTGCTCCGTGACATTCATCGAACTTAGTTCCGCACCAATTTGCGAGCCCACTTTACCCGAAGCAATTAAAGCTGTCACCAGCGGTGCAAGAGCACGAACAATAGCAATCGAAATAAGCGAAGGCAACATCGAAGTCGCCCCGAATTCTTCCAAAGAAGGACGCGATTGTTTTGTAAAAACAAATCCAACAATAAACCCCGTTAAACTGATCAAGGGCAAAGATTTGTAGCCTATTTCGTAGCACTGGCGGACAATTTCTTTAAATTCATATGGTGGAGTTACCAATTCGCGCCAAAACCGTAGCAAAAAACGGTGAATGTTTGCGAATTCTAGAAAAAAAGTCTGAAGTTTTTTAGCCATTTAAATGATGTCTATTTCAAATTAATGTGTCGTAAAACACGTCTTATGCTGAACAAACACGTAGCAATTCGAGCGGTAAAGGTAAATAAAAAATATGTATCTAAAATTGTCGTTTATGTAAAAAGATCATCAATTTGACTTTTATATAAAAAAAATCAGATTTCTAATGTACCGATTAAACCATTTTATACGTTATGCCGTCATAATAACAAAGACAATAGCATAGAGTTTGTCACACTTTTAAATATTACAGAAATGAAAAATTTAGGCAACATAAAATATTGGGTACTTGGTTTTATCGGTATCGCTTCTTTTTCAAGTTGCGCTACTTCAATGGCCCAACGGGGTGGATATAATAATGGTTATAACAATAATGGTTATAACAATTATAACAATGATGGAGTTTCGTTCCAGCTATTCTATGATCAGCTTTCACCTTATGGACAATGGGTTAATGATCCCAATTATGGTTATGTTTGGATCCCGGACGTTGGTCCGAACTTCCAGCCTTATGCAACCAATGGTTATTGGACAATGACTGACTATGGAAATACCTGGGTATCCAATTATGACTGGGGTTGGGCCCCTTTCCACTATGGTCGCTGGAACTACAATGACCGTTATGGCTGGGGATGGGTTCCTGACTATGAATGGGGACCAGCATGGGTAAATTGGCGTCAAAGTAATGACTACTACGGTTGGGCTCCTCTGGGCCCAGGCATGAATATTAATGTATCCGTTAATATCCCAATGAATTTTTGGACATTTGTAGGCGTCAATCACTTTATGCGGCGAGACATGGATAGATATTATGTTAATAGAAGAAATTACAATAATATCTACAACAGAACCACCATTATCAATAATACCACGATAATTAACAACAACTATTATGTTGGCGGTCCGCGAAGATCCGATATTGAACGTTCGACAGGAAGAAGCGTAACAGTGAATAGAATCGCAAGTGTCGATAGACCTGGGTCTGTACGCAGTAGCAGCAACCGCAGTAATGAAATCAGTATGTACCGTCCGAATGTAGACCGTAATACAAGATCCTCTGCACGCCCCACGAATGTCGTAGATGCTTCTACCCGAACACGAAATAACAATAGTGAGATTTCAGATCGAACCAATCGTGTCATAACCAACAGAGATAACATCGACTCGAGATCAGGAAATCGTGAGTTATATATTGACAACAGTGGAAATGCTTCTGTAAGGTCTCGTAATGATGCCAACAGCGGTGGTTCAAGCCGTAGTTCAATTAATAATACTCGAACCGGAGACAATGGTACTATAAATAGAAATACGAATGGTACACAACCTAATTCGAATAACTATGATTTTAGAACGCGATCAAGTCGCCAGTCGGATGCTTCAAACAATAACAACCCTACATCTACCACTAGGGACAGGCAAAATCGCTCCGTTGACAATAATGGTGTAGCCAACGGCAGAAGTACAGACTACAATAGAAACACAGATTATAATTCACGCTCGCGGTCTAGTGCGAACGGTTCCGATCAGGCTGTGCCGCCAAGAGTTGCGCAACCTACGACAACGCCGCAACGAAATGGAAATTATGATGGCAGCAGAACACGTTCGAGCCAACCTGTGTCGCAACCTGTAGCACAACCAACTCAAAATCGGAGCTACGAAAACACAAGAAGTAGATCAAATAAAGACAATTCATCCTCAGTATCTCGATCAAGGTCTTCAGAAAGCTCAGGCGAACGTAACTCTGGACGTTCTTCGCAAGGATCAGAAAGATCTAGAACAAGATAATGACAGCCGAATAAAATAATAATTCACATTTGGCGGGTAAAATGAAAAATTTTACCCGCCTTTTATATGCATGTCTTTTTATATTTATCATGAACAATCCATACATTTTCACGTTAATTAGTAAATTTACCGCTTCAAACAAAAAACAGATCGATAAAGATGGCTTCATTTACCTCTATATTAGATAATGACTTTTACAAATTCACCATGCAGCATGCCGTGGTCAAGTTGTTTCCAAAGGCCAAGGCACGTTATCATTTTATTAATCGGGGACATCATAAATTTCCCGATGGTTTTGATGTACTCCTGAGGGAGGCCGTCCATGAGATGGCTAATTTGAAGTTAACAAAAGCAGAAAAGGCTTTCTTTGCCAAGACATGTCCTTATATAGACCCAACCTATTTCGATTTTCTTCAAGGTTATCGCTACGATCCCGAGGAAATCAAAATATTTCAGGATGGCCCCGACCTTGAAGTCATTATCGAAGGGTATTGGTACCGTACTATTCTTTGGGAAGTCCCATTAATGTCGCTTATCTGTGAACTTTTTTATGAATCCCAAGGTCTACAACGTGCCTCGGATGCAGCTGTGATCGCCACCGCCAAAGATAAAATCGAAAAATATAAAAAACTCAATATCACAATTGCTGATTTTGGCACGCGCAGACGTCATTCTTATGAAGTCCACGATTTGGTCGTTCGCACACTGAAGCAATACGGCGAAAAAACATTTATAGGCACCAGCAATGTACATTTAGCAATGAAATATGAGACGAAACCAATCGGCACACATGCCCATGAATGGTTTATGTTCCACGCTGCCAAATACGGATATAAAATGGCGAATCTCCTTGGCCTTGAACATTGGTCTGATGTCTACCGGGGTGACCTCGGAATAGCACTATCGGACACCTATACTACGGAAGTTTTCTTTCAGCAATTTGATAAAAAGTTAACCAAATTATTTGATGGAGTCCGTCACGATAGCGGCGACCCGCTTGAATTTACAGATAAGGTTGTTGCACACTATAATAAAAATGGAATCAATCCCCTCTCAAAGACAATCATATTCTCGGATGGCCTAGACTATGAGAAGGTCGAAAGAATCGCGAGATACTGTGAGGGAAAAATCTTGCATTCCTTTGGCGTTGGCACCAATTTCACCAATGATGTGGGACTCAAACCCATGAATATCGTCATTAAGATGACCGATGCTTTGCCAGAAGATGATCAATGGACTCCAGTTATCAAACTATCTGACGAACCGATGAAACATACAGGAGATGAAGACTCCATATATATTGCAAAAAAAGTATTAATGATTGATGATGACAATGCATAGAGATGTATACGGTGAGGCCTTAGATGATTACTTTGTACATCAAGAAGAAAAGTTCCCTTTAATACTCCATACAAGTTATGGCGACCAAGATGAAATGCCCGTTGAGATTTTCTTTCGGGAACCCGATGATTTTCCTGAACTGGAATTTATTGGACTATCCTTATGTGATGGACGTGTACTGGATGTTGGAGCTGGAGTTGGCAGCCATAGCCTGTATCTACAAGAAAAAGGGTTTGAAGTAGATGCACTGGAACTCTCGCAAACCGCTTGCCATATTATGCAACAACGCGGGGTACAACATATTATCTGCGAAGATTTCTATAAATTCGAAGGCCAAAAATATGATACGCTATTGCTTTTAATGAACGGAATAGGCCTTGCTGGCGACGTAGATGGCTTTCGAAAACTATTACAGCATAGCAAAGAATTATTGACTGAAAATGGCCAACTGATTTTTGACTCTTCAGATATCAGTTATCTGTACAAAGATTATAACATCAAAAAACCAGCGCATTATTTTGGGGAAATTCAATATCAATACGAATACAAAGGCAAAAAAGGAAACCTGTTCAAATGGCTCTACTTAGATCAGGATTTGTTGATTAAAATTTCGCACGAAATGGGCTGGGTTGTCCAAATTTTGTATGAAGATGAGAATGATCAATACCTCGTCCGCATGGAACTAAAAAAATAGCCTGTTATTCTAACAGGCTATTTTTTTTATTTCTGTGTTCTTATGTAAATATCTCCCATGGATGTTTTTAAGATAACATCCTGTCCACCACCATTCATTTTGCCTTTCACCGCATTTCCCATTGGCGTTGACTTCGGCTCTTCAGACTGTTTCTCAAACTGAAACTCGTCTGCTGCATAGATGTTCCCCATGGCTGATTTCACATCCACATTAGCACCAAAATTCTTTGGAAAGGCCACATCTACGGCCCCCATTGCTGCGACCAAAGAAATCGGTCCTTTAACAGGTTGAACAAATTTGGCCGTTACATCTCCCTGTGCAACCTTGACATTGATCGGCCCCGTCACGTTCAATAAATTCACATTCCCCATTGTACTAGCAACTTCGACCTCAGCCCGGATATCTTTTAATTCGATTTCCCCAGCATTAAACATCGCTCCACGACCGCCTTTGATCGTCACAGGCAGATCCATCGGTATCCTGATACGAATAGAATCTTCTAAGGGCATCCCTACCATACTTATTTCAGTCACCCCACCTTCTGTTTTGATATTCATACCAAGCCCTGAATTATCCGATAAGCCCGAGCCATTGATCACACGTAGGCCTTTGGCGCGGTCATTTTCTTCACTTTCCTCCACTTTGGCCGTAATCAGCACGTCTTTTCCCTTATACCCTTCGATATAAACATTATCCAATTTTAATAGGAGCTTATTCCCCAAGTTGGGCACTTTAATTTCTTTCCAGCTTTTCGGCCCATTGGAACGGCCGAATCCAGCAGAACTGTAGGTAAAATTATGATTATTACTGACAACAACTCCTGACACCGCTCTAGCCTTTTTAGGAGGATTAGGAGGTTTTGGCGCAGCAACTCCTTCAACATTTTCATTTACCTGGGCCTGCAATGCGCTTGCAAAGATCAGTGCGACCCCAATCATCATTATCCTTATCTTTTTCATTTCGTTTTAGTTTTACTTTATTATGTGTCAAATAATGCATTTTAAGCTTTTTCATTGATTAACATACACAATCCGACTTCCAACTTAATATATTCCGTTATTGATTTAATAATACTGCATAGGCCTGCTCCTTCACAAATTTCAGGGTAAAGGGATCTTCGACAATTTCATTTAACTTTTCCTTTGTCGTCGCCTTCATCGTCGGATCCGCCTGTTGGGCCATCATTTGCATCAGTTCCATTTGTAAAGTGGGATCATTTTGCTCCACAAAAAAGTCCTGAACCTTTTGTTGACGTTCTTCCGGACTAAGTCCATTTAATATCGTTTCAATTGCAGCCATGCGTACATTACTGCTTTGATCTGATACAGCAGTCTTTTCTAAAGCTCCCCTACTATTCCCATCTAAGCTTCCCCCATCTTTCATCGCCAAGACAGCACTTAACCGTGTACTCGCAGAACTGGAATCTTGAAGCATCTGAACATAATCCATCTTCTCTTCCTTTTCGCGATGAGCAGCTTCGGATACGCTTACTTTTGCCAATTGTTTTCTTTTGCTTTCGATACCCGCTATTGCCTTAACGGGAGCTGAAGCCTCTTGGCTACCAGTATGAATTCCCATCACCTCAGCATCAACTGCTTTTGCATTGTCTTCTTTTTCCGGAACAGTAATAGGATGTACCGCAGCCACAGGCTTTTCTACTTCTATTTCTCGTTGTTGATTAAAAGCAATAAAAGTTGCTGTCCCAACTAACAGAGCTGCTGCCGCAATACTAGCCCACTTCCATAAAGGCTTAATCTTTCTTTCCTGAACAGTGGGGACTACTTGTGGTCTTATTTTATTCCATAAGTCAGCCGAAGGTTCTCTCTGATCAAATGCTTCCCGATTAGCGTTCACAAAATCTTTTAAATTATCCCGCATAATTATACCTTTCCTTCAATTCTTCGTAAATTTTCTTTTTAGCACGGTGATATTGACTACGTACAGCAACCGCTGTCATCCCCAATGTTTCCGCAACCTCATCATGGCTCATGTTTTCAAACAGGTAGAGATTAACAACCATCTTAGGCACGCCTGTCAATTGATCGATCACATGCTCTAAATCTGTCAAACGACATTCACGCCATTCTTTTTCCAGCAATTCGTCTTCGCCATCATCCTGAATTTCCAGATCATCCACCGGCGTAAAATATTGCTTATTCTTCCGTAACAGTGAGATTGCCTTATTCACCCCCATTCTTCTCAACCAGGCCTCCACACTGAGCACTAAATGCCATTTATCTGATCTTGCAAAAAAATCAACAAAGGTTTCCTGTAAAATATCTTCACTTTCTTCCTGATTCGACAAAACCCGATAAATAGAATTAAAAATCTTTTTTGCATACCGATGATAGAGCTGCGCAAAGCCAGACTCGTTGCCCGTTTGGCACATCGCTAATAATTCCTTATCGCTAAGCTGATTTTGCACGTTCTAAAATTAATACTGTTAATTCTTATGTTTCTACTATGTAGTCGGGCCCCTGTTGAAAATGTTGCAATATAATTTTATTTTTTTTCTAAAATAATGCTATTATCGCATAAAAGCCTTTTTAAAGGGCCTCCCAGCAAACAAAAAAAACACTCAAGAAATCTTGAGTGCCTGCATTAATAAAATAAACTTAAGAGGGATGTTAAAATTCTAGGTATAAGAATATTGATTATTTGACTTTTAAATAGGTTTCCACAATGGTATGTTTAACCCCCAATTCAGGTAAATTTTCCTCACCGGTTTGAATCAAGGTATCTCCTTTTAAAGTAAGTTTAAAATCAAACTTATTGCTTTCCCAATCCCGCATTGAACAATATTGTAGTCTTTCTTGATAGTTGACACCATCAAAAGAATAGGTACCGCCACCGGCTACAAATAGCGGTTCTTTCCCTTTACCTTTTTCCTTATCGTGGTTAAAGAAAGAAAAATGGTCATCATTGAACATTTTAAACATCTCTGTTTTACTGGCATCCGTAAAAGCGGTCACCGTATCCTTCCCTTTAATTGTCTTGCTTTCAATAAGCTTATAGGTACCGGACAAAGAAGTTGATTTTACCGCATCAACTTCTTTTTTTTCAGTATTATTTTTACATGAAAAAACAAGACAGGAAGTCGCGATCGCAAACAGCAATTGATTTTTTAGGTTTATCATATTTTATAAAAGGTTTAAAGAGGCCAAACTACGAAAGTTCAGCCTCAATCAAAAACAAACCATTGTAATTATTTATCCCACCAAACTCGACCAGACAACTTGTCTCCGCCAGGTACTGCGGCCGAAGCTGCTCTGTAGTTTTCGCCATTGATAGCCGCTTCAGTAGAAGGATAAGGGAATCTTCTTGGAATAGTCCCCGACGTTGCATTGCCTGGATAATTCACAGGAGTTAACGCTGGATAGCCACTTCTACGCCAGTTGCTCCAAGTTTCATAAAAGTCCATCATCGTTATGGTATGTGCCCAGTATTGAGTATTAATCTGCTTTAAGGCATCAGCAGCATTAAATGGATTTGCTGCCAAGTAAGTCTCGGCATCTGCATCACTTATTGCCAAGGAACCATCATATTGATTCAGATACGTAATGCTTGCCTTCACCCCTTTTTTATAATGGTCGCTCGCACTACCACCGATGCCCCAACGTTGGGCAGCCTCTGCTAAAAGCAATTCGGATTCCCCATAGGTCAAAATAAATGTCGCGCCAGTCCGCTTGATCATATTAGGATTGGGCGAAGAATATTCCGCAAAGGTCGTGTAACTTGGATCGCTACTGATGTTATACTGCGCATTTGAGCCCAAATCCTTTCCGTTAGGCATCCCCTTTTGCTTGGTTGGGTCTGTGATAAAACTCCCATTCTGTCCTTTATCCTTTTCCGATAAATACAGTTTTGTGACAGCTACCTTTTGTAACCTCGGATCATTATTGCTTTTTAGATAGTCAATAAATGTTTTAGACCATTTGACATAATAATTCTCTTGACCACCATCACCCAATAAAACTTGGCTATTTCTATTTTGCGTTACCCGAGATCCAGACTCATCATGTAAAATAAATGCATTGTCAGCATTACTGTCCATTGTCTTGCCCGCAGCCTTCTGCACATACTCTTTCGCTTTAGCTTCGTCTACTTTAACCAAACGCATCGCTGTGCGAAGCAGTAGAGAATTACCAAATTTACGCCATTTGGCAATATCACCTTTATAAATAACATCCCCAGTGACTTTATCACCATCATCCTTTAACGCTGCAGTAGCCGCTTCCAGTTCCTTCAGCAAATCAGCGTAGATATCCTGCTGCTTGTCATACTTCGGTTTATAAACTTTGGTATAAAAACCCAGTCCCGCCTCCGAATAGGGAACATCGCCATACAAATCAGTTAAGCGTGCGAAAATTAAAGCTTTCCAAATACGGGCGACATTGTGGAGATTTGCATATTTTGGTTTGTCTTTTGTAAACTCAACCACATCCACAATATTACGAACCTGCTCAATATAGGCCCCTACTGTACCCGTCCCCCAATAAGCCGCGGTATAACTTTCATTCAGCATATATTTGTCCCCAGCCCAATAACTCACTACGGTCGATAAACCTTGCATCATTGTGGAAGAATAAATCAGATTTCCACGCCATGTATCGTATGCAAAATCAAAACTTCCGGTGTAAAATAATTGTGCTGAGCTCAATGTATAATTTGGATCCCAATTTTCTTTTCCGTAAGCAACTGGATCTGTATTTATCTTATCAAAATCTTTGGTACAGCTACTTTCCATAAATAATGTAGCCGCCATTAAACTAACAAATACCGGTTTAATATATCTTTTCATGATTGTTTGCAATTAGAATTTAACACTTAAATTAACACCGTAAGTACGCACTGCTGGAACACCGCCAAGTTCTAAACCCGGGAAAGTTGCATTATAGCTCGATTCTGGATCAATGTTATTTGTTTTCTTCATGATCGTCCAGAGATTGCGCGCTACAGCACTTACCGTAATTGACTTAACTTTGTTATTGAATAAGTTGGAAGGGAAAGTATACCCCATAACGACCTGTCTCAACTTTACAAAATCAGCGCTGTTTACAAATATCTTGGATACATTATTCGCTGTATTGGTATAATAAGTAGAGGCCGTTCTACCCAAGCTTTCACGATCTGCCACAGTTTCCTGATGCAATCCAAAAATGTAACCGTAGTAGTCTGTTCCTGAGAAAAGCTTTCCACCCCACTTTCCATCAATCAAGAAAGAGAAATTAAACCTTTTGTAGTTAAATTCATTGTTCCAACCTGCAAACCATTTATTCATAGCTGAACCATAAGACTTTAACTCACCCCGGTCAGGAGAACCGTCAGCCAATTTTACGATCTCGCCATTGCTATCATACTTATAATCGAAAGCCATGATCTGAAAAGCAGGCATACCAACTTTATTCATTAAGTAACCTACACCCGAACGGGACGTTGCTACCGTCTGTTCGTCCATTCCTTCAGCCAATGAAATCACTTTATTGTCGTTGTAAGAACCATTCAATGAAGACACCCATTTAAAATCTTCGGTTTTAACAACAGTAGCAGAAATCAACGCTTCAAATCCCTTATTTTGCATCTTTCCGGCATTGAGTACGGCACCGGCGTACCCGCTTGCTGAAGGGGTTGTGATAAAAGAAATCTCATCTTTCGACTTCTTGTTATACCAGGTTAGATCCAAGTTTACACGATCATTAAAAAGACGCAACTCCGTTCCAATTTCCAACTCTGTTGCTGTAGAAGCTTTCAAGGAAGAGTTCGGGATATTCACATTGTTAATAACCCCTAACGGTTGACCGTTGAGTACCTCGCTTCTAAAATTATAGGTTAGCAAGGTTTGATAAGGATCTGTTGCCTGCCCTACCTGAGCAAAACCTGCCCTCAACTTTCCAAAACTCAACCACGATGGCTTTAGATATTCTGAAAAGATAAATGATCCCGAAACTGCTGGATAAACCGAGTTCAATTTATTATCCACTCCCGGAGTTGCTAGCGTAGAAAACCAGTCAGAGCGCAAACTACCTGTCAGATAGGCGACATCTTTATAAGCAAATTCTAAGGTACCGTAAGTAGACTGTGTCTCCGATTCGCTTTCGAGATACGCTACCGATTTATTTTTTGCATTCAAAATATTGTAAACACCGAATATCGCGAAGTCGGTACCCAAATTTGTCGTTTGTCTGATTTTAGTATTTCTGTAACTCGCTCCGAGATTAGGCGTCAGGGTGTAATCACCGAAAGTGAATGACTTACCAACCAAAACATCCGTATTAATATCCGCAAATTTGGTTTCTTGTTCAGCGATTTTACCATTTTCATAATAACCCGTACCAGAAGGCAATACATTTTTATAATGATCAGTATAGCCATCCCGTCCCGCTCTTCCTTGAACAAACAAACCGTTTCCCATCGTATATTTAGCCGTAACAGAGGCTATGGAGCGGTCACGATTGGTGTTATTGATAAACTCATTTGCAGCAAACCAAGGGTTGGTCGCATACACATTGCCTGAATTATAGAGTATCTCTTTTCCATTGCCATCCTTCCATGGCTTCAAATCATTGACATTAATGCTCGTTGGCAAAAACATAACGTTGTAATTGGCGTTTCCTGCACCGTCAGAAACCATTGGACGATTTTTGACCTGCTCCAAAATCATGTTGTAACGCGCATCAATCGTCAAACCTTTGAGTGGTTCAAAAAGTCCGACCAAATTAAACGACTGTCTTTTCAGTCCCGAATTTGGAACAACAGACCTGTTATTGACATCTGTTCCCGACAGACGGATAGATCCGCCATCAAATGATTTATTTAATGCCAGCGTATTTGTCCATGTTGAACCCGTACGATAAAACCTATCTAAATTCCCTTTTTGTAATGAATATGGTCTTGATACACCGTCAAATTGGACTACGGGAGAACCGTCCAATTTAGCTCCCCAGCTCGATCCGCCCACTTGGGCCGCTCCTGCTTGGGTTGTTGGCTTCTCACCGTTCGCCCCCTGACCATACACTGTTTGCCAATTGGTGTTGTCAATGATCTGCTCGGCAACAAGGTTACTATTGAAATCGATCGAATTACCTTTACCTGATTTTGTCGTAATGAGGATAACACCAGCTTTCGCTCTTGAGCCATATAATGCTGATGCTGCCGCACCTTTTAGAACCGAAATACTTTCAATATCGTCTGGGTTGATATTGCCGATCGCATCACCAAGATCGGGTGCATTATCCCATTGGCTTCCTGAGTTTCCCTTGGAATTAGCATTTCCAATTCCTACTGGTTTACTTTCCATGGGGATACCATTGATTACGTATAATGGCTGATTTGTCTGGTTCAAACTTGATACCCCACGAATGGTCACATTGGACGCAGCTCCAGCCCCACCAGATGTAGAACTGATATCCAATCCGGCCACCTTTCCGACAAGTGAATTCATCACATTATTTTCACGCGCTGTGGTTAGTGATTCACCGGCAACCTGCGTAACAGAATACCCCAACGAGCGTTTCTCTTTCTTCATACCCAATGCCGTCACAACAACCTCATTGAGCATCCGATTGTCTTCCAATAAAACAATTTTCAGATCCCCCTCTTTGGTGACGGCGACTTCTTGCGAAGTATAACCTGCGAAAGAAATAATCAAGGTGTTTCCAGTTGCCGCATCGATCGTAAAACGTCCATTGATATCTGTTGCCCGCCCCACCGCGGTTCCCTTAACACGTACCGTGGCACCAGCTAAGGGATTGCCCTTATCGTCCGTGACGACACCTGCGACAGCTACCTGCTGTTGTTGACTGACAACCACAAGACCTTCCTTAGAAACGGAGTAAACCAATCCACTTTTATTGAAAAGCTTAGCCAATACATCCAATACCTTGGTATTATTCGCATTGACTGACACTTCTTTATTTAAATTTTCGTTCGTCGAATTATAGACAAAGTAATAATCACTTTGCTCTTCGATCATTTTAAGTACCTTGCTCAGTTTTGTTTTTTGGACATCCAAGGAGACTTTTTGTTGGGAAAATACATTTGCCGAAACATTCATAACAGCACACGTAGTCATAATTAAGGCTAGTTTCATCCGGATAATGAATCTAAAATGCACAATATATCCATTGCGCATTTGCAATAAGCAATTTTTAATCATATTTTAGTGTTGGTTAAAATTAATATTAAGCAGCACGCCCCAATGTTGCTGCTTTTGGTTAATCATTTTTTCAATGAAGGATGGTGTTGGTCCACCATCCTTTTTACTTTTCTGATATAGTTATTTTTTTCCCATATACATTAAATTTAAAAGGTTCAACTTCCTGTAAAGCACTTAATACCTGAACAATACCTTCCTTGCTGAAGGTTGCCGTAAAGCGATATTGTTTTAATTGATCATTTTGGATTTGTATATCCACATCATACCAACGTTCCAGTGTTCTACGAAGTGATTCAAAATCTTGGTCCACGATTTCTAATCTATTTTCACGCCACGCAATGTCTGGTATTTCAGCTGTATTGGATTCTATTGTAGGGATATTCTCTATGGCAATTTCCTTAATCGGTAATTTGCTCGCGTTTGGTTTATTGGTTTTACGAGCGATTGCTACTTCAGTTTGATTCTTAAAGATCGTGATTTTTTGATTCGGTTTGATGACAACAGAATTTTCACGCTGCCCTTTGCTCGTCATCTCAATAGAGCCTTCCACTAGCAATGCTTCTGCTGTAGGTTCATCAGAATAACTCTTTACATTGAATGTTGTCCCCAGTACCTTGATATCAAAATCAGCTGCCTGTACCACAAAAGGTTTCTCCTTATTCTTTGCTACCTGAAAATAGCCTTCACCAGCAAGCCGCACCACACGCAATTCCTGATTGAAATCTGCGGACAACTCTAATTTACTCGCAGAATTTAGCGTTACTGTACTTCCATCACTTAATTCGAAGGTCTTTTTCTCCCCATTTTTTGTTTGATATACTTGGCCGATTGCGCTTATTGGCAATGAGGAATCAACTTTACCGGGTTGAGCATAATACCAAACTCCGCCCGATACCAATGCAACAAGTACAGCGGCAATGGCTGCCCATTTGGGCCAGTTAAACCGAAAGGATGCCTGATGCTCCACTGGAACATTCTGCAGATCTGTCTTCAATTTTTCCAATTGCTCATTCACAGGTCGACGATTGCCAACCAAGAGTTGATAGAGGCGTTTGGCTTTCAGAATCGTCTCCGCTTGTTCTGGATGGTTCAGGCTATATTGTTGCCAGTACAGAATACAGTTTTTATCTTCTCCCGAACAATACTTTTGAAAAGTATCGTCAATCAAAAAATCTTCTAACTGTTTATAATCTTTTTGGCTCATTCTTTTGGGTATTTACTCTATAGTGCCCAAAAGACGTTCTTTTGCCTAAAGAAAATTTAAAATATTTCATAAAACACTGAAATTCAGATTTTTATTTTAAATAAAGAATACAAGAATAGCATTCTGTAATAGTTTTCAGCGCATGCTAAACGATTATTGGATCTGCAAAGGAACCACAACAGGTTAAACTTAAATATCTTTTAACTCTTCCCGTAGGATTTTCAAAGCATCGTAAAGCGTATTATAGGCTGTCTTTACAGACATTTGTGTAATTTCTGAGATTTTTTCATACGAATATCCCTCAAAGAACTTGAGATTCACCAGCTGTTTTTGACGAAATGATAACTTCTCCAGTGCTTCTTTCAAACGGATCTGTATGATTTCATTCGTCTGTACTTTGATGACAAACTCCTCATAGGGCATCTCCACCCAATCATCTTCAGCTTTTACATGTTGAAGGGCTGTATTTATTTTATGTTGTTTCTCCAGCAAACGCAGAATACGTCTTTTTAAAAAAGTAATGAGATAGGACTGTACATTTTCGACCCGGTCAAGCTGTTCTCGTTTTTCCCAAATTTTCACAAATACCTGATCGGTTGCTTCACTTGCCAGGTCACTATCGCCACATGTACGTATTCCAAAATTGACAAGCTCTTGATAGAGTGCCGCATATAGGTCAAAGAAAGCCGTTTCGTCTCCAGTACGAATACGTTCCCACAATAAGCGGTACCCCATTTTATTTCTCATAATAAAGCATATAATCCGAAAAAAGGCTAATATAAGTCCTCAGTTCCAAAAGTATAAACTTAATCGGTAAAAGGAGAAAGAAACGAAAAATTACATTGAAGCGAAGAACAAAGTCAATCGTTTGAATTGAATAGTGTAATTTAGTTCCTAAATTAAGAATATAAAAAGTAAAAACTCAGCAGCAGTATACAGCCGTTGATTAGATTTAAACTCACATGAAAACTATTTTTGCCATTGTTGGTAGCGCCAGTGCACATTCATCCAATCATCATATTGTAAATCACCTCCAACAGGAGATCAATGCCGATATCCATTTCACCCTATTTGATCGTCTTAAAGAACTGCCTCATTTTGATCCAGAGGAGAGCCAATCTCATCCACCTATTGAAATTATTGCACTTCGCCAGGTAATCAATGACGCCGATTTAGTATTGATCAGCAGCCCTGAATATATTTTCAGTGTACCCAGTGGATTAAAAAATCTACTTGAATGGTGCGCCGCAACGACGGTTTTCACCGATAAGCCCGTTAGTATCATTACTGCTGCTGCGCAAGGCGAAACAGCGCATGTCGAACTACAGCGTATCCTGCAGGGATTAGGAGCTCAAATTGACGAAAAAAGAAATCTACTCATACAAGGAGTCAAAGGAAAACTGGATGCTACGGGAGCAATTTGGGACGAACAGCTCAATTTAGATCTAGAAAAGCTGGCCACACAACTTAATGAATATTAATACACACTAAGTTCTGTTCCATTTTCATTCAAACCATAGAAATTAGCATAATCCATAATTTGAAGATTATTATCTTTACGACATGCAAGAACAAATTAATAATCCATTACACGGAAAAAGACTCGACACCATTATTGAATATTTAGTGGAGTATTATGGCTGGGAAGAGTTGGGACAACGCATATCCATCCGTTGCTTCAATGAAAATCCGAGTGTCAAATCATCCCTAACTTTCTTAAGGAAAACACCTTGGGCAAGAGAGAAGGTCGAGCAACTCTATGTAAAAACCTTGTTGAAGAAATAAGAAAATTTCTTATTTCATAGCGAATAATCTGATTATTAAGCATATCTTTGCCGCCATGAAAAAAATTGCCGACTACCGGAAGTTACTTAATGTAGATAAATCTGTGGATCTGAAAACCCTAAAATCTACTTACCGGACAATCATGAAAGAATGTCATCCCGATAAATTTGTCAATGATGAAGAAGGTCGTTTGGCTGCAGAGCAAAAAAGTGTTGAAATGATCGAAGCATACCATTTTCTGGTAAGCATTTGTCCGGAAACATTAGAGCAACAGTTACCAATCTACACGGAGACAATTACCAATTCTGGTATTCAGGATATTGACTGGAAAGGACAAATATTGACAGTCACTTTTCACGATGGTAGTCAATATGAATATTTTGGTGTTCAGCGGAATGACTATATTAAATTTGTCAACGCAGATTCTTTAGGTCGATTTGCCCGCAGACACATCTTCCATTCTTATCCTTACCGTAATGTATTAAAGACTGCGACAGTCGCTTAAACACTGTTCTCCAATCAGCTATACAAAGATAAACGCCCGCTATCAAATTGATATTGGGCGTTTACGTAAAATGTTAAATGTTTAAAAGCTATCTATAGAACAACACTATTAACAAATAGTTTTCAGTTTTATAATTTTAACATCAGCCCTGCCATTCCACCGCCATAAAATGTATTTCGTGTTCGGTCTCTTCGCCAAGCTTTCCATACCGTACTACCGCCAGAAATTGTATTTTCATCTCGCTCCGCATAGTTCAAACTGGGAGCAACAAATATAGATATACGGTCACTTAATTTAAAGGCTGGAATTATCCGCAGCGAGGACTGATGGTTATCCAGCATTTTAAATTTCTCGGTCAAAAGATTACGCGCTGTTATTTCAGTGCGGAGACTGAATTTAGACCCATTGAGCACTACAGCTCCTAACCCAGCTTCAAAGGCATATTTATCAGGTCGATTACCTTCAAGTGCCACATTGATCGATAATAGGCTATAAAGTACACGACCACCTGAACGAAATTGCAGTCCGAGGTAGCTATCTTCATTAATTGCTATTGAAAGACTTTTCTCGCCATTTTTAATAAAATTGAGCAGACCAATGGGATAATCGCTGCTATCCGCGATATTGACGATACCGGCCAATTGAATTCCTTTTACTTTTTTTGCTTTATTGGCGAGGCCTGCAATTTGATTTCCAACAGTCGATTCGCTATGATTAAGTATACTGGCAAGCTGTACCGTTCCAGAAGCATCTTTCGTCAAATTTACAACTCCGGCAATCTGAACTCCTCTCACCGTATCTGCTTTGTTGAAAACACCCGCTATTTGTAGACCTTTTACTTGCCCGACAACATGGTTTCCCACACCAGCGATCTGTACCCCACTTACATTTCCACCTACGCCATTAAAAACACCTGCCATTTGCAAACCTTTCATTTCTCCGAAAACACGGTTTCCTACACCGGCGAGCTGCACCCCACGCACATTTCCGCCCACCGCATTGAACACCCCAGCCATCTGCATACCCTGCATATCATATTGATTCATATTAAATACGCCACCGAGCTCCATACCTTTTACGCCCGCCGTAGATCCACCAATGATATTGATGGAAAATTTATTCACAATTTGCGAGCGTATAAAACCATGCGTACTTAATCCCGGTGTCATCGAAATTTGGTAAGGACTATACAAAAACATTCCACCTAAATTCATACTTTGGATCTTCTGGGCAGGCGAGAGAAACACCCGTCCCCAAAACGATCGATAAAGACCATGATCTTCTTCATAACCCTCAAAATAGCCATAATCACGCGTCTTCTTTTCTCCAATTCGCGCTTCTATCGGAAAAATCACCATAACACTGGTATCCCGAAAAGCCTCCTTACTCACATTCACAGCAATGAGATTACTCCTTTTCTTTACATCTAGTTCAAAGTAGCCGTTTTGATCCGTCAATGTAGACAGTAAAGCATTTCGATCAAAGATACTCGCATTGGAAATCGGGCGGTTGGTTCGAATATTCTTGATATAACCTGTTATAACCACTTTATTCTTAGTGGGTGTTTGTACTTCAAAATCTACCGACATCCGTTGTGGTGTATATTGAATGATAATATGTCTGCCCAGTTCTTTAAAAGAATATTCCTTTCCCAAAATCCCATCTAGATAATCGTACAAATTTCCTTTAAAAGGCTTGGTATGAATAACACTGTCTGTAGGATATTTCCATTGAAGGAGAACAATACATCTTCCTTCTCTTTCAAAAGCTGAAAGATTTCACCTACTGTGGTCTCCGCAAAAACAGGCATCTGAATCTCTACAGCAAGCTTTTGCTGTGCTCGTCCCGAATGGAACGAACACAGCATTAAAATGAAGAGGTAAAGCTCTATCCTTTTTATAAAAAATAGTATCATGTTGTTTTTATATACAATTTTGTTCCGAAAATATATCTATTTGTTGGCTCATCTCGTCAGATGAATCTCCCTATCTTTCACATGGACTTTTAATCCAAATGTGCTAGAAATGACTTTCAAAATTTCAGTTAAACTATTTTGTTCGAATTTTGCTGTCAATAACAATTTCTGATCAGGAGAATGATCTATAATAATCGTATAGTCATAAGCTTGATTGAGCACCTCGACAACACGTTTCAATGGGGTATTCTGAAAATCAAACACACGATCAACATAGTATTTATAAAACTGATCTTTGACAGGTTCCTTTCCTACTTTTATCGTATCCCTGTCCCGGATCGTAATCATTTGTTGTGGCCGCAAAAAGACTTCCTTATTTGCATACCCCACTTTGACCAATCCTGTAGCAACAATAACTTCCGTCGCATCGGGTATCCGTCGCACATTAAAACTTGTGCCCAATACCGTGATTTTGGTTTTACCCGTTTCAATGACAAAGGGGTGCTTTTTATCCTTGTGAACCTGGAAAAACACTTCCCCTCTTTCCAGGGTCACGTTTCTATTTTTATTGGTCCAACGACTTGAATAAGCCAGCGATGTATTTTTATTTAGTGTAACAACCGAGCCATCAGGAAGGGAATCTTGGCGCACTTGATCCCTGCTCGAAAGAAACATTTCTTCACGATGCGACTGATCAAATACATAGAATCCTACTGCACAGAGTATCAAGATACTCGCGGCGAGCCACCAGCTCCATTGCTTCACAGGAGTCATTTTTTGGGGTAACGACGCAGCTTCTGACGCTCTTTTATCTCGTACCACTTTGAAGTCAGCCCAAGCCTTATCCACATCCACATCAGGAACATCTAGGGGTTTCGGCAAACTATCCCAGATTTTTTTCATTTTTATGTATTCCTCCTTATTGTTGGCATCTTCTTCCAACCAATTTTTTATCATGGTATTCTCTACCTCGTTGGTCTCACCAACGATATATTTTTCTAACAGTTCCTTATTCATAGCCTATAGATAAGAAAGCAAATAATCAATGTTAAATAATCCACAAGTTCAATACGCAAATGTCGCAGCGCCTTACTCATATGTCCCTCAACAGTCTTTATCGACAGATCCAAGGTTACTGCGATATCCTTATACTTCATTTCCTGAAAACGGCTTAACTCAAAAACCGTCCGACTTTTTTCGGGTAATTCCGCCAAGGCAATCTGGAGCCTTTCGTCCAAATCCCGTGTACTTTCATCAACTGCAGGCGCAAAATCCTGTTTATGCTGCTCATGTGATTGATATTTTAGCTTTCGTTGCTCCTTTTTTAGCACATTCATACTTTCATTATAAATAGCCCGATATAAATAAGCTTTTAATGAAGTATGTATCTGCTCCTCCCAATCGCGTTCCCAAAGCCGCAAAAACACCTGTTGCACAACCTCTTCCGCCACATCACTATCACCTAGATATCGATAGGCATAACGATGTAACTCCTTGTAATGTGTGCGAAAAAGCTGCTCAAAATTCTTTTCTTTATTTTCCGACATTGATCAATTCTATTGTTTAAATAATCCGCTCTATTAGTAAGACATCCTAATAGACTGTTACCCTTACAAATTTTTCATTTTTTTATCAGCTTCAATGACCTGAATCAGGTGATCGCAAATCCCTAAGTCGAACCTATTCTGAAATCTTTTCATATCAATACGACAACAAGCACAGTCCATTTCCCATCTGAAAAATGGGATTCACCCGAGAAGAAGTATAGAAAAGCTATTGTTATCACTAAAGGTAAGTCATCTATTTTATAAAATATTTTTTTTCTAAGGGTATACAGTTTTTCCGTTGTCATAAAGGAAAGAACAATATACAATTGATAACAAAAATAATTTGACAATGAAAACAACATTCAAAGTAGCCCTGCTGAGATTGACATTATTGGGATTAACAGGTACTACACAGGCACAGGACATCACGTATGGGCTGCAAGTCGGAAGCAATTATCATATGAGTTCCTTTGGCAATAAGTCTGTCAAAGATAATAACGGCAAAGTTGGCGTATCAGTTGCAGGATTTGCACGTATTGGACATCGTGTATTCTTTCAGCCTGGAATCGGTGCCAGTCTTTTACGCAAAGCATATAACTTCGAAAACGGACAGAAAACGCCTAAATTTTATCAGATCAATCTTCCCCTTCAAGTAGGGTATAAATTTTTGGAAAATGGCGACTTCAACCTCCGGGGACTATTGGGCCCTCAGTTAAACTATGATGTTAAAACAGTCAAGTCGAGTGCAAATACCGATTATAAGAAATTTTCATTTGATGGTCGTGTGGGTATTGGTGTAGACATCAGTCACCTCACCTTAGATGCTTATTATAGCCACGGTTTTACGAGTGTAGACAAAACCTTAGATGCAAAAAATAAAACAATCGGCATTATGGTCGGTTATAAGTTCTAAGCAGCATCTCGTAGTACACAAAGCGCCATTCTAAAAATCGAATGGCGCTTTTTCGTAATTATATTTTATTTTTTGTCAATAATTATTATTTTAGCGCTACCAAAAATTATTCTTAATCATGGTCCTATTCATAGCGGCCGTTCGATCAGAATAAACGGGATGTAGCGTAGCCCGGTATCGCGCCAGCATGGGGTGCTGGAGGTCGTAGGTTCAAATCCTGCCATCCCGACTTGATTATCAAGGACTTATGATCTAAAATCTTAAGTCCTTTTTTGTTAGGTCTAACATGGGTCTAACACTTTCTTTGTCTTTCCGTGAGTTGAACTAGATTTGAGTTTTTCGTTTTGTGTAATTTATTAGTTTTTATTCTGCATATATTTCAATCTGTTTTACACGTGCTTTGCCGCTTGCTCGCAAAACGTCGAAAAATCAGTTTGGCCTTTCTGGTGAATCGCAATAATATAACGTAATTTCTCCGGAGAAGCATCCGGGTTGATGGGCTTAGGCTCATAAACGGCTGGCGCAGCTATCTGGTATCCGCTTTCACCATAGTACGTAACTGTACCGTCAGTGACGCTATAGTTATAATTTTCAATCCAAGCGCTTTGATTTCGTGAATGTAGCGTGGAAGTCGGCGCCGCTTTTTACTTTGGCATGAGCTGCCTTTATTTGTTCGAGTGTGAATCCTTTTGCTGCTGAGTTTTTTTCCACTGTTTTTTGAACTTTAAAGGGGGGATACCGTAACGCTTAGTATCACCCCGGTTAACAATTGTTCTTATAACCGTGCACCCCACGTCTTGGAATATAGGCAGACGATTGTCCCTGCCGGAGCTTCGGTTTGGGCCATTGAACTGAAATCCAACCACCAAGCGGTATTGGGTAACACATGATAAACCTGGGCAACTTCAGCGCGTGAGATAGCCAAATGACGCTGCAAGGGACTTTTCCTAAACTTTATCACATATCCGCCAAGTTGCGGCTAAGAAGAGGCAATTTAGTAAACTTATCGAAGATCAGCCTGCTGGCTAAAACTTTCTGAGTTTAGTTTTCTACCGCCACTTTGTGATCTTGACGGTGGTCCCTTTCCCTAATTCGCTGTTTATCTCGGACCGATCTGAAAATCTCTTTGCGCCGGGAAACCCGATGCAAAGCGTTTTGCCGGTTGAGTACCCCTGCTCCATCGCAAGTTCCACATCCGGAATTCCACGGCCTGAATCAACAAAGATGACGTTAACTCCCTGCCTAGAGTTATGCGAAATCAATTGGATTTGGACAGTGCCTCTGCCTCCATATATAAGCATATTATTATGCGGGAGCGGTTCTATAACCGGCACTTCCACAAAGGATTTGCTTCTACCAATTAACTGTATATATTTTGCAGAAATTCTTTTAGGCTGACCGGGCTCCTCCCTAGTAGTCGCTTCACATCGCTTTTATTCGTATCAAATTCACCTCTAGCAATCGCTCCACAGAACCTTGCAATGTACGCTGCATCATCTTCAGAAAGACCGGCCTGTATAAGCTGTGCAACATATGCACTTACGTCCGGCTGGTGATAAGCTAATGTTTTTCCGGAAATGTCTGATAGCAGGTCAGCAATCTCTGCGAAGGAAAAGGCGGTTTCTGAGGCGATGATATATTCTTTGTTTTCATGACCCGGAGTAGTCAATACAACAGCATTTGCTTCAGCCATTTCGCTTATTGGTAAAAAGGGAGTTTTGCCATCTCCTGCAGGGATAGAGATTCCATTATTCAATATATCCTTTCCTACAAGGAAGGGAATCATGTCAGCATACATTGTGTTGTTCATTAAAGTGTAGGGGATACCTGTTTGTCTTAAATAATCAGCTGTATATGCATGATATCGAACCTCTCCACCCATGATACTTTGCTGTAAATTCTTCATGTCAAAGCTCGTATAAATAATATGGCCAACACCAGATTCATTCGCCGCATTGATCGCATTTTTGTGCTGCTCAAACCTTTTGCCTATATCTGATGAAGAAGACACCAGCAGCAGCTTGTCGACGCCCCGAAACGCACTTTTTAAAGACTCCAAATCCTGATAGTCGCCAAGTTTGATTTGAAGTCCTTTTGATTTTAATTCTGCCGCCTTGCTTTCATCTCTGACTAACGCAGTAATGTTGTTTGGGGCTATACCCCTGTTTAATAATGAATCGATGGTGGCTTTACCTAAATTTCCTGTTGCACCGGTTACTAAGATCATATTTTTTTGTTTTTAGATTAATTATTTTTGTCAGGTAAAGAAACAAATTTGATTTTGAAAAATTACCCTTGCTGCGGGTAACAAGACAAAAAGCGGTAACCTAAAAGTGACTAATGGAAAAGGAATTAGAACATGATGACTGTCCTGTTACAGCGACGATAGCCTTATTCGGAGGGCGATGGAAGCTGCCGATTTTATATATACTTTCAAAAAATACCAGACGTTTTGGCGAAATCCAGGTTAGGGTACCCTCTATTTCAAAAAAGGTGTTAACTAATCAATTGAGAGAGCTCGAAGCCGATGGCCTGATCAGCAGGAAACAGTACAGGGAGCTGCCTCCCCGGGTAGAATATACGCTCACTGATTTTGGAAAAACCCTTTGCCCTTTGTTGATTGATATAGCAGCCTGGCAAAGAAAAAGCATGGACACGCTTACCAAGGTGAAATAAAGCTTTCCCGTGAAGTCGTAACCAAAACGCCTAATCAACGTGATTATGAAGTACTGTTTTGGATAGATAAGGATAAAACGCCTAGGTAATCACTAAACCATTGCACCATCCCTAAAAGCTATTAAGCGAAGACGAAACTATCCTATTTGCCGTCTAAAAAATCGGGTGAATACAATGTTTGCCCATGTGAGCGGGCAATATCCTGAATGCGTTTAATCGCTTCCGCATTCGTTGGAGGCGGAAATTCTCGTGCGGCTACTGGCTGCCCAATCTCTAAAAAAATCTTCTAAACCTGCTGGCACTACAGTACGGAGCAACTTAGCTACAGCATCGCTCACATTTTTGGAGTAATGCACAGCGCCGCCCTTGGGAATGAGTACGAAAGCGCCTTTCGCGGCGGTATATACGTAGGCCTAAGAGTGTACTTCAATCTCACCTTCCACGATATAAAGAGATTCAAAAAAGTCGGCATGTGAACTTGGGCTAGGACCATTTTGCGGAGGAACCAGCATTTCTATACCTATTCCGTTACCTGTTTTCAGTTTTTACCTTCGAGGCATTGAAAGTGAAGTTATGATTTGTGATACAGGGAAATGGGCACTGACAGAGCCTTATATAGGGTTATTTTTACCCTTTTTTTACCATAAAGCCGAAGGTTTCAATCTAACTCAGTAGTCAATTTGGCCCTGAACAGGGTGGTCAACCACCATACGCTCCTTTCTTCAATTCCGGTGTTGTAACCGCTTGTTTTTGGCGCAAGACAAAGCCGGTGCCCTGCGTCAGGAATCAGAAAAAACGAAAAACATGAGATGCGTTAACGGCTTATTGCTGCCGAATTTTCATTTGAACTGTCAATTTTTCGAGGGGAAAGAAGTGGTACATGGTTTGCCTGCGGCTTTCTTTTCCAACTCTACCCGGCATTCCGCCTGGTTTGATCACTGCCGGCGTCCTAACGATATTGTTTACGGCGCAGGTATTCTTCAACCCTGTATTGGGTGCCGTGACCATTGACCTGGACGGCAACGGCCTTTATATTCACCGGTATTTTTAATGGTCTTCTGGCCTTCAGGTTGAAGGATGCCAACGATTTTTTTAAACGTCATTCATTATCAAACTGATTGTTGCTTCAGGGCGTTACAACTTAGCCTCCTTAAATTTGAGCCGAATAGAAGTAGTTCGCCGGAATAGCCGGTGTGATCAGAGGTCGCATCAAGTCGGCCTTTGATCACACCAGCCGCTCCGGCAAAGCCCGATATCTATGTCCACTCCATTCTCATTTTTAAAATGTGTACGAGAAAGCTTTCTATACGACTGGGTTATTAATAAATGAGTTTCCTTTTCATCTGTAAATTCAATTACCGGTCTTGCTTGTGCGAGTCAATGATGCGTTTCCTGTGTTGCAATCCCCATTCCGCAATACTGTCAGTCAGGCTCTTCAGCGTCATTCCATAAGGCGTTACATCGTAGGTTACAGACAGCGGTTGTGTTTGAGATACCTCCCTTTTAACCAGACCGTTTGTTTCAAGATCTTTTAATTCCCGGCTAAGTACCTTCCCTGCAATGCCATTGATATCTCTTAGAAGTTCCGAATACCGCATCGGCTTATAGCCAAGGCGTGAGAGTATCGATATTTTCCATTTGCCGCTTAAGATATCCATCGTGTCATCTATTGCCCGTATCTTTTTAGCACACTCACTGTCTATAAACCGTGATTTAGTTTCAATTTCCTTTTCCATAAATTTATATGGATACTTTTTTGTCACATAGGTTACCTCAATGTCACAGTTACTTTTTGTCACAAAGTTACAATATAACAGCGATCGCGCTACCTTTACTCAAAAATAAAATATGAGTTTACTTAATGATTTACAATGGCGCTATGCCACCAAAAAGATGAACGGAACCAGGGTTCCGGAGGAAAAAATTAATTATATCCTTGAAGCCGCCCGGATGGCGCCATCCTCTTCAGGTCTTCAGCAATACAAAATAATCGTCATTTCTGACAAAGCATTACTGGAGAAGATCAAAGGTGTCGCTTATAACCAAAGCCAAATCACCGATTGCTCCCACTTACTGGTGTTTGCCGCATGGGATCATTATGACGATGAACGTATTTCGAAAGTATTCAACTATATCATGGACGAACGCGGGCTGCCGCACAGTACGATGAATGCCTATAAAGAGACAATTATGGACCTTTATGAAAAATCAGGAACGGAATGGCAGGCGCATCATGCGGCAAAACAGAGTTACATCTCATTTGCAATCGCGATTGCGGCAGCAGCAGAACAAAAGGTTGATGCCACGCCTATGGAAGGCTTTATACCAGAAAGACTGGACGAGCTTTTAAAGTTAAAGGGTACCGGTTACAAAAGTACGGTGATCCTACCATTGGGTTACCGGGATGGAGAAAACGACTGGTTAGTCAATATGAAAAAGGTACGCACCCCTAAAGAGGAATTCATTACGGAGATGACCATTACAGACGCAGTGGACACAGTTGAGCCAATGGCAGAAAATCTTGAGGCATTCGTGCAGAAGTAATTGCCAACTGTTTTTGATATTAGAGAGGCTGCCGAACAAGCAGCCTCTTAACACCTCACAGGACATCATCGTAGTGAGTCAAAATCATCAGTACCCTATCTCAGTCTATCTATAAAGCTATTTTCAGTTTTCATTCTCTTACTGTAAACTTCCATAAATTATGGTGGATTAAGCCGGCTTTGCTTCTTAACGCTAATTAGATGTTTTGCTTGATCATTGATAAACCTCAGATTTATCCTGCCAGTTAAAAGTTCCTGTTCGCTCAGCAATAAGCCAGCGGTTACCATCACGTACATAATCATCCTGGTAAACCGCCCCAATGTTGGTTTTAATTCTTTTGCTGTTCTCTGTGCCAATCAAAGTAATGGTACAGTAACATGTTCCTGAGGCCTTATCGCCATCTATGCTTATAATGTGCTGTCCGTTAAAATGGTAAACAGTTTCGTAATCCTTAAGGAAATTACCAAACGCTGCTGCCATTTCCTTCCGGCACCGCAGTTTTAAGATAGAAGTTCCGCCGGCAAAAGTTTCTGACAACGCATCTTCCGAAAATAGCTGGACCTGCGCGTTAAAATCCTTTCTGTCGCCCAAAATTGAAACCCTGTCTACGAGCTCCTTTATCAATAGCCTGTCTTTTAATTGTTCAAGATCCTTCATGGTCGTTATAAAATAAATAAGTTTTTTAGGGTCTTATACCGATTAGAATTAGAAAAGGCTATCTGTAATGGATAGCCTTTTAATGGGACTCGCTGTAGTGCTTTGACCCCAACCTAGCGAGCCTTTATCTTTCTAGGCCACGGTGAGCACAATCTTACCCTGGATACTTCCCTGAGCAGCTCTTTCGTGGGCTTTTCGGGCATCGGCAAGCGGGAAAACACTATCAATGACGACGCGTATCGTACCGTTGTCAAGTAATTTGGCTACTTCTGCCAATTGCGCACCATTCGAACGGACCTGGGTGGTGGACATCGTCACACCAAGCTGCTCAGCCTCTGCTCCACCGGACGCGCCGAGCCCGAAAATGGGAAAGAGTGCGCCGCCCCGCCTGAGCGTACGTAAAAAACGACTAGTCGTTGGGCCGCCAACCGAGTCGATGACCAGATCAACGCCACGCACCTCATCCTCGGGTACGGTCTTGATATAATCAATGAATTCGTCAGCGCCAAGATCACGCAAAAGTACTTCATGCTTACCAGATGCCACCACGATCACGTAGGCCCCTTTCCATTTGGCGAGTTGCAGGGCAAAGTGGCCGACACCGCCGGCCGCACCATTGATGAGTACTTTTTTGCCCTCAAGCGGCACCGGTTCATGTTGCTTCGGCTGAAGCGGATTGGGTACATTATGCCCCTGTTCAATCATGAATTGCCAGGCGGTGAGCAGAGACATAGGAGCAGCGGCCGCATGGATATGATCGATAGCGGCCGGCTTAAGCGCTACCTGCGATGCGGGCGCGGTGATGTATTCGGCATAGGCACCACTTTCTACAGAGAGACCCTCCGGAAAACGAACCATCGAGTAAACTTCGTCCCCGACGGCGAAGTCCCTAACATCATCAGCCACCGCCTCTACCACACCCGATACATCTGTTCCCAGAATAAGCGGGAAGTTCCCCTTTGGCCTCCACTCAGGAGGAAGCGATTTAAACCCGTCACGCAGGTACCAGTCGGGCGGATTGAGACCAACCGCGTGAACCCGAATGAGCACTTCGCCCTGCTTAAGCATAGGTATCGGAGCGTCCTCATAAAGGAGAACTTCAGGACCACCAAACTCGTGCTGACGGATCGCCTTCATTAAGCCTGATTTGTTTTGTGATTTTAATTCCATTTTTCTGCTGTTTGATGTGGACAATATTAAATTTTTCCAATACTTTTGTCAAGTATGTACTTATCTGTATCTTACCTACCAAAAAGTATGTATTATTGATTATCAAAATGTTGTAAATAAATTAACATGAAAAAAAATGCAGAAATTCCTGAGTGTATACAAAAATGTGGAGTTGAATATGCTTTTAAACGCATCGGCGGGAAATATAAAGGTCGCATTCTCTGGCATCTGGGCATGCGACCGGTATTGCGGTATGGAGAGTTGAGCAGAACCCTCCCTGATATCACTACCAAGATGCTTACGCAAACTTTGAGAGAGCTGGAAGAGGACAAGCTCATCATCCGGAAAATGTATCACGAAGTGCCGCCTAAAGTGGAATATTCATTGAGCGAAACCGGCCTGGAGTTGATGCCCTTTATAGAGCATCTTCATAACTGGGGAAAGAAACAACTTGAAAAAGAAGGATAGGATAAGAGGCCGCAGGGTACAATTTTCCTAACAGCATGCTGCCGTAGTTTCTAAAAACCCGAGGCGCTGCTTGAGCCATAACCGTAAAAGCCTGTCTCGTATTTTGTTTTTGTTGATGATCGTTAGTTGCGTTATTTAACTATGTAAAGTTGTCAGACAGGATGAAAAAAATTCAGTTTCAAATGGCCTAAAGCTGTTATTTTGCTATTGAAAAAGCCATGCGAAACAGTTAAAATATAGCATAATTGCTGTTTTTTAAACATTTTTTGTACAACCATTTCGGATTGGCATGCTGCTTGACTAATCGTTCACAGAACTTCGGTTCTTAAGTTTAATTGATTCATTAATTGTTTAAGAAAGGAAATAAGTTATGTCATTGGTTAAATTTAATTCAGATCGAAAACAAAATGCGTTAATGCCAGGCTTTAACGACATCTTTGAATCTTTTTTTAATGATTCTTTCTTATCGGACCGTATGGTGACCCGTGTACCTGCGGCTAACATCAGCGAAACCCCTGATGAATACCATATCGAACTTGCCGCTCCTGGCCTGAAGAAGGATGATTTCAAAATCAATATCGATCATCAGGTGCTGAACATTTCTGTAGAACAACGCAGCGAGAACACCGAGAACAGTAAGAAATACAATAAGCGCGAATACAGCTATAGTTCTTTCGTGCGTTCTTTCACCTTGCCTGACAGTGCGGACGACAGCCGCATCGAAGCAAGCTATACCGACGGCGTTCTGAAGATCAATGTGCCTAAGAAAGAAGAGGCCAAATCGGTGACCCGTCAGATCGAGATCAAATAAGGTTGAATTCTCCGGAGTTTACGGGCTGTCCGAAAGGGCAGCTCGTTTTATATCCCGCTTTATCAAAGGAGTTTGATCGGCATGGCAGGCAGCTATCATATCAGTCTCGAACTGAACACGCTTTTCGGAATGGAAACGATAGGTTCTCTGGAACTTGGCACAGAAAAGGATTTCGCTGCTCAGGTATTTGAGGAGCTGCATGGAGATGACCAGGTCACCGGGCAGGGATCATTTACCTTGATATTAACAGCATGTGAAGACGGCGTAAAACTGCCATTAACCATGAAGCGCTGCAACTCGGATGAACTCGCCTGGAACGTGAAACTCATCGCCCGCGAGCTCTTTAAGAAATATAACCTGGAAGCAGATGATCCGGACAACTAATATTGTATTGAAATCGATGTAAAAAAGTGACGATAAATATTTTTCAGGAGGTACAACAATGTTATTGAACAAACGTCCCCCTTTTAAGTATCTGTTCAACAAGGTCAGGTCTGAACTGATCTACATTACTATAACCACGATCCTCGTGTACGGGCTTACCAGGGCATACGAACATTTGATCCCGGAGATCCCGCTTACCATCATTAACAGGAGTCTTCGCATACCGCAATTTATAGAAATTAGTAGCCAGATTTAAAGTATATCAGAAATGATACCTAAGTAATTAGTTCATCTTAAAGTGCTAACGAATTTCCTTCCGATAGAATATAAACACTCCTGACCATTGCAACGCTTAAACAACCAGAGTTGGAAGCAGGGAATTGTCAAGGGCAACGGTGATAGCCGTTGTTTATACACCCTTGACGGTTTTCCTGCGTAGCTACGTTTGTAATGGCGGTGCAGTGCCCTTCTTTCTATAATACGTAGGGAAGGCAGGCGTATATGAGGTACAAATATTTGCCTGCGTGCGGCGGCGAGGCGGGCTGCGCAATGAAACCCGGCGCAAAGTGTGTGGTGCAATGCAGCAACCTGCCTCAGCTGCTGGCCTTGCCTCCTAAAGCTCAGTTTTCTTTCTCCTGAACATGCCGCTGCCAGTACTGCTCCAATATGCGTTTGTCCCTGCCATTCGCATGTTCAACTGCCGCATTATAATCCACGATGAATTCTGTTCCCAGCGCAGTTGGTCATCAACGTACCGCTTTCGACGATGAAAGGTTTTGAAGGATCTTTCGCTACTTTAAAACTGACCCTTCCACTGAATAATTTAACCCGTCTAAAATCAAGATCCGGTTTTATGCCCAGCTGAATCAGTGCCCCGGGTTCCAAGGTTAAAATCGAATGGTCCGCTGCAACAATTTCTTTAGGCTGAGCAGAAGGGTTGTAGTAAATTTCATGAATGAAACTCGCTGTTTGTAAAGGTTCATCAGTTGATGTGCTCAAAAGATTGGTTAAGATGAACAGGAAACCAAACAGTATGAATACAGTAATGATTCTCAACAGGCTATCACCACCACGTTTTGACTTATTTTCCTGATTGATATAGGAAACCCAGTCATCTTCTGAAATGAAATCATCCAATAAGGTCGGATCATCATTCAGCCATTTGAAGACAAGTTTCGCTTCCTCAGCAGAACATTCATTCGCCAGGAATTTATTTAATAAGGATTTGCGATTCATAACAGTTTCTATCCTTTTAGCGGGATAGGTATATAACTGTTATACGAATAGTGATGGGCTTGTCCCCTAAGACAACTTAAAAAATTTTTTAATAAATTTCAGACCAATGCTAACGTGGTTTTCTACCGTCTTCGGGGAGATAGACAATTTGACGGCAATTTCTTTATAACTCAATTCCTCAATTTTATGGAGATAAAAGACCTGTTGCCGCATAAAAGGCATTTGTGTAATCAGCTCTTTTACGTATTCTAACTCTCCTTTATAGGCAATTTGTCGTTCAAGATCTTCATATTGGGTCAGTACAAAAGGTTTCTCAAACTCTACATATTTTCTATTCAAAGCACGCCGCCGCAACTCATCAATTAATTTTGTTCATGCAATCTGAAAGAGCTGGGTACTGAATTGGATTTGCTGATTCGCATGATTCTTGCGTTCCCAAACAATTAGAAAAGTCTGCTGGACGACATCTTCGGCCAGATTCGAACATTGGGTCTTCTGATACAGAAAATAGTACAATTTCCTGTACCAATAACGATAAGCTAAAAAAAACTCCTTTTCGTTAGTCGGTGCCCGCTGTAGGATTTTATCCATCATAATCTACATTTAGATAGTCTTGTTTCAATGCTGTTATCCTCTTTCCAAAGAATATCGAAATTGGTATCTGACAGAATTTCAATTTGATCCATCAAAATGACCCATGCTTTTTGGCTAGTTATCCACCTCTAAAGTGATTATTTTTTATCAAAAAAACAAGATAATATTTTCAATAGAGCAATTGCTTCTATCTCTATTTTAAGCACCTTCTTTCCTAAAAGCTTTTTGGTCTCACAAGAACCAACCGTCGTGAAAGTAAACTACGGGTTCTTTCTGGTCAAAAGAAACGAATTGTAAGAAACGACCTGTTTCAAAAAAAGAAGGTATTTAGCTGATAAGAGTAAGTTCCTATCAGCTAAATACCTTTCAAAATAAAACGAACTTCTTGAAGTTGCTTGTTTTACTGATGCATATATAGCAAATTAATAACCTGTATTTTGCTTCAAATTTGGATTGACGGCAATCTGTTGACTCGGGATTGGATAAACCAATGTTTTGGGATCGGCATCCGCAGCCTTTTCTTGCCAGGCCAATAAAAATTTACCAAAACGAATCAAATCCTGTCTTCTCCAGCCTTCCCAATATAACTCGCGAGCACGCTCATCCAATAAATTATCGAGCGTCAATGCCGTTAAGTTAGTAACACCACGGTTCGTCCGAATAGTGTTAACTAATCCAAGTGCCTCTGTTGCAGTTCCGGTTCCGCCTCTTAATATAGCCTCTGCTTGCATCAACAATACATCGGCATAACGGAAGACTACCCAGTCGTTATTTCGTTGACCAGTGACAGCATAATCAAAGGCATACTTCATTGGACGGATACCCGCTGTTTCCAATGTAGCTCCAGAGGTCCGGATGGTCACTTCACGCGTGAAGACCAAAGGTGCATTCGCTGGATTTCGCGCCATCAATGGTTTGTTTGTACTCCAATTGTATTGCTGTCCTGCAAAAAAACCTACATTTTGACGTTTGAATTCTTTTGTTCTGTTAGAAGTCGTATCAGCCGGATAATTATAGTAAATTCCTCTTCTTTCATCGGCATCCGAAAATTTATCGTAATAATCTGATAATGTACACCAACCGTTCCAGCCCCCAGGTCTCATATTATAATGCGCAATAGTATTCCAGGTACGATCCACATTTCCACCTCTATCGCCATTTTTATTATATAAAGTGAAAATATTTTCGGTAGACTTTTCGTCATTATCGGGCGCGAAATTATCAAAGTACTTGCCCTTTGCAGAAACAGTATAGGATCCCGAAGCCGTAATTTCCTTGGCTAAGGCCACCACTTTATTCATATCTTCGGCAGCAAAAGAAGGAGCTTGTCTGTTTAAAAATGTTCCCTTATTCAAATAAATCTTCATCAGCAATGCTTTTGCCGCATTTTTATTGGCTACATAGGCTGCTTTCGGACCGTTTGCAGGCAAACTCGCTATAATTTCGTTGAGATCCTTCACGATATAATCAATAGCCGCCTGTGGCTGTAACACCTCTGGTGGGATTCTAAAATCTTCAAAAGAGGCTCCTTCCCGGACGGGTACTACGCCATAGAGATCCAACATATCGAACATGACCAACGCACGAATAAACTTCGCTTCAGCACCTTGCTGTGCACTCGGATTATACCGCAACACATTACCCGCATTATAGATGGCTGTACCAAGACTTACAAATGTATTGTTCATATAACCATTATCAGCATTCCAGGTATGTAAATGGATCGCACGATGCATCCCATTATCATCCCAGTCACCTCCCCGTGTAGGAGCCATAGCAGCATCTGTGGATATTTCCTGCATCACCCAGCGCTGTTCCTGCTGATAAGGGGTATTCAATGAATTATAAGCTGTGATCAACAAGCTTCCAGGATCCACATTGGATGTCCCCTCTTCCAATTCTCCTTTAAATTCCTCCTTTAGTTTAGTACAAGAAAATGTACTTGTTACAATGGAGCCAATTATTCCGATATATAATAAAGTTCTTAATTTCATCTTTTTCATCCGTCTAAATTTGATTATTTATTCATCCATTTTGACTGTAAGGCATTCATACTGCCTTTAGTGTTTCATTCGTAATGAGGCGATCAGATTTATTCATTCACTAATATGAATATGTTTAAATCAATCTTAATACTCTCCTCTTTTTATTATCTAATGATCTACAGTATACGCTTAAAGTGAGAAGTTAACCCCCAATAGGATATTTCTTGCCGGTGGATATGGTAAATATTCGATACCCAACGAAGGAATACCATTTGTTGCACCATCTGTATTCACCTCAGGATCAAACCCTGTATACTTCGTGATGATGAAAAGATTCTGTCCAGTAAGGGATACATTTAAATTCTTCAGTGTTCTGCCTACATTTCCAACACGATAGCTTAAAGTAAGATTAGCCATTTTTAGATAATCACCTTTTTCAAGGAATCGCGTCGAAGGCGCAGCCGAATTGGAAGTAGACTCTTTTACAGCTGTATTAAAGAATGCTGAACCGATATTCCGTGATGACAAATTGCTCAATCCCAAAGTTGTCGCTGCCGTATTATTGAATAGATAATGTCCAAAAGCGCCATTCATATTGGCAGCCAAAGAAAACTGTTTATAATTTACATTGGTGGAGATACCCAATAATGTGGTTGGATTTGGACTGTTCATATAAAACTTATTAATTGCAGGATCGTTGGCCGTACTGATACTACCATCCTGTCCACGGTACATGCTCATTCCGGTTTGCGGGTCGATACCTTGGTAATCGGCCAAATACCATACATTCAATGGCTGGCCATTGACCATTCGTTGTCCCAATACACCAGAAAAACCTTGTCCGCGGAGTGCTCCTGTCTCATAATAACCAACAAGGCCACTTACACTATTCTTAAGAAATGTTGCATTACCTGTCAAATCCCAAGTCCAATTGTCATTTTTAATAATTGTACCTGTCAACGCGACCTCTACCCCTTTATTGACAATCTCACCGTCCAAATTTACCCAAATACGTCCCGCAGGAGCTGGCTGTGCAAGCGTTTGCTCAAATAGCGCATCTGTGGTCTTTTTATTAAAATAATCAATGGATCCATATAGACGGTTGCCCCAGATTCCGAAATCTATACCCGCATTGATCGTCGTCGAAGTTTCCCATTTCAAGTCAGGATTTCCATAGTTAGCCTGGCTTACACTCTGATTACCGAAGACCAATCTATTCAATGAGGCACCAGAAGGGAATTCTTGGTTACCTGTTTTTCCCCAACCCAATCGCACTTTCAATTGGTCAAAGATACCGGAAGACTTTAAAAACTCTTCCTGATTAACATTCCAGGCTACGGCCAACGAAGGGAACATGGCGTATTTGTTGTTTGAACCAAATTTCGTTGAACCATCCCTTCGCACTGTTGCAGTGAATAAATAACGGTCTAAGTAATTGAAGCCGCCCCGTAAAAAAAGCGATTGCAATTGGTTTGTTGGACTTCTATACGACGATATTTCACGCGTGGAAACAGGCGTATATTGTAGATAGTCAAAATAATCTAACCCCAGGTAGCGAAATCCACCGCCAAAGGAAATGTTATTATTATAATTATAATCCAAATACTCGTAGCCTGCTACTGCATTGACACTCCAATCTGAATTGATTTGTTTATTGTAGGAGAGCATATGCGTCATTTGCAAGTTGGTTTCCCCGTTATTGGAGATAAAAGCCTGCTCATTGTTCACAGCAGAAGGATCAATAAGCCCGGCGCGGTACATACCCTCGCGGTTTCCTGTTTGTCGCATCGCACTATAAATAAAGCGATACTCTAAATCATCTGTAATTTTATAATATGGCGCCAAATTGACCACCATTGTATTGGTTGTCGCCAAGTCCTTAAAGGCTTCAATGCTTGTCAATGGATTTCGTGTGGTTGAACTCACAAAGGTCAAATTACCTTGCTCATCGCGTAATGGTCGCGTTGGATTCCATTGCAGTGCTTGGGAAATCACATTTCCTTCAGAACCTACCATCGCATTGATCGGTGCGTATTTATTATCCATTTGCGTCAAAAAGACTGCAAAATCCAATCCCAATCGTTTGTTTTCCAAAAAACGGAAATTCCCGTTAAAATTGGCTGTATATTTCTTCAGTTGTGAGCCACGAATAATACCATTTTGGTTTAAATACCCACCCGAAAGACGGTATTTACCATGTTCGGTTCCGCCCGCCACGTCAGCATAGTAATTTTGCGTGATGGCTTTTCTTGTGATTGCTTTAAAAGCATCCTCATTACCACCAAAATCAGCATTTGCCACTTCAGATGGTGTATAATATTTCAACGCCTCTCTGAATCGCGCTGCATCCAATACATCAGGATATTCCCGCATGGTAGAAACACCTGCAGAGGCTCCCACAGAAACCTCGGGCTGTCCTACTTTACCTCTTTTCGTGGAAATAATGACTACACCATTTGCCCCACGTGATCCATAAATTGCCGTAGCCGAAGCATCTTTAAGGATGTCCATACTAGCAATGTCACCCGGATTTAAGTAAGTTAAAGGATTTCCTCTGTCGGAAGAAAAACCTCCTCTTCCTTCGGGCAGAGGGGAGTTGCCCGACATCGGCACACCATCGAGCACAAATAACGGGTTGTTACTGGCGCGGATCGATGAATTCCCACGAATACGTACTGTGGTTGATCCCCCAGGTTGCCCCGTATTGTTAATCACCATCACCCCTGGTGTCTTTCCTTGTATGAGTTGGTCGGGACTGGTCATGATCCCCTTATTGAAGTTTTTTGCTCCAATAGTGACCATAGACCCCGTTAGATCTTTTTTACGGGCCGTACCATAACCGATCACAACGACTTCATCTAAGCCCTGACCGGCACTAGGTTCAAGCGCTACCGTGATATCGCTCCCCACAATAGGTACTTCTTTTAAAGTATATCCGATAAAGGATACTTCCAGCGTTTTAGCTTCACTGGGAATAGTCAATGTAAAGGAACCTTCCGTGTCTGTTGTGGTAGCCGCGGTACCCCCTTTTACTTTGATCGTAGCTCCTGCCAATGGACTTTGAGTCTCATCTACAACCTTCCCCTTCAAGACTTTCGTCTGGGCAACTACAATAAAAGATACAAGCAGAAATGTGAGCGTCATTACGCATTGTGCAAGTAGTTTATTTTTCATACGCTTTTTGATTGGTGGTTTAATTGATTTTTTATCGTGTGCAATAGATACACAGCTGATAATAAGTGATTTTTAATGGTTTATTTTTAGTCCTAAAACTCATTTGAAATGAGTATGGTCTTTCCCGATTATTGCAAATACGTAACGATCAGTATCAAAATCGTTAACGCCCAAATGGAATACCAAATCATCGTGAAGATATTGCCGCACCTGTAAAAACAAAAACCTAACAAACTGAAAAACAAGGATACAGGATATACCTGTCATAATTCTAGGGCGAAACATACGTTTATATTTGGTTATTATTGTTTTATAAAAATGCGCAAATCCTTGTATCTCGTCCAATCAGAGCGTCTCAATTTTATATCAAAGCGTATCAGTAAAACTCTTTTTTATCTTTTAATTGCCTATTTTTAGTTCAACGTAATCAGTTTTGAAAAGAATAACCACCATACTCCTTTTGTATATCTTGCTGGCAGTTATCAACCTGCAGGCACAATCGATCTATTTTAAAAACTATCAGACCCACGATGGCCTTTCCAATAGTACGGTCAAATGTATTACACAAGATATTCAGGGTTTTCTGTGGCTAGGAACGAGGAATGGCCTTAATCGTTTTGACGGTAATCAATTTAAAATATTTCGACACAATGCTTCAGATTCGACAAGTATCGGAAGTTCTTCTATTTTAAGCCTCCTCACAGATAGCAAAGGTGTCCTATGGGTGGGTACCACACGGGGTGCCTATCGTTACGATCCCATAAAAGAAGATTTCAAACCATTCAAGCTCATATCCATCGGTGAAGTAAATGCCATACACGAATACGCAGGCTTTATATGGTTGCTTTCCAATGGAAAACTGTACCGTTACAATTCTTATACAGGAGAAATATCCCCATTTGATCTCAACAAAAATACCCTAGTAGCGATCACCAGCAGTAAGAAAGGTGGGTTGTGGGTAACAGACAATAACAGTACAATACTACGGTATCAGGTTAATACGGGTAAATTTTTCCCTGTTGATCTTAAAAAGATCGATCGACAAACACTAGCGAATACCAAAACCGTATATGCGATCAACGATTCATTGCTAATGGTCGGAACAATCAATTCGGCTTATTTGTTTGATTTCAAAAATGGCACATTAAAAAATCTATTTGCAAGTCATTACCCCAACAAAGTCATTCAGGCAAACTGTATTATTCAACAAACAGAGTCGACATACTGGATTGGAACTGAAACCGGAATATACACCTATGATATTCACACAGGCCAGAGCCAACACATCAAAAAAGACCTGCTCAATCCATTTGCCATTTCTGACAATGCTGTCCTGAATTTCTATCGGGACCGTGAAGACAATATCTGGTTTGGAACATTTTTCGGTGGCTTTAACCAATACAGCAACCAATTCGACAATTTCAAGAAGTATTTGTCCGGATTTGGAAAATCAGCCCTATCAGGTAATATTGTACACGATATCAAAAAAGATCGCTATGGAAATTTCTGGATCGGAACAGAAGATGGCGGATTGAACAAAATAGATGCCCAAACACAACAAATCCAGCATTTCATTGCCAACGGAAAAAAAGGCAGTATTGCGCATAACAATGTCCATGGCTTGGCAACAATCGGCGACGATCTTTGGGTAGGATCCACCACACATGGACTTGACATTCTCGACGTAAAGACTGGAAAATTAAAAAAGCACTATGACCGCATCGGCCAAGGTCCCTTACAAAGTAGCTTCGCCGTATGCATTTATAAGTCCAAAGACAATACGATGTTTGTTGGCACAGACCGCGCTTTATACGCCTACAACAAAAATAAGGACAGTTTTGATCTCCTTCCTATTCAAGCATGGATACAAGGCATTTATGAAGATGAATATGGTATACTCTGGATCAATACCTATGGCAGTGGGATCTTCCAGTATAACCGCAGCTCGGGAGAAATACAGCATTTGCTGTCCGAACAAGGTAAACAAAATACACTCGTCAATAATTACGTCAACGGCCTATTTGAAGACAGCAAAAAGAATTTATGGTTTTGCACCGAAAGCGGCCTTTCGAAATACCGCCGTGATGGACGTTTCACCAACTACCTGACCGAATCCGGTTTACCTTCTAATCAAGTATTCAAGGTCTTGGAAGACGACAACAACAGCATCTGGATATCGACCGGCGGTGGACTGGTCCGGCTGGACGAGGGTGTCCCTCGAAGGGTCATCTATACCTCCAGAGATGGGCTTCCCGCAGATCAGTTTAATTATAATTCGGCTTTTAAAGATAGCGACGGAACTTTATATTTCGGGACTATCAAAGGAATGGTAAGCTTCAACCCCACAAAATCCATTAAGAACAGTTTTATTCCACCCATATTCATCAGCGGCATTCAGATCAACAATGTCAGTGTGCCGGTTAGTGAAAATGGCATACTCAAAGAATCCATCTCCCTATCAAAAGAGATACACTTAACCTACGACAATTCCAATATCAGCTTCCATATAGCAGCCTTGAGCTTTGTTTCCCCAAAGAGCAATCCCTATCGTTATATTATGGAAGGTTATGATAAAGGCTGGACCGATATTACGGGAAATCAAAAAATATATTACAATAAACTTCCACCAGGTACGTATACGTTTAAGTTCAGGGGTGCAAATAACAACAGCGTCTGGAATCCGACAGAAAAAAAACTGCTCATCATTGTTTCGCCCCCCTGGTGGCAATCAAGCTGGGCGTACTTACTTTATTTTGTGAGCTTTGGTACGATTATACTGCTCGTATTACGGTATTATTTTCTACTTATAAAGGCCAATAATGCTCAAAAGATGGATAGCTATGAACGAAAAAAAGAACAGGAAATTTATAATCTCAAACTGGAGTTCTTTACCAATCTGGCCCACGAAATTCGTACGCCACTCACCCTGATCAAAATGCCCCTTGAGAAAATAATAAACCAACAAAAATTTACCGATAGCGACACAGCCAAGGATCTCGCATTAATTGAAAAGAATACAGCGCGTTTAATTCGCCTGACCAACCAACTACTGGATTTTAGAAAAGCAGAAACCAACAATATGAGCCTTATTTTTACTAAAACGGACATCAACACACTCCTATCCGAAGTATTCCACGACCTAAATTATCTTGCAAAAGATAAACAGTTGCATTATGAGCTTAGCCTGCCACGTATCAGTCTCGCTGCTTATGTGGATGAGGAAGCTCTCCGAAAAATCTTTACTAATCTTATTCACAACGCCATCAAATATGCAGATGAAGAAGTCTATGTTAGGCTCCTCCCTTTTAATAGCGATGATATTATGTTCAATATCGAATTTAAGAATGATGGTGAGCTTATTCCTTATGAAAAAAGAGAAAAAATATTTGAACCATTTTATCGATTGAACGAATCCGATAAAGATACGGGGACAGGTATTGGCCTTCCCCTATCCCGCTCCTTGGTCGAATTGCACCAAGGAACCTTGTCACTTGTCTATCTGGAAGAAAACCGCAATATATTCCTGCTGTCTGTACCGATTTTTCAAGAACAATCACTGGACATCAAATCTTTTCAGGAAGATAATGACGATCATGTATTAAATGATAAACCAGACGAGCAGGAGGAAGAAAAACCGGTGATTCTACTCGTCGAAGACAATAAAGAAATTCTCGCCTACCTCAATAAAGAATTAAAAACCAGCTATATAATCCTACGAGCTGGCAATGGTGCCGAAGCGCTCGAAATATTAGACCAGGAGAATGTACAACTGGTACTGACAGACATCATGATGCCTATTATGGATGGCCTAGCTTTATGCAGACGTATCAAAACAGATATTCTCTATAGTCATATTCCCGTGATCTTTCTGACCGCAAAAAATGCATTGGATTCCAAAATTCAGGGATTAAAAAATGGTGCCGATGCTTATATCGAAAAACCTTTTTCGCTTGAATTCCTCATGGTACAAATACGCAATATTCTCAAGAACCGAAAAATTATCAAGAATTACTTCACTAACACCCTCAGCTCCAACTTAATAGATATCAACGTTTCGGGTCCTGACAAAGATTTCATCAGTCAGCTCAATACGGTTATTTATGAGAATATTTCAGCGATAGACCTTAATGTGGATGAACTGGCCAAACTGATGCATATGAGTCGTCCGACCCTTTACCGTAAAATCAAAGGACTCTCCGACCTAACACCCAATGAATTGATCAATATTTCACGATTAAAAAAAGCGGCAGAACTGCTTACCCAGAAAGAATACAACATTACCCAAGTATCAACGATGGTAGGTTACACCGTGCAATCCAATTTTTCCAGGGACTTCCATAAACATTATGGTATGTCGCCGAGCAACTATATTCTTGAAAACAGTAAATAATGTATACGTGTTCAGCAAATGATGGTGCATTTTTCAGCAATTGATACGCACAAGTTTTAGTAAATCGAACGAAATTATCCCGCTGTGTAAAAGCGAGCCGTGCTAACTAAAGCAAATTAGTATACTTAAGGAGATGATGAAAATCCAATTGCAGGAGCTGGGCCAAGTGAGCAGAAAATCGTAGACGTAAGCTCTATTTACTACGTCTACGATAATGATCTTAGCGTTTACTCTTGGGAACAAAGAATGCAGCCAGCAGCATAAATACACCGGCCAACAACAAGCCATAAATGGATTGGCTATGAAAAAAATATTTGATGATCATTCCTCCAAAAAATCCACATACAATCTGTGGTAAGGTAATGAAGAAATTGAAAAGCCCCATATAAACCCCCATTTTCCCTGCAGGCAGGTGATCGCTCAAAATGGCATAAGGCATCGCTAAAATACTTCCCCAAGCGATACCAATACCGATCATGGGAAGAATCAGCAGATTAGCATCTTTAATCAGAAACAATGAAATCAACGAAAGTCCTCCAATGGAAAGCCCAAGCGCATGCGTTTTTCCACGCCCGAGCTGTTTGGCTATCCGCGGAATAAACAAAGCATATAGAGCCGATACCCCATTGTAAATACCAAAAAGCACGCCCACCCAATTGGCCGCCTCCATATAAAGATCCTGCCGATTTCCTTCCCGCAGGTAAAAAACCGAATCTGCAATCGCAGGAGTTGTATATACCCACATCATAAAAAGGGCAAACCAGGAAAAGAATTGAACCCAACCGAGTTTGCGCATGATCAATGGCATCTTACCAATATCGCTGGCAATAGCGCGCAAACCAAATTTTGGCGCTGTCTCCTGTTCAACCACCAGGGTATCGGAAAATGACCGTAATTCCTGTGGCGTATATTCCTTCGTTTTAAACACCGACCACAACACCGTTAGAAGCAGTACAAAACCACCAAAGTAAAAAGAATATATCACATTGTTTGGCACCTGACCAGCTTCGGAAGTTCCCTGCACATGAAAATATTTTGTCAGTATAAAGGGAAGTAACGATCCCAATACGGCTCCAATACCGATCAGAAAGGTTTGTACGGAGAATCCAAGACTACGTTGGTTACTCGGTAGATTATCGCCAATTAAGGCTCTAAAGGGCTCCATTGTCACATTGATGGAAGCATCCATAAACATTAATAGTCCTGCTCCTATCCAAAGTGGTGCTAGCAATGTGGTAAATACTGCTGCATTCGGCATCAAAAACAGGGTTATGGTGGTCAGCAGTGCACCCACCAAAATATAAGGCCGACGACGCCCCAATTTATTCCAGGTTCGATCGCTATAATGCCCGATAATTGGCTGCACAATCATCCCCGTAATCGGAGCTGCAAGCCAAAACAGCGACAGGTGTTCTACATCAGCACCAAATGTCTGTAGAATACGGGAAGCATTGCCGTTTTGTAAGGCAAACCCCATTTGTATGCCCAAAAACCCAAAACTCATATTGATGACCTGGCTAATGCTTAATTCAGGTTTATTTCCCATAATAGGCTATCAAAATTTAAGACAAAATACAATTTAATTATCACTTAATCCCTATTTTCAGCAGGATAAGATTGGTTCTTACGCTGCTGAAAGCAGGGGCTTACCGAACCTGAAACACCTGCTTTTTGCTTTGTGCAGCCAGAATGAAAGCTTCTGCCTCCGTCTGGATATGGGCCGCAGTGTCACTGTCATTTTCGATCGTAAATCCATCCGACCGTACCGTAATCAACAAGGTCGCACCGCGAAATAAGACACGGAATTTATACCCTTCCCACTCTTTAGGCAACATTGGATTTAAATACAGTTTTCCGTCCTTAATCCGCATTCCTGCAAAGCCCTCTACGATTGTCATCCAGGTACCCGCCATGGAAGTGATATGTAAACCGTCTTCGGTATCGTTATTATAATCATCCAGATCCAAACGAGAGGTCCGCAGATAGAATTCATAGGCTTTTTCTGGTTTATTCAACTTAGCAGCCAATATCGCATGGACGCAAGGAGAAAGCGAGCTTTCATGTACCGTAAACGGCTCATAGAATTCATAATGTCGCCTTAAGGCTTCAAGATCAAACTGGTCTTCGAGAAAGTAAAAGCCCTGCAGCACATCGGCCTGTTTGATGTAACAGGAACGTAGAATCCTATCCCAGCTCCAACGCTGGTTGATCGGTCGTTGAGCCGGATCAAGTTCGGCCACAGGAATTAACTCTTTGTCGAGGAAACCATCCTGTTGCAGAAACACCCCGCGCTGCGCATCAAAAGGATAATACATGTTATCGATAATATGCTGCCATTTTTCCTGTTCCTCCGCTCCTATGGCTAACTTCGTTTTTAATGCGTCAGCAATGTCGGAGTTCAGCTGCGCCAGCTTGTTTAAACAGTCCAGTGTATATTCTAGGCACCAGGAAGCAATCCGATTGGTATACCAGTTGTTGTTCACGTTGTTTTCATACTCGTTTGGTCCCGTCACCCCCAACATGACATATTGCTGGCGCTCAGCGCTCCAATTAACGCGCTGTGCCCAGAATCGGCTTATCGCAATCAAGACTTCCAAGCCGTGTGACCAGATGTAGTCCTGATCACCGGTGTAACGGACATAGTTATAAATCGCGAATGCAATAGCTCCATTGCGATGAATTTCCTCAAACGTAATTTCCCATTCATTATGGCATTCCTCACCATTAATCGTCACCATGGGATAAAGTGCAGCTCCATTGGTAAAGCCAAGTTTAGCGGCGTTTTCGATGGCTTTACCCAATTGCTGATGACGATAAATCAACAAGTTACGCGCAATATTTGGAGATTGTGTTGCGAGGTAAAAAGGAATACAATAAGCTTCAGTATCCCAATAGGTGACACCGCCATATTTTTCTCCGGTAAAACCTTTCGGACCAATATTGAGTCGCTCATCTTCGCCGGTATAGGTCTGGTTGAGCTGAAATATATTATAGCGTATAGCCTGCTGCGCAGCAACATCACCACTGATTTCAATGTCACTTTCTGCCCAGATCGCTTGCCAAGCTGCTGCTTGTTTCTCCTTTAGTTGCTCATAGCTCAGTGCATCTAGCTTATGTAAATTGACCGAAGCAGCCACTTCTAGCTCTGCCGACACATGGTTCTGTGATGTAACAATGGAAACTCGCTTTTCAACGCGACAAATTTGAGATTCGCTTAGCTCGGTCTTATAAATTTCTGCTATACAGCCTCGACTTGTCACCGTATCTTGCACTTCGACAACGGCTGTAGGTCCTGTCACGGTAGTTGTAAGCAGGGCGTACACCTCAAAGCCAGTTTTCTTGGTACGCGCCGCCACAAAGGTATTTTCACCATCTCTTCCCTGCGCTGTGCTTTCCCAAAATTGCTCGTCGTAGTTACTGTCTCGATTGACAACTTCAGCATTTAAATGCGAGCGGACCTCCAAAGCAATCGGACCGGAAAGTGCCTGTATGTTGTACTGTAATGAAGCTGTTTCCGAAGCAAACAGATGATACATCCGGCTTGCTTCAACCTTCAACTGTGCCCCATCGGGCATTTCCACAATAAAACTGCGGTATAAAACCCCATTTTGCATATCCAGGCGACGTTCAAAAGATTTGACCGCAACTTTGTTTAGGTCGAGAACCTGCCCATTCACTAGAATATGTAGGCCTATCCAATCGATGGAATTGATGACCTTGGCAAAATATTCGGGATACCCATTTTTCCACCAGCCCACGCGTGTTTTGTCAGGATAATAAATACCCGCTAGGTACGATCCCTGTAACGACTTCCCGCTGAATTCTTCTTCAAAATTAGCCCTCTGCCCCATCCGACCATTACCAATAGCGAAGATACTTTCCGAAAATTCATTATGTTCGGGACGAAAGGTGTCTTCGATAATTTGCCAAGGGTTATGTTTGATATATGTTTTCATCTTTATATTTTTTTCAATGCGCGACGGATACTCTGCCTCAATCATTCTGGTCTTCTTTGCCAATATGATCTACGCCTTGCTTCCATCACTTGAATTGCTCTTAAAATTTATCGACTAAGGCTCCTAAATCGGCTACCACTAAATCTGCTCCGTTAAGATGTTCAGCCTGCCCAATCCCTATGACCTGCATGCCGGCTGCCCTTGCCGCATCGATCCCCGCCTGGGCATCTTCCAGCACGAGACAGCATGCCGGCTCAATTCCCAAAGCCTCAGCTCCCTTCAGGAAAACTGCTGGATTAGGTTTAGACAGTTGCACCACATTTCCATCAATCAATACGTCGAAATAGCTGATAATCCCCGTTTTTTCAAGGATGCCCATCGCGTTCTTGCTGGCTGACCCCAATGCAATCTTAATTCTCTTTTTCCGGAGTTTTTCTAATAGATCCAAACTACCTGAAAGCAAGTGGTCAGGGCTGAGTTGTTCAATCAGCTCCAAGTACCATTTGTTTTTAAGTGACAGCAAATCCGCTTTTTCAGCATCGGATATTTTCGCCCCCGCCCATTTTAAAATAAGCTCGAGGGATTCAATGCGACTGACCCCTTTCAACTGTTCATTGTCAACAAGAGAAAACGAATAACCCAAGCCTTCTGCCAATCTGTGCCAGGCTTGAAAATGGTAGACCGCCGTATCCACCAACACACCGTCCAAATCAAATATTACGGCTTTTACAGTATTATAATTAATCATCGAAAAATGAATTCTATAGAATTTTAAATTGTGTTAAAACTTAAGCTCAAACACTTTAGTCTCGTAAGCGTCCAACTTCAAGCTATGGTCAACTGGATTGGTCTCTTGCTTTTGAATAATATCGAAATAGGACTTCACCTGGTTATTTCGTTCCCTAAAGCGATCGAGTTTAAGTTCCTTCGCGACATCATTGCAATTCATCACGACCATAACAGTTTGCTTTTCGTTGTAACGGAAATAAACATATACGCCATCTTCGGGCACATATTGCATCGTTTTACCGGTTTGCAGAACGGTATGTTGTTTTCGGTAATTGGCTAAGGTCTGCACATAACTCCACATATCCTGCTCGGCTTTCGTTCTTCCGTCAGCTGTAAATTTATTCGATTTGTCACCTATAAAACCACCCTGAAAGTCTTCCCTTAGCAAGCCGTCGGGATTAGAGAAATTCTTCATCAGAATTTCAGCTCCATAGTACAACTGTGGGATACCCCTTGTTGTCATAAGCCAAGCCATTGCTGATTTATATTTCTGCACGTTTTCGCCTACAACGGAGAAAAAACGATCCTTATCGTGGTTATCCAAAAAAAGCACATTTTGCTCTGGATGTGGATATAGAAAATCTGAGGCCAGGGTCGAATATAATTTATTGGCTCCGGCAGTCCATTCTGTCTTTTGGTTGAGCGCATCACCTATGGCATAATTAAGCTGAAAATCGGTTACGCCCATCAACTTGGAATCCACGTCCTGACCAACTCGTTTTCCGCCCAGAAAATAAGCCTGATTGGCAACCCCGTGTACCCATGTCTCCCCAAAAAAGGTAAACTTTGGATACTCCTGCAGAATGCGATCGGTCCATTTAGCCATAAAATCCAGATCATTGTACGGATAGGTATCTATTCGGAATCCGTCTATTGCTGCGGTCTCTATCCACCAGATATGGCTTTGGGTCAGGTAATTTTGAACGTATGGATTCTGTTCGTTCATATCGGGCATGGTGGGAACAAACCAACCTTTGACCATTTTCTTTTTGTCATCTGCCGAGGCATAAGGATCAAAAACAGCCTGATCTTTGTAGGATGTCTGCGTATAGGAAGGCCATTCATTGAGCCAGTCTGCCATCGGTTTGTCTTTCACCGTCCAATGATAACTTCCAATATGATTGGGCACCACATCAAAAATCAATTTCATCTGACGCCGGTGGAGCTGTTCGCCTAATTGCACATAAGTGTCATTGCTGCCAAAGCGAGGGTCTATATGATATGTTTCGGTATTGGCATAACCATGGTACGAGGCCTGTGGCATGTCATTGGTCAACACGGGAGTCAGCCACAAGGATGTAACACCAAGATCTTGCAGGTAATCCAGTTTCCCGATAATACCTTCCAAATCGCCACCATGACGCAAGTACATTGAATCCCGGTTCAAGCTCATATCCAACATACCTTTCACTTGATCATTTGCCTTATTTCCATTGGCAAAACGATCAGGCATAATCAGATAGATCAAATCGGCACTGTTTACTCCTTGCGCTTTTACTTTTTGATCTCTTTGCTTCAACTCATAACGATAAGTCAGTTTTTTCTTTCCTTGACGAAAGGTAAAAGTTGACCATCCCGTTTGGGCCGAAGCAGCCACCTTGACATCCAAAAACAGGTAATTGGGATTTTCTACACGATTGATTTTGACTAGTTCGATGTTCTTATCTTCGATCTGAACTTCACTTTTTCCTATCTCAGGTCCATAAACCACAAGTTGTAGCGTCGGATTTTCCATTCCGACCCACCAGTTTAAGGGTTCGACACGTTGAATGGATTGCCCCATCAAGGGGCTCCATCCAAGCACAGTTAGCGCTACCAATAGGGTGGTGATCTTCATATTTCTTTTTAACATAATCTGCTATTTCTTCGTCAACGTATAAGTATTTGCATTGAAATCCACGACAATATCATAGGTACCGGCATTGGCAACGGCGATATTTGCACCGCTAGCAGCCAAGGTGCCATTAGTCCCGCCAAAATTGGTTCCCCAATCGTGGTTTTTACGGAATTTGATCTCGCCTGCAGTCAAGCTCACTGTGAGCTTCCATACCTGATTGGCATTGTCGAATTTCATATCCGTATCGGCATCCCAGCCCTTAGGCGTGGCGCTACCAATAATGCCCCAGCTATGGTCTTTATAAGAAATCGTGTTAGCTGTTGTGTTTACTTCCAATTCGAGATTACCGGCACGTGGAGCCTTGATGTCTTGACCACCATTGTAAACGATCTTACCTGGCTCTGTTTCTCCATATGAATTGCTCCAATTTCGCTCAGGAGTCAGTTTAAAGGTCAATTTTTCTTCTGGAAAATTGATGATACCGGTATAGATCCCATTACTCGTCGGCGAAATCAACGATTCAGCATTGGCTTCAACCCAGTCCTCATAAGCCCCTATGGCATATAAATAACTTGTTGAAGCGAAGGGGATCGCCTTCAGACCAGCTAAAGCAGAATACACCACCGTAATTTTAGCGTTGATACTTGACTTTATGCGCACGTCAAATTCAGAAGTGGTCCCTGTTGACACACCCAAAGCAAGTAAATAGCTATTCAGCTCATAACCCGTAAAACCTACGGTGCTCCGACCACTAGGAATAACCACTTCCTTTACAGTTTTAAAATTGTCACCTTTAAGCCCAAACTGAAGGACATTGGTCACTGCAGCCTGAAAACCAAAGTCAGGCTGAATCATATTAAGGTGCAGTACCGTATCCTCTGCGTTATCTTTTGACAAGGTTACATTCGTTTTATCGAGGCTTAAAGTCGCCGGCTTTATGTCCTCCCCGCTAGCCAATATAGCGCGCGTCTCGTCTTTTTTACAACTTTGGAACGCCACGATAAATAGCAGCATGATTCCGATATAGTGTCTAATTTTCATCTGTTTAATTTTTGTTTTCAATAGCTGATGAAAGCCCAGGTAACTGACCATTCGCCAATGCGTCGAACAATAGATATTGCCCGGTTTCATCTGTCAACAATTGTCTTATTACAGGTAAGGCTACATTGACCGGAAGAGACTCGCCGTCTTCCTGTCCGATGCTGATTAATTATAGCCTGGATTCTGTACAAGATTGGAGTTCGCAATAATATCCGAAGCAGGAAGTGGGAACAGCGTCCTATACCCGGCAACTGCCTGACCTGCAAGCACACCACCTTTAAAAGGCCAGAGGTAATTATCACCCGTAAATTTGCCATAGCGGATTAAATCCGAACGTCTAAATCCTTCCCAGTATAATTCTTTCACACGCTCATTGAGAATATCATCCAAAGAAAGATTCATTAAGTTCCCACTGTTGTTTCCATAGGCACGTACACGCAGTTTATTGACATAGTCCAGCGCCTTGGCCAAGCTGCCGCCAGAGCCGCCACGCAATGTCGCCTCAGCATAGATCAAGTTCATCTCTGCCAGACGGATCAACGGGAAATCCACCGAAGCAACGAAACCTTCAGCTGCCGGAGGAGCAGTTTTTCCGTCCTTGTTCACATTGCGGAATTTGGTAACCGCCAGTCCTTGCTTATAGACGGCGATATCTTCAATTTTAACGCTTGTATTTAAGTGAAACATTGCCCTCTTGTCCGTTGCTCCGCTGTAGTCTCCGAAAATCGTTGCGATATTGTCGCGTGTCCGATTTCCGGCCCAACCGCCGCCGGGTACACCGAAAGAAGTGGGATCCATCGTTGCGTCAATAGCTGCATTGATCAGATAAGTTGTACCACCCTTGCTCTGTGTTTTGGTTCCATCATAAGGCAGATAGAAAATAAATTCGGGGTTGTTCACATCATTATCCGCGTAAAAGAGCTCCCGATAATTTGTCCCCAAACTATAGGTCGAGTTCAGTACTTTTTCTGCGTATGTAATCGCTTCGGTATATTTCTTATTACCGGCACCCAGGTAAACTTCAGCGTTGAGGTATAAACGAGCTAACAGCCCCCATGCCGCAACTTGATCGACACGACCATATACATTCTGTTTGGCACCTTTTAGCTGGCCTGCAACTTCCAACAGCTCTTTCTCTACATACGCAAAAAGTTCAGGTCGTTTGATCTGAGGCGGCGATACTTTTCCGACAGGAGTTTCTTCGGTTACAAATGGTGGATTTCCAAACAAATCAAGCAGCACCCAATAATTATAAGCACGTAAGAATCTTGCTTCGGCACGATAATAAGCGATTTCTTTTTTATCGGCATCTGAAATACCGCGTTCGGCCAATTTAGCATCTGTACTTTCTCTTAAAAATTCATTGACAAGTGTGGCACTATAGACACAGCGGGTATAAAGACCACGGAGCATGGGATTGCTATCGTCAAAATCGAGGTAATCCAGTCCGCTAATCCCCGAATCATTGAGCCAGGCACAGGCGGCCTCATCGGTTGTAAGTTCCTGTGCGTTCCAAAAGAGGCGTAAAAAATCCGATGTACCGGCATCCAATCCTCCCAGATCAGAGTTATTCGGCCCCGATGTACTGGTTAAGGTCAATGATCCATATAATCTTGCGAAAGACGAGGTATAGCCTTTAAAATCACTGTAGGCTACATCTGCAGTTACGTCGTTGGTCGGTTTTAGATCCAAATCCTTATGGCAGCTGCTCAGTGCTATAGCCAGCAAGCATACACCTATATATTTATTTAATTTTTTCATTGTTATATCGTTTAAAAACTCACATTTACACCCAATACATAAGTCCTTGGCCTCGGATAAAAGCGATCGTCTATACCGTTCGATATCTCTGGGTCAACACCTTTATAATTGGTGATCGTAAATACATTTTGTACAGTTGCAGAAATCGACATTGAAGCGTTACTATTCCGGATAAATTTTCCAAGGTTATAACTCAGGTTGACATTATCCATTTTCAAAAACGAAGCGTTCTTAATGTAGTAATCACTTCGGAGCTGTTTGAGCAGAAAATTGGTATTAAAGAAATCCACAGGTGCATTATTGATCACCAAAACGGCCTGATCGTTGATATTTGCCCCGCTTCCCAAATTAGAGGAAACATTGTCGTAGACATAATTATCCAAATTTGCGCGCAATACCGTTGTTGCCGACCATTTTTTATAGCTGTATGCCGCCGTAAAACCCAAAAGATATTTCGGTAACGGTGATTTATACAGATAGCGATCGTTATCGCTGATAACGCCATCTCCATTACGGTCAACATAGACACCTTCGACAGGATGCCCCTGTTCATCATATACCTGTTGGAAAACATTGAAACTGTTTGGCATGAAATTAACCTTATGCGCCTGGATATTTCCGCCTGTACCACCACGGATACCACCGGTCTCTACAATAAAGTTTGGATCATCACTCTGTGTCAGATTGGTTACTTTACTCTTATTATAAGTTAGGTTAAAACCGATGTCCAAGGTCGAATTATCCGTTTTTAGCGGGACGAAGTGTACATTAAACTCCAGCCCCTGGTTTTCCATGTTACCCACGTTGGTCAACAGGAAATTGCTAAAGTTAGAGCCTACAGGAACGGGAATCGTGCTGAGCAGGTCTTTGGTCTTTTTCGAGTAATAATCCACGCTACCATAGACCCGATTGTTGCTAAAGCCAAAATCGACTCCAGCATTATAGGTTGTTGTATTTTCCCAACGAATGTCTTTATCGTAGGCCACAGGTGAATTTAAATAGTAGTATTCATCACCAAAGCGATACATCGACTCGTTGCCGCTGATGGTATAATTAGGCAAATAAGAATAGTTGGCGATGCCATCTTGCTGCCCGGTTTTTCCATAACTTAAACGGAGCTTCAGTTCGGACACTGCAGCTATATCTTTTAAAAAGCCTTCATTTTTGGCGCGCCAGGTGAATCCTACAGAAGGAAAATATCCCCAACGGTTATCAGGACTAAAACGGGAAGAACCATCCGACCGCAAGGTTCCCGACAGAACATACCGGTTGTCATAGGTATAAATCAGACGCCCATAATAAGAGATCAACAGATTTTCGGGTTTATCAAAAGGCCGAGTAGGTTCATTTAGGATCTTATCACCTTCCGCATTTGTACGGTTAAAATTGTAAACCTTACTACTATTTTTATAGTAGCCATAGCCCAATGTCGCGTCTATCGTACTTTTGATTGTAGGTAATTCCTTATCATACTTTAAATAAAACTCCAGCGTTTTATTGTTGATATCGGTTTTATATTGGGTTCTTTCACCCCCTTCATTAAAATTACGTGCAGCTATCGCTGGTGTAAATGTGTTCCCTTTCGAACGCGCCAGATCGTATCCAACGTTTAAGTTGGCATGCAGCTCCGGCAGGAAATGAAAACTATAATCCACCTTTGCATTTCCAATACTTCTAAACACATCGCCATTATCTTTGCGTAAATCCAACAAGGCTAAAGGATTTCGTGGTGCATTGGGATTAGGTTTCCCCCCTTGAATCCACTCATAATACCCGCCAAAACTATTTTTATCATCCACATAAACCGGTTGAGTCGGATCAAACTGAATAGCAGAACCAATTGCATCCTGTGTCGCAAATTTCGATTTTGACCAGGTACCACGGACATTTACATCCAATGAAAGATGATTGTCCAGAAATTTTGGTGTTAATGCCAATGCAGCAGTAGTTCGTTTTAAGTTATCATTTTTCAATACCCCATCCTGGTTCATATAGCCCGCAGATATACGGTAAGGCATATTGCCCGCTTTGGAAGCAATATTAACGTTATTATCCGTTGTAAATGCATTGCCATAAATCACATCCTGCCAGTCGGTATTTGCTGTTCCCAACAACTTTTTCATGGCATCACTACCATTTGTATTGACGTAATCGCGGATTTGATCGGCGTTGAGCAACTTTACTTTATTGGCTACGGTAGCCAATGAATTCTGTGTAGAGAAGTTGATTTGTGTTCCTGAGCGACTGCCTTTTTTTGTCGTAATCAAAATAACCCCATTCGACGCTCGCGAACCATAGATGGCTGTTGCATTGGCATCTTTCAAAATTGTAAATGTCTCGATATCATTTGGGTTAATCAAACTTAATGGGTTAGCTACCCCAGATACAGAACCACCTGCCAATGGAATTCCATCTACGACAATTAACGGATCGTTACTGGCGTTCAATGAAGCTCCGGTGCGGATACGGATGGTGCTTCCTGCGCCCGGCTGCCCCCCACTTGTTGTAATCTGTACGCCTGGAACTTTGCCCATAATGAGTTGCTCCGGCGAGGAGATCTGTCCTTTTTGAAAATCTTTTGCAGATACTGTACTGATTGAACCCGTCAGGTCACTTTTCTTTTGTGTACCATAACCAATCACCACAACCTCTTCCAGTGCACTGGTATTGGATTTAAGGTAAAGGTTTAACGGATGCTGTCCATCGCCGACCTGGATCAAGGTATCCAGGGTCGCGTATCCGACCATACTTACTTTCAGACGTAATTTCCCTGTTTGTAGTCTATCCAAGCTAAAATCCCCATTCGCATTGGTAGACAGTGATTTTTGAATCTCCTCGAAGCGCAGTGTAGCACCGACCAAGGAACTCCCCTTCTGGTCCATTACTCGCCCTTTTAGCGTTGCCTGTTGCGCGAATGCCGAAGCACTTACACCGAGTAGCATGCTCAGAGCCCAAAATGGACGTGATAGCTGTTTGTTCATAAAATAACTGTTTATTTATTTAGTTTTGTTTTGCTTATCAATTGATACTGCCCAGGTAGGAGACTCAATTTTGACTGGCCAGACCAATTGAGCTCTTTTCCCGTAAAATTATCGACCCACTGCCCCTGCAACGCTGCCGGCAAGTCAAAGTCCACACTTTCTACCCCAAAATTGCCAAGTACCCCTACTTGTTGTCCTTCCTTTTCGAGAACAAAATATTTAACGGCATCTTTCATAGCCGAGGTTATAATTGTCCCGTTTTGGAAAATGCTATTTTTGGTTTTGAAACGCGTGAGTTTGGCGTAAGTCTCAAAGAGTTTTTTGCGATCATCTTGTTGTAGATAACTCCACAACAATGGTTTTTCGCCCGTGCGCCCATTTTCATCGATAGACACATCATAGCCGTATTCGCCAAACTGCCAGATCATCTTAGGTCCGGGCGAAGCCAATAAAAACACGGCGGCCTGTTCCATACGTTTTAATGCCGTGCTGAGGTTCTTAATGTTATAGCTACCTGACGAATTGCCGTAATTCAGGCATTTGAACAGCAGCCGCTGTTCGTCATGGCTTTCCATATAAGACACAAACGAGGGTTGTGTCATGCCGTGGCTCGAAGGGAATAATCTGCCTAAATCCGAGCCGTTGTTGGCATTCCAGCCCATCGCCGCCTCATTGAAGACCCCATTCATGTTGTTCCATAGCAACATCCCCGATTGCGCAAGTTCGGCCTCTTCCTGATCTCCGCCAAGATGTTCGAGAATAATATAACACGAGGGATCGATGCTGCGAATATGCTGCTGGTATTGCTTCAAGATAGCCACACGTGACGCATCGTAAGCATTCCATGCACTTAAATCACTTTCTGAGGTACCCGAATTTTTCTGTGTAAACCCTTTAGATAAGTCAAATCGAAACCCATCAATCTTGTACTCCTGCATCCAATAGGTCAAAACATCCTTGACAAAAGTCTGCGTGTAACTACTTTCGTGGTTAAAGTCAAAGCCAACATTGAACGGATGCTTGGCAACCGTATTGAACCAAGGGCTATTGCCAGCGACGTTGCCCTGCTCAAAATAAAGCTGTACTAGCGGGGACTGACCAAAAGCATGATTAAAAACAACATCCAAAATCACGGCAATACCATTTTCATGACAAGCATCTACGTATGCTTTCAAGTCGTTTTTTAAGCCATAATATTTATCCAAAGCGCGGTGGAAAGAAGGGTTATAACCCCAGGTCGAATTCCCCTCTGATTCCTGTACAGGCATTAGCTCGACCGCATTTATACCCAGCCTTTTTAAATAAGGCAAAGAATCTTTCAATGTGGTATATTGATGTTGTTTGACAAAATCACGGACCAAGAGTTCGTAAATAACTAAATCACCTTGAGCTGGCTTATTAAATAGCGTGGTTTTCCATGAATAAGACTTGGCTGGGAGATCCAATACCCCAACTACTCCCTGCGCAGCAGCGGGATAAGCAGGTACAGCCGCCGCGGTCAGTCCGAGTACGGCATCGTTTTGCGGATCAAGAATCAGCTCAGCATAGGGGTCGGCGATATTCAGTTGACCGTCCACCAAAAACTGATAAGTCTGTTTTTTAGAGAAATCCAGATTCGATACGGTAACCCACCAGGTTTTTCCATCCGGTGTCTGGCTCATCGCATAGGCTGGTAATGCTTTATAGTTATTAAAATCGCCCAAGACATACACACTCGTTTTTAATGGTGCTGTGAGCGCAAAACTGACCTCTCCTTTTTCCCTGTTTATGGTTGTTCCGTTTGCATTGACGCCTATCGGGAGTGCAGCGATGGTAGGTTTTGATTGCACAAATAACTGTGCTTTACTGAAATATATTTTGCCCCCGGCCTCAAGACGTGCTTCAAGCTCGTGCAGGCCATTGCTCTGTAGGCTGAGCGATTTTTCTAATGACAGCCCAGCAGAAGATTCAGCAAGCAATAAACCATTATCCCAGATACTGATTTTTCCGGACTGCGTTGCCTGTACTTTTAACTTCAGATTATCCCCAACGGTGTACATCTGCTCCAGGGTAATTGGATCTGTGGGTTGCAGCGTAGGCGAAACAAAACGAATGGCCTGTGTATTGCTCGTTACAAGAGGAAGAAATAGATCTGAATTATTTTTGTTTCGTTGGACCAGCGACCCATCACCATTGCGGACTAAAAGTGCCATCTGACCAAATTCTCCGCCATTAGTCAGGTTAAAAAATTTGGAGGGGGTAAATGTGAATGAATATAAACCAGCAGAAATAAATTTAAGTTTATAAGCATTGTCATTCTTTGACCAATCTGTTGCTACATGTTGCCAGCTGCCCCCATTGACAGGAATCAATCCGGCGTGTAAGTAAAGGTCGGTAGTACTACCTTTTAGAGCCGCATTTCCTTTCGAAAGATCAAATTGAAACGTAATTTCCTGATCCCAATAGATAAATGGGGCGGAAAGATTGAGCAAACCAGATCCCTGCTGTTCAATAACAGGAGGTTGCTCGACATCCACGATATCTTTCTTATTTGCACATGATGATAATAGGACAATCACCCAGAGATACCCTATTAAACGAGAGATATGCTTCCCCATCGATAATTAGCTTTACTTGGAATCTGAAATTGGGAACGTTCCCGAAATCAAGGTAAAAAGAAATCGCTTGTGGCGATTTGCTGGATTTCCCTATCCAATATTTTATACAAATTGATTATTTAAATACTTTCGGGAATGTTCCCGAAAGTATTCAAAGCTAAATAATGTGATTACAAAAAACAAATATTTTTTTTCTTATTTCAGGCTAGATTTTTGAAAAATAAGCTGGGAATCAAGGTAAACCGAATTAGCAAACTTACTATTTTCAGGGTCTTCCATCTTATCCAATAGGTATTTTGTTACTAATTGGCCCATTTCATAGGCTGGTTGTTTCACTACGCTCAGTGCCGGGTCAATCAGATCGGCGATATCCAAACAAGAAAAACAAATGATTTTAAGATCTTCCGGAATACGAATTGCGAGCTGCTTGGCGACCCGTATACTTGAAATAGCAAGACGTTCTACCGAGGCAAATATGGCATCGGGTTTCTCCTGTTCGATCAGGTAGGCGATATCTTTCATATTCTGATCAGCATCATTGACCGTATCCAAAATAAGCGCTGGTCTGATCGGAATCCCCACTTCCTGCAGCGCCTTTTCGTAACCATCTTTACGTACCTTACCGATGGAGACATTCGGATTGATTGCAAGATAAGCGATCCGCTTACAGGCATTATCGATCAGGTGTTTGGTTGCCAGGTAGGCTGAATCAAAGTCATTACCTGTAATATACCCCCCCTTCCAATCGTCATAAGCACGGTCAAAAAACATGACCGGTATTCCCCGTTCCGCCAAAAGTTGCAAATGCGAATGGTCTTTCCCCTCACCCGAAGCCGAAATGATAACGCCATCCACCCGCCCATTGGCCAGTGAACGTACGATTGAGGCTTCATTTTGCACCTGATGATCCGTCACATAAATTAAGGTATGATAGCCCTTGGAACGCGCCACAGCCTCAATTCCTTTGATGGCTTGCGAGAAAAACTTATTGCCAAATTCGGGAATAATAATCGCAATGGTCAGACTTTTATTTGCCTTTAGACTACTCGCATAAACATTTGGTGAAAAACCGATTTCTTCGGCCATAGCCAGAATCCGAGCTTTTGTCGTTGGATTAATGTCCACATTATCCCGAAACGCACGGGAAACGGTCGATTTTGACAAGCCGAGCTTTTTGGCCAGATCTATTATTGTTAATTGCGACATATCAAGATTCCCTTTGCTGTTCGAATGTAATAATTGTTGGATACAAATAAAGCAATTATCTGTCCAGAATAGCAAATTTTCTTTTTGTCCTCTTTATTTTAAATACAAGTCTACATTGTTGTAGAAATATTGATCTATAAACAAAACAGGCTTAGCAAATATGCTAAGCCTGTTTTTATCATTAGTCGACCATTTTCTTGATTAGAACTTTCTAAAATCCCATTCTCCGCGATAAGGGCGGCTACGCATGAGGTTAGCATAATCATTGTCGAACTGTTCCTTTTGTGGATTCCATTTTAAATCCTTTTGAAGTTCATAGGCAATGTTGATGGCATTGCAAACAGAGCTCGTTCGATGGCCTATTTCAACATCACAGATCGGCTTACTTCTTTTTTTGATCGCGTCTACCCAGTCCTGATAGTGATTATCACTGTAATACAGGCGACGATCTGTGGAGCTCAATTTAAGATTGGCCAAATTCTCGGGATTCGAACGGATAAATTCGCGGCTTACTTCAATCTTACCTTTTTCACCAATAAATTGAATCGCGTTATGTACGCCCCATTGCACATGGTTTACCCGAACTCCATTGGCATAGTTAAAGGAAAGCCCGCTATTGCTATTTGCTGCTTTAGGTGGATTGAATTGCACCGGGCCAGATTCGTCCATGCCCAACGCCCATTGCACAATATCAAACATATGTGCTCCCCAATCGGTAATATAACCACCGCCGAAATCACGGTAACCACGCCACCAAGCCCATTTATCATCCTCAAGCGGTGGGCTTAAAATCGGGTTATAACCGCGGTAAGGTGAAGGTCCTACCCACATATCCCAATCCAAATAATCCGGTGCTGGCATAGCTGGTAGGTCGCATTGTTTGACCGGTTCGCCCACAGACACATTAATTTCTTTTATTTTGCCGATATAGCCATTGAGCACCAGTTCTGCGGCTTGTCTAAAATTATAGGAAGAACGCTGCATGCTACCTGTCTGAAAGACACGTTTATATTTGCGGGTTGCATCGACCATTGCTCTCCCCTCGGCAATGGTAAGCGCCAGGGGTTTCTCACAATAAATATCTTTGCCGGCCTTAGCTGCATCAACAGCAACCTGTGCATGCCAGTGATCTGGTGTTGCAATAACAACAGCATCAATATCTTTCCGATCCAATAGTTCGCGATAATGGTGATAGGCCTTGATCTCAGTCTGTGCTTTTGACAATTCCGTTTGCTTTTTCCCTGTCGCAGCAATAAATGCGGCCAACTTCTTACGGTCCACATCGCAGGCCGCCAGACTTGCGATTTCCTTGCAGCGATTGAGACCGTTCATCAAAGTATAGGATTGTTTTCCGACACCGATAAATCCAAGATTGATACGATCACTTGGTGCAAGAAATCCATTTCCGCCTAACACAACGCGCGGGACAATTGTGAAAGCCAAAGAGGATACAATCCCCTTGGCTATAAAATCTCTTCTTTTCATTTTTTACTGTTAGTTTATTTTTCTGCTCGTCTTTATAGACACTTATTCGGTCCTCGGCGGCAAAATTGTTTATGTATGGATGATTTGTCTAGGCTTTCTCAAAAATAGTTTATTCTTGAACCGGAACCAGTGTAATTGACGCAATCTCAGGTAATGCATCGCCATCAATTGCCGTAGCCTGCAGCAGCACTTTTGTACTTGGCTCTCCGATCACTTGCTGTGATACTTCTATTGTTCCCATGACCGCTTCCTTAAATGCAGTTCCATTTTCATTTATAAAGGCGAAAGGAATCTTTTGTCCAAGAGCGGTTAGCAAAATTTTGCCCTGATGTTTAGGATTAGGTAGATAATTGAGGAGTACTCGGTATTTACCCGGTTTCTGAATTTTAATATCCCAAATTACTTGATCGGCAAGATCTTTCCATTGACCAATGGCGTTCGGGCGGTTTGGATCATGGGTATGTGCACCAATAATTTTTAATCCCTTTCCTTCCTGTAATTTTGCATTATTTGCGTTCATCACGATACGTCCATCTGCCTGTGTTTGGGTCAGGCTTTCCTCAACAATTGGCTTTCCCTGGATTTCGACCACAATAACCTTCGGTCCTTTCTTATTGTCGAAGATATCGACAGGAATTGCTGGTCTTCCGTTTTCTAAAGTGGATTTTAAGTTCATTTTAGGTGAAGCTAGGGCGTAGACAGCCGTCACTTTATTTTTGATGGGCAGATTTATTTTTCCATCGGCCGGACGATCAAAAACATGCAGATACAGCTTCCCATTTTTTTGGGTACAATACCCCCAATCCAAGGCTTGGAAAGGACTCGCGGTGGTACCGTAAATAGATTCGCCATTGACCTTCATCCATTCCCCGATTTGCTCCATAATCCGCACCGCAGGTTCAGGAATGGCTCCGTCACCATCGGGTCCGACATTTAACAGGAAATTTCCCCCTTTACTCACCGTTTCCACAAATAATTGCATGATCTTGGGAAAGCTTTTCCAATTTTGGTCATGGGCGCTATACCCATAACTTTCATTCATGGTATGGCTTACCTCCCAGTACATACCCGGCAAACCTGTTGGTGGAATATATTTTTCGGGAGTTCCGATATCACCGTTCTTATTTTCGAGTCCGTTCCAAAATCGATTATTGATAATAATATTAGGCTGCCATTTGATCAGGTCTGTCAAAATATGCTTTGTCCCCCAGGCTTCCCCCTCATGCTGTTTACTGCTGAAATCGGGCCACAGCACGTCCAGCCGCCCATAGTTTTGTGCAAGTTCCTTGATTTGCCCATAGAGATAGGCTTTGTAACGTTCATGATCTGGCTGATGCTTATTCACATTCGGGTTCAGCTGAAAAGCTTCATAAGAATCGGGATGCTGCCAATCCAAGAGCGAATAATAAGCTCCTACTTTCATTCCCTCCTGACGGAAAGCATCCATAATTTCGCGGTAAAGATCTCTTCCTTTCGGCGATAAATTTGCCGTACCCGTAACATCATTTTTCAAAGCATAAGGTTGCTGGCTATTGAACAGGCTAAAGCCTTCGTGGTGTCGGGAGGTCAGTACCATATACTTCATTCCCGTTTTTTTCGCAAGGCGTGCCCAGGACTTTGGGTCAAAAGAACCTAAAGTAAATTTTGGTTTCAGTACTTCGGCATACTGCTTACTGGGAATTTTCCCCCAGGTTTGTATCCATTCGGCATAATGTTGTGGATATTGTTTCCCTTCAAAAGAACCACCTGCAGCACTGTACAATCCCCAATGGATAAATAACCCAAAACGGGCCTCTTTAAACCATTCCATACGTTTATCTTGCGTCTCCTGCCAACCTGCAACACCTTCATACGGTGGCGATTTGGTATGTGAAATAGCAACATCGGTCATACACAGCAACATTCCCACAGCTGCTGCACACTTCCATTTAAAAAAATTGATTTTCATCATGATATAGATTTATACATAAAAGTTCATTTATTCAGATTGCAAGCTATCGCCGATCAGAAACCCAACGCTTTAATTTCATCCTGAATAACAGCATATGCTTTGCTTGCATCTTCTACTGGAATTCCCTTGGATAGTCCAGGTCGTTTATGACCTGTATAGGTGAGCCATGCGTCTTTCATCATCGTCTGCCTTTTCAAAACAAGCGTATATAACTGGCGAAGTTTTGGTTGACTGCGCAAATTGTCATCCCATGCGCTTTCAATCGGGAAATCAGGCATCAGGTGCTGTACTATTTCCTTAGCCATTAGCCAATGCCCCAACTCTCCGGGGTGCACCCCATCTGCGGCCAGTTTAAACTGAGCGTCTTTCTCGATCTTAGCTTCCAAGTAACGACGCATGGGAAAATGCAGGTCTATGATTTCCCAGGACTGCATCTTGGCATAGCCGATAAGCCATTCGGCATAACGATCCAATACTTTATTGTAGCCATTGAGCCGAAGCTGCGGATCATCATGCACTGGAGGTGTCATCCATAGGATGCGTTTGACGCCCTGATCGACCAAACGTTTGTGCAAACGGATAATTCCATTTTTATAGGCTTCAAAACGGATAGCATCAAAAGGGAGATAAATGCCGTCATTCATACCGTAACAAACAAAAACAACCTCAGGTTTTATTTTATCAAGCACATTGTCCAGTCGATCAAATAGACAGGGGCGTGGAAATTTTCCATCGGCATGATTCGGTTCACTGAGTCCAGAAACGGTCTCACTTGGTAAGCCCGAATTAATAAACTGAGGTTTCCTTTTCGGGTGACTGCTCAGGAATAGACTTTCTGTCATAGCGACATATTGCCCCGCGTAAGTAATGCTATTGCCTAAAAAAAGTACTTTTTGTCCATCGTCCCAGCGAAAATTATCCGTTTTTTTTTGTCCAACCGCTTGCACATACCATATACTAAAGCAGAGCAATAATGGCAAAAAGCGTATTTTTTTTGTTTTTAATAATAGATTCAACATCGTTATAATTGATAAAGCTAATAGCGGGATTAGCTTAGTTTTATTTTTAGCGCATAGCCCAAGCTGCTGTTTTGTATCTTCTTGGGTAATTTCAATTGCAATCCATGGTTATCCTGCTGGAAATCGATCCGACCAAACCCTAGAATTTCCACTGATTTCACTTTAGCCATATTTTGGTTCAGGGACTGTACGTTGACGATTCCATCTTTGGGTACTACAAGAGCCATCGCATATACAAAATCATTCTTCTGTGTAAACCAAAAATCCAAGGCTGTAAAAGATACTTTAAATCCTTCCCTTTCCCGTTGCTCGGTATCTGTTATCCGAACTGTTGTTGGTCCCTCATGCGAAATGGTCCAAGGCGATGTCCCATAAACCGCTTCGGCATTGCGCCGCAACCATTTCCCTAAGATAGCAAGATTTTTCTTTACCGGTGTGGCTACATTTCCTTGTGCATCTGGACCAATATTAAGCATATAATTTCCTCCTTTACTGACAATTTCAAGGAGCCAATACCTTAATTCATCCACATTTTTCCAATCGTGGTCATAAGATTTATAGCCCCAGGAATGGTTGAATGTTCCAATGGCTTCCCAAGGTCTGGTAAAACGCTCAGAAGAGTCAGGAATCCGATTATCCCCAGGAATGGCATAATCGCCCATACCATTGCCAATTCGCTCGGAGACAATAACACGTGGATTACAATCATACACAGTTTTATAGAACCGAAAGCTCTGTTCTGCAGTCATCAATCCCGGCATATCAAACCAGATATATTTCAACTGTTTAAACCGCGTCAAAATTTCCTTTACCTGAGGAATTGCTTTTTCGTTGAGATACGAAGCGAAAGAATTTTCGCTGGGATCCCAAAGATTGACACCGAAAGCATCGGTTTTGGCATGAACAAGATCATGCTGTGCCTTTGTTACCGCATATTGCCCGTCGCTACCATCCCGCCAGTCGATATTCTGTGAATAATAGATACCAAAATCGAGTTTATGCCGAAGACAAGCATCATAAAGTTCCTGAATGATGTCGCGTTTAAAGGGCGTAGCCTGTTTGCTATTGAATGAACTAACCGTTGAACCATATAGGGCAAATCCGTCGTGATGTTTACTCGTCACAACAAGATACTTCATCCCTGCAGCTTTGGCCATTTTAACAATTTTATCGGCATCAAAAGATTGCGGGGAGAATTGATCAGCCAATTTTGCATAAGTAGACCGAGGAATTTTTGCAACCAGTTGAATCCATTCAGCAACACTCGGGCTACCCAAATCTTCCATTTTTTGCCCATTCCATATACCTGCCGGAATAGCATACAGCCCCCAATGGATAAATAGACCAAATTTCTGCTGCTGAAAATCTTTTAATGCCTTTGCCTTCTGTCTATTCATCTCCCCCCATTCGTTCATCAATTGTGTAAGCTGATGGTTTCGCTTGTTCCAGCGCATTAATGCTTCTAGATAATAATAATCTGCGTACACTAGCGGGACGTCAATCTCCCCTTTATGCGGAATACTGCCTACACTATGTTTCAGCACAAACAAACCGTTTGCTCCAACCGCACTGGAGTACTGCGGTGAACCCAATGAGCGCAAGATCGCTTCGGCGACATCCAAATATTCCTGTCGTTGTCCAGTTCCCATGTAGTCAACCAGTTCCAGCAATGCCGAAGCAGTAACCGCTGCTGCCGACGCATCCCGTGGAATAGTCTCAAAATCTGCTTTGCGATAATTCCAGTTTGGGACAAATCCAGCTTGATTTACATCGAAGTCCCATTGTGGCACCTTATCTTGAGGCAGGCGCGGATGCTTTATATAAAACTCAGCCATTTTTAGCGCAGCCTGTAAAAACTTAGGGTCCTTCGTTTCACGGTACATCACGACAAACCCATACAATCCCCAGGCTTGCCCTCTAGCCCAAGCTGAATTGTCCGAAAAACCCTGTGCCGTTTCCCGGCTCAATACAGCACCGGTATTGGGGTCATAGGTAACCACATGATAAGAACTGTAATCTGCGCGATATTGATTTTTCAGCGTCGTTTCGGCGTGTCGAATAGCGGCATTACGATAAACAGAATCCCCGGATAATTTGGAAGCTAAAAAAAGAAGTTCCAAATTCATCATATTGTCGATAATGACAGGGAATTCATACCTATGTTTACCATCCCAAGAGGAAAAGGTATCCCAAGACTTAATTGCACCAACCTTCGGATTGAAACGTGTCAATAGCGATTTGGCGCTCTGGATTAAAATTGATTTGAATGTAGTATCACCAGTTAACCGATAGGCATTTCCATAACTACAGTTCATCACGAAACCAATATCATGGTGCTGCGTATTATATTGATTTTGGCGTAATGAATTCGTCCATTTTAGTGCAGCGTCCCGCCATTGATCCTTGCCGGTATACTCAAAGACATACCAAAGGCAGCCTGGCCAAAAACCACCCGTCCAGTCCCGGATATCAGTAAAAGTTGTTTTCCCCTTGGGATCTGCCGATCGTGGATACTTACGCAGATCGCTATGATCTTTATACAACAAAGCGTACTGTCGCTGAGCCAAATCAAATCCTTTTTTTACCATATCGCTTGTATCCGCACGTAGAAAAAAAGGATGAAAAAGGCTCAAAAAATAAATAAAGTATAGGCTATATCTAAAAAAAATCATGTTTAGGTTCATTTTATATCCATAAAACTAATCGATCCAACCTGGGTTCTGCACCAGGTTCACGTTCATCTGTATTTCTGAGGTCGGGATAGGCCATACGTTCAAAAAGTCACCCTTATAGCTATAATTCCCAACATTTGTCCCCCAAACCTGCTTACGTCCATTGCCTGCTTGAAACACCTTCTCTTTCCAGGTTCCCCAGCGCAATTCGTCAAAGTAATTGATTCCCTCATTCGGGAACTCAACCCGACGTTCATTACGAATACGCAGGCGTAAGTCTTCCTTGCCACCGACGGCAGTTGAAGCATTAGCATTTAAAAGTGCTACACCTGCACGCTGACGAACTTCGTTAACTTTTGCTATAGCTTCATTTAGTTTGCCCTCTTCATTCAAGGCCTCGGCCCACATCAATAAAATATCAGCATAGCGGAAAATCGGAAAATCGATAGGACCATAATTGCGATCCACAATCTCATTGACTCCTTCAGCGACAAATTTTCGATAGAAATAGAAGAAATTGATCTGTGTATCGCTCTGAATATCGCCGTCTACCTGTGCCTGCCCGCGAAATGGCCAGCGCATAAATTGAAGACTTTCAACATTCGTAAAATTATAGGCACCCCTAAAAGTCGAATAAGGCGTCACGACATTGGCCTGCAAACGGGGATCACGATTTTCATAGGCTTTTTTTATACGCTCCTCATTGCCTTGCGGTAGGTAAAGACTCATCTTTGCACCTCTCAACGTTGCAGCAGCTTTCTCGGCCTCCGTGAGATTGTTGCGCAGAAAAAACACCTCCCTTTCATTTTCGGTTAAACTACTGTATCCTGGAATAATTTTATCCCATTCAAACTTAGAACCATCGTTATTTTCATAGAGATCGACCAAATGTGGTGAAGGCATGTAATAATTCCAGCCACGCGAATAGACCGAGGGCCAGCCACAAAACAATTGCATATTATTTCCATAGCCTGATTCACTCCGATGCTGAATAGAAAAAATCATCTCAGGACACTGTTCATTAGCTTCTTTAAACAAAGCTTTATAATCTCCGAAGAGTGAGTGGCCAGCATCTTTTACTTTTTGAAAATCTGCCGAAGCTTTTGTCCAATCTTTTCGATAAAGATAAACTTTACCCCGTAAGGCATAAGCTGCCGCCTTTGTTGCATGTCCATAATTCGCATTCCCCGCAGGATAACGATCAGGAAAATTAGTTTCTGCGATACAATCGTTCAAATCAGCTAGGATTTGATTCCAGACATCATCTTCCGAACTACGTCCTTTGACGGCTTCGGCTGCAGTAAACGGCTCAAGGTAGATGGGTACCCCTTTGTAAAGCTGATTGAGCCGAAAATAAAAGTAAGCACGTAGAAATTTAGCTTCCGCAATATATTTCGCTTTCTTTTCTGCTGTAGAAGGTGACTTTAGGGGAATATTCTTTAAGGCATCGTTTGCTCGTTGAATACCTTCATATTGAATCTTCCAAACATTCACAAATAATGGATCGCCGGCGGTGATGGTACCTGTCAATAAGGGTTCATCAAAACGTGCCTGCCCAGTATAGGAGAAACGGTCAAACTGATAAAGTTCATAAGGTGAGATCAGTCCGCTATGCCCCATTAAGAGTCGAAAGGAACTATAGATCCCCGCAATCCCTAAATCAGTTAAATTGTCGGTTGTCCACATCGTTGCGGTGGAGACCGATGAATATGGGGAGGTATCCAAAAGATCTTTTTTGCAACCCAATATACTTGTTAGCAATACAATTGCTATTATTTTTTTCATCATTTTCATTGTCATTCGAATTAAAAGGTAAGATTCAAACCCAGTGAATATTGCCGCATTGAAGGGTAATTTGTTGTTGAACCTATCTCAGGATCTAAACCAGGATATTTCGTAAATGTCAGCAAGTTTTCACCCGCTAAATAGATCCGTAATTTTGCAATTGATAGACGGTTTGCCAAGCTTTCTGGAAGCGAATAACCCAATTGTAGGTTACGTAGTTTCACAAAAGAAGCGTTATACAAATAATAATCACTGGTACGTCCATTCTGTGCATCTGTCACTCCTTTTAAGCGTGGATAATAACCAGCTATCCGGTTGTTGGGATCGGAAGGATTTGCGGCATTATAATAGTAATGGTCATTTGCGACCAATGCCGGTACCGATTTTCCCTGCGCAACGATGGATGAATTGAGATAGAGTTCATTCCAGTAATACGACATATCTGAAGAAGCGGACCAAATCATGGATGCATCAAATCCTTTATAGGCCATATTGATACTGAGGCCGTAATTGAATGCTGGAGTTTCTCTTTTGCCCATAAACTTTTGATCATAGACGTTCCCGTAGATACCATCATCGTTCATATCCGAATAGATCAAGTCACCATACCATATCTTGGTAGGGTCTATGCCATCGGCAGGCTGAAATGAATAGCCAGCAGCGACCATAGCCTTCAACCATTCCATATCCTGTTCCGTCCGGATCATACCGTCGCGTGGCCCTCCATTTTTATCGACAGAACCATCCGCTAAAAAATGGCTTCCCGAACCTCGGTATACATTGTACAAGTAAAATTCATTGATTTCGTGCCCTTCTAAAATACGCTGGTTGACACCGTTGGAAACCATACCGATATTGGACTGGTAAACACGATTACCCGCCGCATCCGTTACATAGCCCTCCGACAATGCTCCTTTATATTTTTCCACCCGATTGGTATTGTAGGCAAAGTTGGCCGAAATTCCATAGTTAAAACCGTTGATTTTATTTTGGTATCCCAGCGTCAATTCAATCCCCCGCTTGCTAACTTCGGCAATATTCATGGTTGCTGCAGTAGCAGTTCCAGTTGTCGCCGGAATGGTCGGAACATATAAGATTCCATCGGTATAAGCACGGTAGGCATCAAATTCGACCGTTAATTTATTTTTCAATGCCGTGGCTGTAAAACCTACATTTGTTGTTGTGGTCGTTTCCCAGTGTAAAAGATCGTTTCCTAGTTTAGTCTGTGCCAAACCACGAACAGCCTGATTATTGAATGAATAGTTTACCGTACCATACGAGGGAAGATGATCGTAATTACCCGGAGAGGCATTATTTCCGGTTTTCCCCCACGAGGCCCTTATTCGCAAGTCATTCACAAAAGCTTTGAGTGGACTCATAAAAGATTCTTCCGAAATACGCCATCCCGCAGAGAATGCCGGAAAGAGCCCCCAGCGTTTGGCGGTTCCAAATCGAGATGATCCATCGTACCGTACCACCGCTTCCGCAAGGTATTTATTAGCGTAAGCATAATTTGCACGACCAAAAAAGGACCGCAAACCGTAGTCAAGCTCATCACCGGTAATGGAACTCATTGTCGTCGCCGAATTAAATGTTGTCAGGTCTGGATGCACAAGCCCAAGTTTGGCCGCTCCGATATTATATTGGTTAAAATACTGTTCATTATACCCCAAAATGCCGCCCACATCGTGTTTACCAAAAGATCCTGAATAACGCAATACATTATCAACGATCACATTGTAGCTCTTGGTTAACCCATACTGGGTGGTTATTTGTCCCGCAGACAGCGCCGCAGTACTTAATTTGTTGGTTGCAAAATTCCATTTCTCATAAGGCACCTGATGCGAATTCGTTTCGGTATAGGCATGGTTATAATTTACCCTGGATTCAAACTCCAAGCCTTTCATGAGATTTAACTTCGCAAATATTGTGGAATTGAATCGATTGACCTGGTTCTTTCCCCCCATCCCATTTAGAAAAGCCAGGGCATTGTTTGCAGTAGCCGATTCTTCGGCAGCAGCCGGGAAACCATAGACCCCGTTGTAAAAAGGATAAACTCCTGGCACGGTTTGGGTCAGGTAAGAATATGCTGTGACCACATCGGCGACACTCAAATTCTGCATATCGCCAAAGGTCTGAGTACCCACAGTTAAAAACTTGGCAACTTTAGACTGTAAGTTAATACGCAGACGTATCTTGTCTGCTCCTGTTTCGGGCATTGTCCCCGGATTGTTGAAATAGCCCACTGAAAAGAGGTATTGCGTCTGTTCGCTGCCGCCATTTAGCGAAAGATTATGATTTTGTAAAAGTTTGCGTTGTCCAAAAAGCACATCACCCCAATTGGTATTTGGATATGCGACTTCATTTGGAATACCAAATTCTGTTAACCCTGTTGGATTTTTCTTCGCTTCTTCCCAGAGGTTGATTGTTGCATCGGTATAAACAGCCGCTTGCCCTAAATTTTTGAAGCCTTCATTAACAAGGCGCATATGTTGTGCGTAATCGGTAATAAATTCGGGTACATTATTGGGGCGCAACATCGAAACCATGCCCGTATAAGACACATTATTTTTTCCCTTGGCTCCCTTTTTTGTCGTAATTAAAATAACGCCATTAGACCCCAAGGATCCATAGATCGCTGCTGTTGCCGCATCTTTTAAAATCGAAATTGATTCCACATCGTTGGGATTGACAGCATCCATAGATCCGACAATACCATCGATCACAACCAAGGGGGACGTATTGTTTAAAGTTCCCTTTCCACGAATCAGTATACTAGCACCGTCTGCACCTGGTTTTCCGGTTGTGGCCTGTACGTTAACGCCCGCCGCGAGTCCAGCCAATGAAGAGCTAAGTGTGGAGGTTGACCTATTCTCGACCGAACTGCCGTTCACGGTTGATACGGCACCAATTACATTTGCGCGTTTCTGGCTTCCATACCCTACGACGACCACCTCATCCAGACCACTTACCTCCTCCTGAAGTACAATGGTTAATTCATCATTTCCAGTGACACTTTTTTCCAAACGTTGATAGCCTACGTTTGAAAATACCAAAGTGCCATTTGGCGTTGGTAACTGAATTGTAAACCTTCCATCCTGGTCCGTGACCGTGGAAATATTAGCTCCCTTCACTGTAATGGTGGTTCCTACCAGGGCTTGTCCTTTACCATTAACGACTTTACCAGCAATGCTCCGCTGCTGGACTTCTTTGCGTTCGGTATTTGGCGGATTTCTTTTGGGTTTTATCACGATCACCTCATCTTTTTTGATCCACTCCAGATCCAAAGGTGCTACGATAGCATTTAATGCATCTTCCAATTTGGCATGCTGTATATTGACTGACAAACGTGCCTGAGCCAATGACTTGCCAGTTAAGAAAAAATTAACACCACTCTGTTTTTGGATATCACGCATCACCTGATTTAAGGTAACGTGCTTTGCGGTTAAGTTTATGGTCTGCGCATTTCCCTCTGCAAACAGCTGCATCGCGGTCAGTAAAGAAATGAGTACGATCAATTTCATAATCAGTATACTTCGTAAAGTTAAACTCCACGGGTGTAGCCTAACAAATGGATAAAAAATCATATGTTTGTACGGTTTGTATGTTATTTATAAATGGTTATCAAAAATTTGCCTTTGGGCAACACTTGTAAGTATATGCATCCAATTCAAGGCAGTGCCCCCCAGCACTGCCCTTTTTGTTTTGCTTATACCCTTTTCCGGATTAAGTGGAATCCATGATCATTTCTTTTTTCATCTTTATTTAGGGTTTTAATTACAACGGTCTAACATATAGGATATTCTTTTCATCGCTTTTGCTCAGCTCAAAACGCAATCCACCTTCTTCCAATACGTCAAGTACGTCGCGGAGCGGCTTGCTTCGTTTTATACGACCATAGAAATGTGTTTGCGGTACCTCGCCCTTATACTTCACTTCGACATTATACCAGCGACCAATCTGCTGCAGTGCATCCGAAAGCGGTGTTTCGTCAAAATAAAACAAACCTTCTTTCCAAGCGGTAAAGGGTGCTGTATCCACATTTGCGAGCTGTATTTTTCCGTTATTGGTATTGGTCGATTGCTGGCCTGGCAGCAGGTATATCGCTTCTGAATATCGTTTATGGTTCGATAATTTAACCTTCCCATTGACTAAAGTCGTTTTAATCACGGTATTATCGGGATAAGAATTGACGTTAAAGGCAGTCCCGAGCACCTCAATTTCCTGTCCTTTACTCAGCACTTTGAAAGGTCGTGCGCTATCTTTCGTCACTTCAAAAAAGGCCTCGCCTTCCAAACGAACTCTTCGTTCATTTTTGGCAAAGCTCATCGGATATTTTAACGAAGAGCCCGCATTGAGCCATACTTTTGTGCCATCGGGTAAAGTAACCTGGTATATCCCCCCTAGCGGAGTGGCTAACTCCAATACAACCTTACTTGGATCTGCCGCCATCCCCTGTTTATCTAATGCCGCAGCAGCGATAGACTTTCCATTTTCGTAGGTGATATTTTCCCCCATGACAATCCCCGAAGCCTGTTTATCGAGTTCCAAAAGTGTACCATCTGCCAAGCGAAGAGTGGCACTGTTTCCGCCAGGCTGTACAGCATCATCCTTTGTATCTTCCAGTCCAGCGAGATTCCTGTCCACCAGGGTATGACTCGTCTGCTGTTGCCAAAATATTACTGAAAAAACAAAGAGCAATAGACAGGCCGCTGCAGCCCAATAGGGCCATCGTATGGAGATAATGGTTTTCTTCTGGATCGGCATACGATCTTCCCCTCCTTTTTCCAATAAGTTATCGTTATCTTCTTTTCCTTGCTGGATTTGTTTTTTGATGGTTTCGAGTATTATTTTCAATCTCGATTCCTCCATTTTACCAACAGACAAAGGCCGTAGTAAACTAGTGACTAAAGCCTGATCGATCGCATCCTGCTCACTGGTGTCAGTAGTAGAAAGCGCATGCTGTAGCCATTCGATCTCCTCAAGCGAACAGTTCCCTTCTTGATATTTTTGAAGTAATTGGTCTATTTTAGATTTATTGGTCTCCACTGAGCTGTATTTTAAAGTAAATACACACAGCATGAAATAAAGGTCTGCTCTAGAAAAAAATTTTTTTATTTAGCCGAATAGAGAAGCAATGCCAATAACAATGATGAAAATCCACTATCCTGCAATGCGCCACTTCGGATAAACTTATTTGCTTTGACAATATGGTCGCGAACTGTCGCAATGGAAATCCCCATTTCTTCGGCGATCTCTTGATAACTTTTACCCTCCAGCTTGGACAGCCTAAATATTTTTTGGCGTTGTTTGGGCAATTTGCTCAGTAATTCCTCGACCAGGACCAAGGCTTCCTTTGAATCCAGCACTTTATCAATGGTATTCTCGGATTCCACTACCCCATAGGCGAGCTGGATCTCGGATTCCATTTCCAATTTCAACCTTCGTTTGAAATTAAACGTAATATTACGTGAACAGGTAAACAGAAATGCGGCGAAAGATTGTTCAGGATTTATTTTTGTTCTATTTTCCCAAATACGTAGAAAAACATCCTGAAGTAAATCTTCAGCGATAGTTTCATCTTTCAAAAACCTAAGAATATTGGCGTAAATAATCTGGCTATAGCGATGGTACAAAATATCAAAGGCCTGGATATCTCCATAGTGAAGTTGGCACAAGAGTTCCTTCTCAGGCAGATTTTGATCGATGTCCATAATTGATTATTCTAGGCATGAAGTTAATTACTTCGCTGCAATAATTCAAATCAAATTTCTGAAGCCCAGTAAACTTATTGTATTTTTTTTTTAATTTGCAGGAGCTAATCCCCCCATAGCTGCGCAATCAATTGATAAACGTATCCATTTAAAACATGCAAAATTTTAGATATTATTTTCGGAAGCTCAGCCGTTCGACAGCTCAATGTATTAAAATAGGGTCAACCTTGATTCTGATCTATTTTTTTACGGCTTCTTCTCCCTGCCATGCCCAATCTCTTATGCACCCGAATGCACAGATTATGTTTGTAAAATCACAGATCAGCAAAAAGTCCGAACCGGTATATACGGCGTACAAGCAATTGATTAGGCTGGCCGATTCTCTTTTATTGACCAATCATCATGCTGTCGAAGATTTTAGTGTCCCTGGCTTTTATAGCGATAAAGAAGGCCAACGTGCCATGGCAAAAAAACTCCATGCAGACGCTTTTGCCGCTTATTGTACAGCCCTCGCCTATACGTTGAATGGGGAGCAGAAATATGCCCAAAAAGCCCTTTACTTCATGAATGCTTGGGCCACCATCAATAAAAAATATTCCCAGTTTGACGGACCAGTTGTACTTTCTTATGCTGGTGCCGGATTAATGATTGCAGCAGAGCTGCTCAAAAACGATCCGCTCTGGGCAGAAAACGATCTTAATCACTTTAAAAGCTGGACGATCAGCGTCTATCAAAAAGCGACACATTTCTTACGTGAAAGGCCAAATAATATTGCTGATTGGGCAAGGTTTGCAAATTTGCTTTCGGCCAATTTTCTTGATGACCCAAAAGAGCTCGCCTTCACCATATCATTGATTAAAGGCGATCTTTTTGAAAAAATCGCAGCGGATGGTCACCTCATTGAGGAAGTAAAACGAGGAGAAAAAGGTTTATGGTACACCTATTTCTCGTTGGCCCCATTAACAGCCTCCATGTGGTGTATACGTCAGGTGACGGGCGAGAACCTGTTTGCAGCCACGAAGGATGGGAAATCGATCAAAAAGGCCCTAGATTACTTATATTATTACAATCAACATCCTACAGCATGGCCCTGGTTTAAAAATCCTGACGTAGACATTCACGACATGACGGTAGGCGTCTGGCCTTCCAACCTACTTGAAGCCATGAAGGATATTTATCAGACGGCTGAATATGATTCGTATCTCTCGATTTACCGTCCAATTATCTACAAAAAGAATCATTTTGCCTGGACTTTCCCGACATTAATGCCGGTATACTTGAATCAGGCCAATAATATAGAATAGTATAAACCATAAAGCGATCCTTCGTGAAAACGAGGATCGCTTTAATCGTGTAAATTGGGGTTCTATCTCTTAAATCCAGCAATACCGAGCTCTTGAAACTCCAGCTTTTTATTCCCCACGATACGCACCTTGGTTATCGGTCTGTTCGGAAAAAATAAACTGGTCATTACCGTTAGTCCCCCATCTGCAAAAAGCTCCACAGAGCTCACATCAACATACAAGCTGAAAGAGAGTGTTCCGTTATTCAGCAGGCGTTGTGCTGAAGCTATCTTTGAGAATTCCTCGTTAAACGACACTTCCCCGGACTTAGAACGATCAATATAATAGGCATTTTGATCTTCACGATAACCAATAACCAATTCGTCACCAGATTCATTTGATAAGATCACTTTGAAAGACTGTTGCTTCAAATCTTTGAGGTCCAAACGGTACGCTTGCGGGAGATGTTGCTCGAACGAAACTTCCTTCGTTTCGCCGCCATGGTACTTTTTAAGCGGTCGAAATGCAGTTTCAATTTCTTTGGGCGCAGTACTTGCAACGTAGAACGACTGTCCAATTTTATCCAACGATAAAACACGTGGTATGGTTGAGGAGGAGCGCCATTTTGTGGTAGGAACCACATTGGCATATTGCCAGTTGCTCATCCAGCCAATCATCAGGTGCCTATCCCCCAGGTTGCTCCAAGTTACACCGGCATAATTATCGGGTCCCCAATCCAGCCACTTTATTTTGGTATCTTCTGTGTGGAACTGATGTCCATCAAAGTCACCCACAAAATATTGTGTTACGGAACCACCGTTGGGCCCACCTGGATTGATACTGACCAACAAGACCCACTTTGTAACTCCTTTGTAGTCCATGGGAATAAGATCGGGGCATTCCCAGACGCCTCCATGGGCTCCCACCTCTTTACCAAACTCACTTTCCTTCTGCCATGTTTTCAAATCTTTGGAAGAATAGAAAGTAATACAATCTTTTGTAGCTAAGGTCATAATCCAACGTTGGCTATGCGCATGCCACATCACCTTTGGATCCCTGAAATCCCATATGCCAGGGTTTGGTAATACTGGATTGCCTTTATATTTTGTCCAGGTAAGACCCTTATCTAAACTATAAGCCAAACTTTGATTTTGATGCAATCCCGTTTTCCGATCCTCTTCCTGATGATTGTGATGGGTAAAAATGGCGACCATAGCATCTTTCCCAAAACCTGCGGTGTTGTCTTTATCGATCACAGCGCTACCTGAGAAAATAGTTCCCAAACTGTCGGGGTACAATGCGATCTTCTGCTCGTCCCAATGGATCAAATCTTTACTGATCGCATGGCCCCAATGCATTGGTCCCCAAACGGGCTTTTCGGGATTATGCTGAAAAAAAAGTTGATAATTACCGTTCAAATAGACCAGCCCATTGGGGTCGTTCATCCAGCCCTGCTGTGGAGTAAAATGGTAAAGTGGGCGATATTTTTCTTCAGCATCCCGTTGTTTTTGCTGTCCCATCTGGGCCAGACTTGTACCGACAATACTTAGCAAGAACATCGTAAGTCCGTATTTTTTTAATCTTATCATTTTTCTTTTGTTTACGTTTATAATCCGATTATTGTTCGCTTCAATAAGCAAATATCTTATAAATTATCAGGAAGATTTTTCAACTTTCAACCCATTCACTGTAACAGTTCCCTGATCCACAAAAATAGTCCATGGATTTTGATCCATTTTATAGATCCGGTTGGTAAAAGCAACACGATCATTCACATACACGACACAGATAGACTTTTCAATACTAATTTTCAGATTAAAAATCCGATTGGTCGGTACGGTGAGTGGTGTAAAATTGAGTGCTGTTTTACTTCCGCCACCATTTCGAGCCTCCTTATTCATAAACAGGGCCGGCATATTCCAACGATTGGATGAAGTCAGGTCAAAAGCAATGCTATACACTTCGGTCGGATCATCACATGCTCCAAATGAAAAACCAAATTGATTGGATTGCGAAGCATCAATAGTCATTGTCATTTTTACGGTCGACGTATTTCGGTTAAACAGCGCATAGCTTCTTCCCCCTGATTGAGCTGACAAACGATAGGTTTTATTCGACTCAGAAACTTGACCAACGCTGCTCAGTTTTTCAAAGGCGACTTCTTTATTGAATTTGCTGTTTAGGGCCTCCGGAATTTTAGGATACAACTGTCCTGACGTTCCCTGAACCAACTGATGGGAAATTAGATTTCCAGCCCAGGGCAGTTCGTTGTTATTATTGACGGTTTGTCCCGTTGAACACCAACCCGAAAGATAACGTGTTGTACCATCGCTAGCCGTCTTGCCAGCATAGAGATAAAGTCCATCAAAGGTTTCATGATGTCCTTCGGCATCCCGACAGATCATCCAGGGACCATCCGGAGAATCCGCAATACGATAAAATGTCTTGCGATGTTCATCCCGGTTGATCCGCGAAAACAACAGATACCACTTATTGCCCATTTTAAATAGATCCGGGCATTCCAATAGTTCAGCATCTGTTTCGATGCCATATTTTTCCACTGTCCCTGTCGTCGCAACGAGCGGTTCAATCATCGACCAACTGCTTAAATCGGTTGACTGATAACGTGCAAGGATTCCTTTTCCGTCTTTTCGCGTCGTGACTAGCATCACGTAGGCATTACGGCTTTCATCCCAATAAACGTGCGGATCCCGAAAATTATTTCGATCATAGCCCACCGCAGCCTGCAGTGCCATAGCTGGTTGCTTGGTCCAATTCATTAAATCAGTGGAGGTAGCCAACATGATCTTTTCTGCTGGAGTAAAAACACTGTTATGACCTGTATAGAAACAGTAATACACTGTTCCTTTTTTGATAAAACTTCCTGTTCCGATCCATTCATCCTCACTCCCCACAGCGCCCGACGACAATACTTCGGTATAGCCCTCAAATGTTCCAAAGTCACTTGTTCGCGTGCTATAAATCGGGTGCCTGTTGGCGTTCTCATAGAGATAAAACAAGTAGAACTTTTTATCGCTGGCATTGTAATAAGGCATGGGATCGCCCACAAACCCCTGCTGAGGCCTATAGAATCGTTGATATGGGCCAGCCTCCTGCCCCGAAATACAAGCCGTAGAACTGTCCACAGGTTGTATTGTTATGGGCTTATCTACCACTGTCGAACGCTCGTCGCTATTCTTGCAACTTGTCAACAAGCTGAGCAAGAATACTGTCGGAAGCAAATACATTTTTGGTCTCATGATTTAAATCTTTCTATTAATCCCTTATAATCTATCATCGCTTGTTTTATTTGTATTCGATCATTCTTTAGGTAATGCTTTCAATTCGTCCCAGTACATCCGTTGGGTAGGAAATGCCACGGGCTGTCCATTAGGATGCTCATGCGGCATCACAAGTATATTGTTGATGATAGCCTTTCTTCCAGCAGGAATCTGAAAAACCAACTCTTGCCACTCCCCAACGTGCTCCTTTGCATAATTAGCACGCAACCAATCTTTTTGCTGTTCACCATCCGATTGAATCTCCAATTGTACATCTCCCGCTACATCCTTCAATATCATAATGGAAAAACGGCCATATTCTGCCGGATTGATAGTCACTTTATTTGCATTCCACAGCGCACCACCATGCCAGCCTTCGCCCGTTTTATTATCCCGGACAAAAGACGCACAGAACGGTGTTGCATTAATTCCCGTAGTTTTCGGGTTGGGATAAGGTGAATCTACGGCGCTCACCCCTAACCCGTCGAAATGTGGAACGCTTGTTTCGCCATTATAAATCATCAGGATCTGTTTGGGTTCCGTGCCCAAAATCGCTGTTACCGTATACTGGAACGTCTGCCCCATATACGCAAGGCTGTATTTTATCGGAGAACTTAAATCCACGGGGCCACTCTGATTGGGCGTTATGCTCGCGCCAGCTGTAAATTCTATCGCAGGTGATAAGTTCTTCAGGTCTGTCCCCAGGGGTAGGTAAATTTTAATGCTTTTATTTTTCTGATCGATGATTCCAGCTTTTTCTCCGATATGGAATGCCGTTATTTCCGCTTTGATTTCTTTGACGGTTACTTGATAGGTGTTGAATAGATTTCCATTAAACACGCGGTAAGTAATTGGTGTTGTTCCAGAAAATGAAAAGTTCTGGGCGATACCTGAAGCTGGAGAAACCTTGGCATTATTGGGCAATTCAATCGTCGGAGCCACCGCTGAAAGATCTGTGCCTTCAGGAACCATGACAAGAATGGTACCTTTTGCCGGATCTATTTTTCCAGCGGTATTACCGACCTTGAAGGAAAGTACCTCTACATCTGCGTTCAAATTGAGTGTGCTATCGGCATCACGCTTGCAGGCAGCAATAAGCCAGATAAGCAGGATAGTAATCCCTACTTTTATCGTATTTTTTAATGTGTGCATTGGAATAATTGGTTATGCTAATCGTTCAACAATAAATGCTTATTTAATAGCCTGGATTTTGTTTGTACAGATATTTACTTAATCTGATCTGTGCTTCAGGAATCGGCAAGTATTCGTTCCTATCTGCAGTAAAATGTGCCGAAGAATAATAAGATCGACGTGACTTTTCCGCATCATAATAGGCATTCATGGCCTGGTCTGCAATTCCCCAGCGTACAAGATCAAAGAACCTTCCGTTTTCCATCGCAAGCTCCAATCGTCTTTCCCAACGTAACGCCTTCCGGGCATTTTCTTCGTTCCATACAATATTATCTCCATTTTTGTACGTTTCGATCAGGGTTTTATCATTTGCATAGCCCGTAAGTGCAGTGCTATTTTTTGCCCGCGTACGTACTTGGTTTATCAATGGCAGTGCTTCAGCCGAACGATGCAGCTCGATAAGCGCCTCTGCCCGCATCAACAGCACATCGGCAAAGCGCAATACAATTCGATTTTTTGTATTGGCATAGAAAGGTACCATCGGGACAAAGCAATCGCAATCGGGATCTACATTGTCTTTCAATGAGGCGTAAACCGAATATTCTGCCGGGTTACGGTTCCAGCTTTCTTCATACGTTCTTTTGCTACTATACTTGTACGGTAAGCCCGGAATTGCAACCGTATGAAATAACCGTGGATCGTACTTTTCTGAGGTATTAAAGCTATTCAACGCATTGTAGTTATCCAGTGGTAGACCTTTACCCGTTGTGCGAAACGCGTTGACAAGGCTTTGACTCGGTTTATTGAAATCACAACAGCCTACGCCCATAGGTACTGATAGCACATCAGAAAAATTAACACGCCCAAATTTTGTGCCGTCATCTTTTGAAAACTGAACTGAAAACAGGGCTTCGGTCCCATTTTCATATTTGCCCGGCAAGAAATTAAATGCAAAATCGGTTTCCAGCGTATGATTGGATGAAAGTACAACATCCGTATTTTGTACAACCTTTTCCAAATCTCCGGCATCGATGCCCGTCACCACATTACGTTCGGCATTGTCCTGACGGTATCCCTTATAGAGATAGGTTTTGGCAAGATATGCCGCAGCAGCAACACGGTTGGCACGCCCGACCTCCGTTTGTACAGCCGGGAGATGATCTACAGCATACTGAAAATCATCCACAATCTTTTGCCATAGCGCATCGTTGCTCAAGGCCCTATTCGATACGGTTTCATAGCTGTCTACCGCGACATTTTCATCAATATAAGGCACATATTTGAAAAGGATCTTGAGCATAAAGTAAAAATGACCGCGTAGAAAGCGTGCTTCACCCAGCTTTTTTTCCTTCCCATCGAAATTATCCATCTCCTGTATGGTCTTGATCGTGGTATTGGCACGCGAAATCGCCACGTACAACTGAAACCACAATTTATCCAACTCTGCAAAATTGGTTGTAATGTTATTGGAGACCTCCAGGAAATGAAAGGTCTGGATATCCTGTGGTCCCGATCCGCCTTTATAAGCATCGTCCGACCGAACCGTACCATAGGGCCATAAGCTAAAAGGGACATCATAATGATCGTTACCCAATGCCGCATAGGTAGCTGTCAATAATCGTTCAGGCTCCTTAACCTGATCGGAGCTTAGTACACCATTGGGTGTTTGATCTAAAAATTTGGTGCATCCTGGAAGTAGTCCAGCAAGAACCATGAATATCGCTATTTTAGTGGTTATTTTTTTCATCCGTATAAATTATTTAGAAGTGTATCGCCTTATTTCGCTCCCATTTTAAAATCCAATATTTACCCCAGCTGTCCACGTGGTTGGAATTGGATAACCCCAACCTACATTTTCAGGATCCACACCGGTGAAATTTTTTGATTTAACGGTAAATAGATTCTGACCAGTTACATAAATCCTTAATCGGCTCATACGTAGGTGTGCGGCGGTTGCTGTTGGCAAAGTGTAGCCCAGGGACAAATTCCGGAGCTTCATATAAGATCCATTCTCGATAAAGTAATTTGACAGACGGCCCTCGTCGTTGTTATTTGTTGTTTGTAAGGCCGGGATCGTTGACGTTGGATTTTGTGGTGTCCAGGCATTGAGCAGACGTACACCTTTATTGGAATTGACGTCGTCCACACTCCAGAAGTCCGTTTGCTTTTTCAGCCAGTTTTCAACATCTATTCCCTGTACACCCTGAAAGTACGCAGATAGGTCAAAGCTTTTATATTTTAGCACAATGTTCAAACTATAAGAAAAATCAGGATGAGGACTACCAATCCATGTACGGTCCATATCGGTGATCTGCTTGTCCGCATCATAGACGTTGACATAACGTAAACGCCCTATCCCTTTACCGGTCTGATTGACGTGCGCATCCACCTCGTCTTGATTCTGAAAAATGCCGTCGGTGACATAGCCATAAAATGACCCCAGCGGCCGGCCGATAATATTGTCTCCTTGACGACCACCATAGGAGTTTTCTACTGCTTCGGGTAAATGTGTCACCTTGTTTTTATAGGTCGAGAACACAGCCATTACATCATAATCCAATCCAAAGGTTGTTTTATTACGATATCCGGCCGATATGTCCAAACCTTTATTTTCCATGGAGGCACCATTCGCCCAACGGTAACCGCCCTCTCCGACCACACCGATATAGGCTGGATTGATCAACATATCTTTGGTTGCTTTAACATACCAGTCAATCGAACCATAGAGACTTTGATTAAACAATGAAAAGTCCAAGCCTATATTCGTCTGCGTGGTAGTTTCCCATTTCAGATCATTATTTTCCGTTTGGATTTTGCGGTATCCCGATGGTAACTTTCCCGTTCCTGCACCCGATAGATCGTATGCTGTACCGTCCACGATATTCCATGTTGGATCAGCAACACCATATTCGGGGACGAACAGGGCATAGGTAGCCAGATTACCAATACCCTGGTTGCCTGTCTGCCCCCATCCCACACGTAACTTGAGGTCAGAAATATAATTTTTTGTACTTGCCATAAAGCGTTCAGAAGAGATCCGCCAGCCTGCCGTTACCGCTGGAAAAGTGGCAAAGCGGTTATTTTTACCGAAGCGGGAAGAGCCATCGTGGCGTACGGTGAAAGAAGCCAGATAACGGTCATCATAGGAATAATTGGCCTTTCCAAAATAGGATAGCAGCGAGAAGCCTGTAGAGCCACCTCCTACTGCCGCTGTACCCGTACTCACACCTGGCCACATATACTCTGGTGTTTCTATGGCAAATGCACCATCACCAGCGGTATAGGCATTAAAATTAATATCATTCTGACGGTTCATTTCGATACCAGCAAGCACATCTATTGTATGTTTGTCGATTGCCTTCCGATAAGTCGCTGTATTGGACCAAGTCCACTTCATCCCATGAGACTGCTCCATATTAACGCCACTGCGGCTGCTGTTCATAAATCCCGAACGATAGGATACTTCCAGGTTACGTTTGTAAAAATTACTGTAATCCAGGCCATAACTGGTTCGAACATGCAGATCTTTTATCAGCTGTAGATCGGCATAGGCATTCCCAAACAAACGCCAATAATTGTATTTATTATTTCTATTGTCGTAAAGTACACGCATGGGATTATGACGGTCGTTCATTCCTAATGCTGGTCCCCCCCAGCCCATTCCATCTACCGTATGCACGGGGATAATCGGTAAAGCTTTCAACGAAAGGTCAAGTACATCGCCGGGGACCTGCACTTCACCCGTGTTGTTTACCGTAAAATTCTCTCCAACAACCAGTTTCCCATCAAACAGTTTATAGTCAGCATTCATCCGGGCGGATATTCGCTGGAAATCCGTGTAACGGAGTGTGCCATTGTTGTGCAAATAACCTAAGGAGAAAAAGGAGCTGGATTTTTCTGTTCCGGAGCTCAATGTCGCATTGTATGACTGCTGCAATCCTGGTTTCGAAACTTCCTTAAACCAATCGGTATCTGAAGCATACATGGTGTGCTCACGATCAATATACTTGGAAACAAAAACAGTATTGAGCTGAGGCTCGCCATTCGCATCGTTATTCCATTCAAACTGATAACCAATATTGTTTCCATTTGGATTGCCACCGCTGTTGATCGTTGCCTGCCATAGGGCACGACCATATTGTTGTGCGTCGAGCACTTTCATGCGATTATTAAAATGCGTACTGGTGGCGTAGGCGTCTACTGTAAGTTTAGGGGCACCTAGCTTTCCTTTTTTCGTAGTGATGACAATAACACCATTGGCTGCACGCGAGCCATAGATACTCGCCGAAGAAGCGTCCTTTAAAACCTGAATGCTTTCGATATCATTCGAATTGAGTTCGTGCATTCCGCCCTGTGTGGGGGTTCCATCAATGACATACAAGGGATCCTGACTACTATTGATCGAACTGATTCCGCGCATACGCACTGTTGCCGCTCCACTTGGACTACCATCCGAAGTTACAGTCATACCGGCTACCCTTCCTTGCAGGGATTTCATTGCGTTATTTTCTGGAGCCTTCATCATCTCAGCAACATTCACAACACTCACTGCACCAGTCAAGTCCTTCTTCCGTTCGGTTTGATATCCCGTAACGACCACTTCATCCAGTCCTTTTTCGGTGCTCGTAAGCTGAATATCGAGGAACTTTCTTCCGGCAACAGCAATTGTCTGCGTGGCATAGCCGACATAACTTATTTCTAATGTGCCCTGATTGCCCGATGTCTGGAGGACAAATTCTCCCTTTTCATTTGTCTTGGTAGCTATTGTGGTTCCCTTCACCACTAAAGATGCCCCCACTATAGGTGCTGCTGTTCCACTATCCGTAATTCTTCCCCGGATTTCAGTCTGCTGCGCAAATGCGACAACAGAAAAAAGTGCCAAAGACGGGAGCAGCATTGCTTTCTGTCTTGTAAACATAATTGGTTATGCGTAAATGGTTAATTATTTAGATTGATTATTTTATGATGATAGCGTGTATACTGCTTCTTTAAGAAGCAGTATACTTACTGTTGCTTCTGGCCTCCATTGAAGATCGGATGCAACCATTGGAATCGATTGATGACCTCATTGTTATATTCAGGACAAGCCCCCCGGCTCTGTGTCACAAACCCACTTAAGGTCGCCGCAAATTCCAGTACTTCCTCCAGCTGAACACCCTCCTGCATCTGAAACCTTTTGGTGAGGAAAGCCGCCAAAAACGAATCACCACTTCCGATTGTATCTTCTACCTGAACTTTCAAGGCCGGGAAATGATAACTGATATTATCTTTTTTATAATGATACACAGCTCCATCTGCACCATAGGTTACAATTGCCTCCTGAATTGCAAAACGGGCCATGATCAAGTCTACACGCTGCTGATCGGTATAGGCTTCCGTAGCGCCATTCCAGTCGGAAATAACATGCAGTTCCTCGGCATTCATTTTCACAAAATCAGCGTATGCCAACAACTTATGTATTTTTTCAGGACCAAAATAAGGTGTACGCAGGTTGACATCCATCACCCGAAAGCGGGCTTTTTCAAGCAATAACAGCAAACTTTGGAAGCTTACTTCATCCCGACAGGCTAGACTTCCATATACCAAAAAATCCACCGTTGCAACTGCTTCCAGAACAGCACTATCTACTGCTATTCTGTCCCAAGCTACCGGATAAACGATATCGTAATGCACATCGCGTTTAGCATCGATCGAAACCTCTACGGTTGAGGTAGGCAATAACTCATCGTACTGGAAAAAATCGGTCGGAATGCCCAGATCCTCACATACCTTACGTAGTTCATAACCATTTTCATCACGCCCTATGCGTGTTAGCATACGCGTCGTAACGCCCAGTTTATTGAGGTGATAAGCCACATTCAAAGGTGCACCGCCCAATTTTTTACCTGTAGGAAGATTGTCCCAAAGTACCTCTCCAAAACAAATACCCTGTATTGATTTTTCTCCGTTTTTCATATTTCTTCTTTTTTCACAAAGCTTCGGCCGAGCGCCAAAAGCCATGTAACGAATTGATTATTATATTTCCCTTTAAGTTCAATGTTGACAATAGATACACACGACTTGCTATCATAATGTCATTGATTAAATAGCTTTCGATAGGCGCCAGTCGCGCCATGGCTACTCCGACGCCTATTCGTTTAGTCCAGCTAAAGACTAATGTAGATTGATGGTATGCCCAAGGTCTTCCAGTGACTTCCCTTTTGTCTCCGGCATAAACTTAAGCACATAGATAAGCTGTAAAACCATAAATAGGGCAAAGATCAAGAAGGTACCGCCCCCGCCGAGCATTTCCGTCAATGCAGGAAAACAAAAGGTAATAATTGCCGCCATCACCCAATGTGTCAAGCTGCCGAATGTCTGTCCTTTAGCACGGACATCATTCGGAAAAATTTCCGAAATAAACACCCAAATCACAGCGCCTTGCGAGAATGCGAAAAAGGCAATAAAACTCATCAGATAGATGGTGATCGCAAAACCCGTCGTTTGATTGGTATAAAAAGCATGGGAAACGAGTGCCAAAGAAACAATCAGTCCAATGGAGCCCACCAACATTAATTTTTTTCGACCGACCTTATCGATGAAATTGATCGCTAGCAACGTAAAAATAAAATTGACAACCCCGATCCCAACTGTTGAAAGCAATGAACTCTGTGAGCCCAAGCCGGCCATTTCAAATACACGGGGGGCATAGTAGATAATTGCGTTAATACCTGAAACCTGATTGAATAGCGCAAAACAAAAGGCCAATAAAATAGGTTTGACATTTTCGCGAACGAAGAGTTTGCCCTCCCCTGCTGTATTGTTTTTGGACTCCTGAATTTTTGAAATCTCCAGCTCGTAACCATCCGAGTTGATTTTTTTCATAATTCGTTTTGCTTCAGCTAAATTACCCCTGTGCAGCAGTAACCATCTTGGACTTTCCGGAATAAGGAAGATCAGACCGAAGAATAATAACGACGGAAAACACTGTACGCCTAACATCCAACGCCAGGACTCCTCCCCTACCTGACCGATAAAGTAATTGGACAGATAGGCAATCAGAATCCCCAATACGACGTTGAACTGGAAAAGTCCGACCAATTTTCCACGCGATGCCGCCGGAGATATTTCCGATATATAGATTGGTGCAGTTACCGAAGAGACGCCAACGCCTATACCACCCAAAAAGCGGAATAAAATAAATGTCGTCCAGTCATTCGCCAATGCGCTGCCTATTGCTGAGATAAAGTAAAGAGCTGCAACCGCAAATAAAGTATTCTTACGCCCCAACTTATCTGAAGGCAGTGCACCCAGCGCTGCTCCAACAACTGTTCCGATCAATGCAATGGCCATGGTCAATCCATGCTGAAACTCACTTAAATGCCAGTGTTCCTGCACGGCCTTTTCTGCTCCTGAAATAACCGCTGTATCAAATCCAAATAAAAATCCGCCTAAAGCCACTACAAAGGACCAAGCTAGTACCGTGTTTTTGTTCATGTGATGATCTATAATTGATTAATCCAAATTTAAACCTGGTTTCATCTTAACTTAAATTTGAGCTTCGCAAAAACATTTATTTATGTAACATTTTTTAAAAAACATTAAAACACTAAAAATCTGAAACTTACACTAGTATTACTTTTTAAAACTTTCACTTTTTAAACAGAAAATTTAGAAAATGATACATTTTTGAAAGTTTCCATATCAGTGTAAAGAATACACTAACAAAGACGAGGTTAGCCTAAAAAAACTAAATAATGTATATTCGGATATTGAAGGGAAAAAAATCATGGGAAAATATTTCATTTATGGTGGCATATTGATCCTGCTTCTTTTTTGTGGATGTCAACCAATGGTCCAGAAGAAAAAGCGGATTATTGCTTTTTCACAGTGTATCGGAAATGATGCCTGGCGACAAACCATGCTCGAAGAAATGAAAAGGGAACTTTCCTTCAATCCGGATATTGACTTTCTTTATCGAGATGCCCATGGCGACAATAATGTCCAGATTAATCAAATTCGGGAATTAGTCAAACAGGATATCGATCTTCTGATTGTATCGCCAAATGAGGCCGAGCCCCTTACCCCTATAGTAGATTCGGTATTTCAACGCAATATACCCGTCATCGTAACTGACCGTAAGACATCCTCAGGCCAATATAATGCCTATGTGGGGGCAGACAATCTTGCTATCGGAAAACTGGCGGGCCAGTATAGCCGCACCATTTTACAAAACAATGGTTCGATCGGCCTGGTTACTGGATTATCGGGCACTTCGGCTTCAATAGAGCGTGAAAAAGGCTTTATGCAGCAAATTGGAGATGCCACAGCGGTGCGGGTGAGCGGCGTCATTCACGGCGGCTGGGAGAAAAATAAAGCCTATCTGGAAATGCGTAAGCATATAAACGTCATGAGCCAGAGTGATATCATCTTTACATTCAATGATCAGATGGCCATGGGGGTAAAAAAAGCGTTGGACGAAGCCCAGATCAAAAAGTATATTAAGATAATTGGTGTTGATGCTCTTCCTGGTCCCGGAAATGGCCTTGAACAGATCATACAGGGCAAAATGTTTGCTTCCATACTCTATCCTACTGGCGGGGCCGAAGCCATTCGAACGGCCTTGGCTATCATCAACCACCAAAACTACCGCCGCGAGAATATACTCGCAACCTCTGTTATCGATAAGACCAACGCGGAGTTGCTTGCCCTGCAGTCGGATAAAATAAAACAACAGCAGCTCGATATTGACAAAAGACAGGAGTTCATTACGGAACAGAATAAGATTTACCAAAGCCAAAAGTCCGTTCTTAATGTATTGGTCGTTAGCTTGGTGCTAGCTGTTGTCTTTGGGGGAATTTCTATTATCGTGATCAGAAGCAACTGGGAAAAGAACAAACATCTGGAAATCCAGAATAGCGAGATTCTTGCGCAACAAAAACAGATCGTCGAAATGAACAGTCAAATTCAGCAAGCGGCAGAAATCAAAAATAATTTCTTCACCAATATCTCGCATGAATTTAAAACCCCGCTAACCCTTATCATCGCGCCTATCGAGGACCTTGAATTACGAAAAGATCTTACCGAAGAGGTCAGAGAACAGCTGTCACGCATCAAACGGAATGCAAAAAAACTACAACGTTTGGTCAGCGACCTCATTGATATCCATCGCATCAGTAAATCGAAGATTAAGCTACATGCGGCCATCGTTTACATTGACCCATTTATTCAGCAGGTAATAGGTAGTTTCAAGCCCTTATTTAAGAAAAACAGGATCTCCGTCAGTTATGTCAACAAAACAAGCTTGAAAGAGGTTTGGATGGACGAATACCTCATGGAACAGGTCTTATCCAATTTATTGTCCAACGCGATCAAACATACGGCGGCAAGTGGCAGAATTGAAATTATATTGGAAGAAAACAATTTCAAAGACTATTTCTATCTACGGGTATTGGATAATGGCCTGGGGATTGCCCCAAGTGATATTGAGCACATTTTTGATCCTTTTTATCAGGGCGCCAGTAGCCGTAATGGCTCCGGAATCGGCCTCGCCTACACCAAACAGATCATCGAACTGCATCATGGCCAAATCACTGTGAGTAGCAAACCCGGCCATGGGTCGATCTTCACCCTACGTATGCCAATTGGGAACGGTCATTATGAACCTGCTGAACTGGCCGGTTTCGACAGTGGAGAAAAACCATTGTTTCAGCAACAAGATCTACTGGACACGACAGCAAAGGTGGTAGACAACAATCTTTCTTTTCGATCCAACAAATCGAAGAGCATTATGATCGTCGAAGATAATGATGAAATCAGAGACTATCTCCGCTCGTTATTGGAACAGGATTACAACCTGTTTCTGGCGAAGGATGCCCAGCAAGCCACTAGTATGATGAAGACACATTTTCCAGACCTGGTGATCACCGATATTATGCTTCCTGATGGAAGCGGACTGGATATTTTGAAAGACATCAAAGCCTTTTATCAGACCGCACATATTCCCGTCATCTTACTGAGTGCACTTGCCAATGAAGAAACCATGCTTGAGGGGAGCAAATTAATGGCCGATGACTATATTACTAAGCCATTCAATGCCGAACTGCTGCGGATACGTATTTCAAATATCCTTCAATCGCGTCATCAGCTTAAAGAAAAATATAGCAGCAACGTCGAACAGTTTGAGCGTACTCAAGCCGAACAGGTCAACGATAGCGACAGAAGATTCCTAAACAATCTCTCCGCCATTGTCGAATCCAAGTTATCGGATCAGCGGTTAAGCGTCGACGGGATTGCCAACGACCTCCATCTCTCACGCGTTCAGCTCTATCGTAAGGTGAAACAGCTGCTCGACTGCAGTGTCAATGAGTATATTGTGGAACGAAGATTAAAGAAAGCCAAAAGCCTGATGGCTGAGGGTCTAACCATCAACGAAATATTTAGTAGTGTCGGCTTTTCATCAGCATCTTACTTCGCGTCGGCCTTTAAAAGGAAATATGGACAGTCACCAAGCGCCTATAAAAAAGAATTTGACAAAAAATAGCCGATCAGGGGGCATGCACGAACGAAACGTTAAAACTGCCCCTTTCGTTTAAATAGATAAAAGCTGATCAATAGAAATACAATAACCATCACCATGTTGCTATAGTCTAGTCGTGCAAAGGAATCATTCTCGGATAAGATATTCATTACCGCATTATAGGCACCTGTATAAGGGATAAAATCTGAAAAACTCTTCTGTGCGACAAGCACGGAAAAGACCAACATAAACATGCCTACTCCAATTGGGTAGATAAAACTTCTGAACAATAGGCTCAGTGCAAGCTGAATCATAGCGATAGCCGAGAGAGTAATAAAAAGTTTCAAAAACGTATAAAAGATTACGACCCTAAAATCATAATTCTGAAACCCCAGTACGGGGTAAAGCAGGCTGAGCAGATAACCACTGATCAGAAATGCAGCGTAAGCAAAAAGAATTGAAAAAAGTAATGTTAGTAGAATAAAGGTCGCTTTGGAAAAGAAAATATTCGATTTACTGATGGGCACAGTAAAGAGTATTTTATAATTGTTATTCTTATACTCCACATCACAGCAAGCATATACAAACAAAGCGACAAGAATGGGGTAGAGTAAATAAAAAAATTGAAATACATATCGACCCAATAAGACTTTCCAGGGATTGGGAATGGCGCTGGCACCACCCGAATCGACAATATCATAGATAATATAAGCGCTAATCGCAAAAATGAGCAGCATAGGTGCGATCAAGACCCCAAAAATTTCCCTGTTACGAAGAAGTTTGTACTTTTCAGACAAAAAAGCAGTATAAAATGTATTAGCCATTTGCACGAGCGATTAGGTTTATAAAAATTTGTTCAAGGTCAGCACCACGGGATTCCAGCCCATAAATAGCAATCTGCTGTTCAACCAATGATTTGATCACAAAATCAAATTGTTGATCATCCCCTATACTGACGACAACATTTTGACCATCGATCTTAACGGTAGAAAAACCTGCATTTTGCAAAATAGAAACTGTTGCAGCAGGATTGGATGTCCGTAAGAACACTTCTCGGTCAACCTGTCCCAGCAGCTCATGCTTAGTTCCTTGGAAAATCATTTTCCCACCTTCTATGATACCAATGTGTGTTGCTATTTTTTCAAGCTCACTCAAAATATGGCTTGAAAGAAAGATCGTCTTACCCTGTTCATTGAGGTGACAAAACAAGTTGCGCATTTCCACAATACCCTGTGGGTCGAGACCATTTAATGGTTCATCCAGAATGAGTAATTGGGGATCATGAAATATCGCCATTGCAATCCCTAACCGCTGTTTCATACCCATAGACAAAGCATTCGTTTTTTTCTTTTTCTCCCGATGAAGATCAACCATTTCCAACACTTCATCAATGCGTTTATTCCCTTTTTTATGAATGATATCCAAATACTTTAAATTTTCAAAAACGGTTAACTTAGTATAATAACAAGGCGATTCGATCAGGTTTCCAACATTCGTATAGATACGTGTTCGATTTGTCCTAAGACTATTTCCCTGAATAAAAATCGCATCTGTCCGGTCCTCCAAAAGACCTAAAAGTAGCTTGATTGTTGTCGATTTTCCGGCTCCATTTCGCCCGAGATAGCCATAAATACCCTTTTCTGGTACCTGCAGACTGATGTTATCCAGGATTGTTTTCGCGCCTATTTTAAAGCTAAGTTGTTTTGTGAGGATACTTTCCATTGGTGTTACCGGTAAATTGGATCTTTATTGATATCGATATAGAAAATGCCGTCGATAAAGTCGTGCCACCTTCTATCTTCATCAATCCCTTGATTGATGACTGAACTAAAATTCTGTTTTAAAATACTATTGTTGGACAACTCCCGAAGATCTAAAAAGAAATAAGGCAATTTAGTGGCATGAAATACATTTTCCACCGCCAACTTACCCACTCTATCGACAACACGGCCAGTTTTATCGTATCGTCCATAGGAAGTAAAGTCCAGGCTATATGCTTGAGCGCCATATTTACGCTTTATATAAGTCCCAATCGGCCGATAATCTTTATTGTATGGAGCAGAAAAGCTATGGATATTGGCACACCAGACGATAATCTTTTTGCCGGCGTAAAGCGAATCGATCTGATAGGTTAGATTTTCCGCCATCAGTGAATCTCTAAAATGCATGCTCTGCATCGACCCAGTTATAAAGCGCCAAGATTTGTCAAAGTTGTTTTTCATATCAGACAGATACCGACTATAGATCAAATGTTCTGAGTCTTTTACGCCGCTGCGGATCCTACGGTTCAACTCATCCAGTTCTGCCAGAAACTGTTTTTTTTCGTTCGCATTGAGCCGTTTACTGGCAAAAGGTTCATAAGTTAGATACTCCAGCCTGTTGCTATTTTTTTTCAATAAAGGATATTTGGTCGAATCTATGCTATTTTTAAGCAGGAAATCTTCCAATAATTTTACGCGTATATTTGATAAGCCCCTGCCTGAAAATTGGATATCAAATCCGCCGAGGATTATTGGACGCTCCGTTGATTTTGTTTTTTTATAATATGTTAAGAGGGGCTGATTTTCCTGATTTTTCCACCAGAAGTCAAATAGCCCAGTGCTGCCGATCGTTTTTTCCTGCGACTTATCCACTAGGGTGTCCATCTGTGCATTCATCATCCACATATCATACTGCCCTGCCTCATATAAAACAACATCATAATCCAGGTGTTCGTGGAGATAACGGATAATCCTGGCTTTTGCTTTAAAAGTTTCACCGTCATTGTGCATCATTTCGCCCAACATCAAGATTCTATTGTTTTTTAGCATAGCATCAAAAAACCTTAAATCCGAAAAATTACTATCGGTCATTGCGATACTTCTGACGTCTTGTTTATGACGATTTACTTCGGTCAATATTATCGTAGTGTTGGCTACGGGCATATCATCATAAACAAGTTTATTAAACGATAAGATTAGGATAATCGTTACCGCAAGTGCGCATAAAACACTTTTCATCTATCTCAGTTTATATAATTCATAATTGATCTGTCTACTGCGTATCGCGCTAAAGTAGGACATACTTAATATAAGATGATCATTTTTTCTTTTTCCACAAAAAATTACACAAAAAAATTAGAAATATAACATGACAATAAAAAGGCGGTTAAGTGAGTATATCACTTAACCGCCTTGCTTGCTTGCTTGCTTGCTTCGTAAAAAATATAGCGGCAGAAAATTAATACCCTACATTTTGTTTCAACGTTCCTTTACTGTTATCGATTACAGCTTGCGGAATTGGCCACAATTCATTTTTTCCAGCTTTGAACGATCTATTTTCAGAGAAAAAACGATCAGTTAACGAAGTATACGTAACTTTGCCTGTTTTAGGATCGACCGTACCTTTGGACAGCGCACCATTTACAGGACCATTCATTACGTCTTTGGCTATTCCCCAACGAATAATATCAAAGCGACGGCGTCCTTCTCCTGCGAATTCTACACGCAGCTCGCGACGTACCAACTCACGCAGTTTGCTCTGACCACTGTAAACTGCTTTATCTACTTTTGGCATCTTTGCGCGTAGACGAACCAGATCGATATTGTCATATACGCTATTATCAATGATCCCCAATTCAATCTTTGCTTCCGCATTTAACAAAAGCATTTCGGCATAACGCATCACAATAATGTTGGTACCCACGTTCCAAATGTTCGCATAACTGCTCGGATTTTGGATATATTTCTTATAGTTGTAAGCTGTGCTAGATGCATTATCTGGACCAGATGGATAATCTTCCGATTTCGGATTTAATGGATCGAAATATTTACCATTGTACAGTGCTCCTGGATAAACAATTGTTGCACTCAGGCGTGGATCTCTTTTTTCATAGGGATTGGCAGGGTCATAAGATTTCGACTCATCAATAGTCTGTCCATCGGCAGTTTCGTAAGCATCTACCAAGCTCTGTGTTGGTACAATAGACCCCCATCCTCCCATCGAATTAGGCAGCATAATACCGAGTGAAGTGTATCCTTGAACATTTACCAAATATTCGATATTCATCATAACCTCACTGTTGTTTTCATTTGCCTCTTCAAATAGGGTTGCATAATCATCGAATAATTTATAATTAGCCGAAGAGATGATCTCCTGTGTTGTATTGATGACATCCTGATATTTCTTTTCAAAAGCATAACAGCGAGCCAACAAACCAAGGGCGGCACCTTTTGACATCCGCCCGCCTCCCTTAGCAAACGACAAATCTGCTGCAGCTTCTTTCAATTCTTTTTCCACAAATTCCAATACTTCTTTTTGCGTATTTGCAGGCACGAACGAATTTTCTGTGGTCAAAGTTTTCGTAATGATAGGTACTCCCCCAAATAAGGTCGCCATATCAAAATACTTATATGCGCGTATGACGCGTACCTCAGCGGTCAGCCGTTTCTTTTTTTCAGCATTAACCGGCGATTTTTCAATATTTTCAAGGATATAATTAGCACGACGGATATGCTCGTACGTATAGCGTGCCTCTGCGTTTCCAGAGTTTGTCGGTGTTGCCGTCCCATTTCCCAAAGCTTGGAATCCTTCCCAAGGGAAATCACTATTGGAGTTATCCGAAGTACAGTCCATGTAAAAGATCTGTGTACCGTCTTCCCAAGCAGATCCTTCGGCCAGCTTACCGTCGCTTCCCCTTGTACCGCTGTACAAACCTGTTACAGCAAAATCGGTTTCTGCTTCCGTTTTCCAAAAATTATCGGCATTATATGCATCCAACGGTTCCTGATCGAGTTTTTGACAAGAGAACAATAAGGTGGCTACGCTCAATGCAATCGTTATATTTCTAAGTTTCATGATTTTCAATTAAAAGTTTACGTTAAGACCAAACACATTTGTTTTCACTTGTGGGTAGTAATTACCTCTTGAATCCGCTGGAGCCTCCGGATCAAATCCTTTAGCAAAACCAGTAAAAGTCAAGAGGTTTTGCCCACTATAGTATACCTTGGCCCCTTTAATACCGATTCTATCCGTAAACGTTTTTGGTAAGGTATAACCGAAGGTAATGTTCTTCAAGCGGACATAACTTGCATTCTGTATCCAAAAATCGGAAGGAGTGCCTGAAGGACTATTTTGTGACCAACTGGTCAATGCCCTCGGCATCGATCCATTTGGATTGGTCTCTGCATTGAAACGATCTGCAAAAATGGTTGTCGGTTTATCAGATCCCGAGATCCCGCCAATGGCTTCACCCCAAAGATAGCCCTGTACTTTAGCGGCCCCTTGGAAGAATAGGCTCAGATCAAAGTTTTTATAACTCATATTGGACGTCAGACCAAAGATGAATTTCGGATCAGGCGAACCTAGATATACACGGTCATTTCCATCGATTTTTTTATCGCCATTCTGATCTTTATAGATAATATCACCAGCACCTACAGTTCCATTTACGCCTTGAATGCCACTGTTTTTATATTCTTCATCCGAACGATAGATTCCTGCTGTTTCGTAGCCATAAAACGAACGGATTGGTCGGCCCTGCTCATAGATATAGAAAGTTCCATTGACCTGTGGTTCGTCGCTCGCCCATTTTTTAATCTGGTTGTTGATATAAGAACCGTTTGCGGCAATGCTATATTTGAAATCTCCGATACTATTTTGATAATTTACTTGTAGCTCTACCCCATTATTTTGTACTTTCCCTGCATTTTGGTAAGGTGCTGGAAGACCATATAAGTTCGATACAGGCAGTTTTAACAATACCCCATCAGTTTTACGGTCAAAGTATTCAAATACAAAGCCTAGATTATTTTTGAAGTTCAGGTCCAAACCAATGTTGGTGCTTGTCGTTGACTCCCATTTTAATATTGGGTTTGCCGATTCTACGATGGCTCCACCGGAACTGATCTCACCACCAAAAGAATAGTTATAACCAGGAGAAATGGTAAATAAGCCTGGATAATAAGCGTCTGAAGAAGGATATGAATTGTCTGATGTTGCCGCTAATTGTTGGTTTCCTAGTTTACCCCAACCGCCCCTTAATTTCAATTCTGAGATTACATCAGACAACGAGGATTCTTTAAAGAAATCTTCCTGAGAAATACGCCATCCTGCTGAGAAAGACGGGAATGTACTCCAACGATTGCTTCCCAAGAATCGCGATGTTCCATCACGTCTCACATTGGCTTCCAATAGGTACTTATCCGCAAATGCATAATTGATACGACCGAAGAAAGAGCGTAATATTAGCTTTTTGGCTCCCCCATCGACTTTCATTCCGTCTTTGCTGCCCAAATTCAGTTCTGAAAAATCATTATTTAAGAAACCTTGTGCATAAGCACTGGAGTAATCCGCACGGAATGTTTCATCCATAAAACCACCTAAAACATTGATCTGATGGTCACCAATCTTTTTGTCATAGGTCAACAAGGTTTGAAAAGTCAATCGTTCAGATTGAAAGTTGTAAACAGTCAGATTATTCACCCCTTGCTTAGGTCCCAAATCACCGTTCGGTGCATAGTATTGGATGTCTTTGACGAATTTGGAAGACATATTGTCGATCGGTTGAAAGCCAACAACTTGTTTGATCTTCAATCCATCCATAATCTTAAATTCACCGGAGAAATTGACCTGCGTATGTTTATTGATCATATTGTCCTTTGCCTCCAGATCCATCCAAGCGATTGGGTTACCGTCGCTACCACGACCATACACACCATTGCTATATTTGTATGGAATAAAACTAGGAATACGATTTACCTGTCTAAAGATCTGTGCCATGTCACCTGTATAAGGGTTTACGGGTTCGGTAATACGTTGATAGTTATACGCCAGCCCTAAATCAAATCGAAGCCTGGAAGACACTTTTGCCCCCACATTTGTGCGTAAATTATACCGGTCCGAACTCGCTACTTTAATAACACCTTTCTGCCCTAGATAGCCTCCGGAAGCCATATACTGCACATCTTCTGTTCCTCCTGTAACCTGCAAATTATGCGATTGCTGGAAACCTGACCCTTTATACAACAACCCTAACCAATCTGTATTGGGATGACCGTCCGGATCAGATCCATTTTTGAAAAGTTCTAGATCCTGCTGGGAGAAACGCTGCGTCTTCCCTTCATTTTTAAGAGCCTCGTTTAAGATGACAGCATGGTCATAAGAGTTCATATATTCCGGTAGACGTGTTGGATCCTGAATACCGGCATAGCCTGTATAATTCAATTGCGGCTTGCCACTACCGCCCTTTTTCGTCGTAATCAAGATAACGCCGTTTGCAGCCTTAGATCCATAAATTGCTGCACTAGGTCCATCCTTCAGTACCGAAACACTTTCAATATCGTTGGGGTTGATGTTATTCATCGAGCTTTCTATTCCATCGACAATAACAAGCGGATTTGCATTATTGATAGTACCTAGGCCACGGATTCGGATCGTACCGTTGTCTTTACCGGGCTGTCCTGAATTTTGAGTAATTGTTACACCCGAAAATTTACCCTGGATCGCTGAGGATACATTTGTAACGGGACGGTCCTGTAGATCCTTTGACGTGATCGCCTGTACAGCACCAGTTAGATTTACTTTCTTTTGTTTAGCGAATCCCACAACGACCACTTCCTCCAAAGCCTCATTATTACTTTCCAGCTGAATTGATAGGGTCGTTCCTGTAACTGTCACTTCTTTGGTTTTGTAGCCAACGCTGCTAACAAGCAAAATATCTCCCGCTTTAGCTCGAATTGCAAATGTTCCCTTTGCATCTGTCGATGTCGATACCGATGTCCCTTTGACCGAAACAGTCGCAGCCGCAAGAGGACCATCTTCTGCGGTTACTTTCCCGGTAACTTGGTTCTGAGCGGCCTCTTTTGCTGTATGTTTAAATGCAATCGGCATTTCTTCGGCCCACAAATTTTGCGAAGACGCAACAAGAAGAGCAATAGCAAGCAGGCTTACCTTTTGGTTACTTGTAAATTTTGAAATCATAATTAAATAGTTAGTAAAATTGAGTCTGTCAGTTTAGTATTAGAGTGACTGGTTCAGTACGTTAAATTAGAGGGATATTTTATGGGAACAAAACAATGGTGTCACGAAATCGATTGCGCAAATAACGCAATCGATTGTCTTTTATTTATTGAAATTCACTTTGTCACTTTTTTAGTATAAAAAACAATGCAACCGGCTGCATCCAAGCTGAAACGCTGTTGTTATATTAAAAACAAATACTTATATGTTCCATTAATACTTTATTAATGGACTATTAATTGGGTTAATTGTAAATAGCTAATGGAAAACAACTATCTATAACAAAAGCGCTGTGGATCGATGATCAACAGCGCTTTTTACTTTTTTACTTTCTGGCGTGATTATGCTGGTAAGCAAGCTATGTTAGTTTCCCCAATTTCGATTTGCTCTATCCCCCATCACAAATTCCAATGTGCCACCTTTCAGCACGTCGGCATGGGTCAGCTGTGGAACGTTCAGCGGCTGCCCATTTAATTTCGCCGATTGAATGTATTTGTTTTTTGCAGATGCATTCTTGCCGATAATTACAAAAGACTTGCCATTAGGAAGCTGCATGCTCACTTTCTGGAAAAATGGAGAGCCGATGCTGTAGGAAGTCAGACCTGGTGTTACAGGATAGAAGCCCATTTGGGAAAAGACCACAAAAGCTGACATCCCTCCACCGTCTTCATCGCCCGGTACCCCCATAAGATCGTTTCTAAACCACTCACCGATCAGTTTATGTATCCGTTTCTGTGTCATCCAAGGTTGTCCGGCGTAATTGTAGAGATAAGGAATATGCAAAGCCGGCTCGTTCGCCATGGAAAATTGTCCAACATTACCTGTATGATCGGGAAGCTGCGCATAAAAATCAAATTTCGACCGACCCAAAGGTTGCTGAAACATCTCATCAAGGTATTTGACAAACAATTCATTTCCCCCCATCAATTTGATCAGATCCGGAATGTTGTGCTGTACATCCCAACGATATATCCACGCATTGTTTTCACCATAATACTCCCGTGCTCCCTGTCCGCCAGAAAACACATAATCAAAAGGCATGATAAAATTTCCTTTGTCATCTTTGGGATGGAAAAATTTGGTCTGTTCGTTGAAAAGATTTCTATAATTGAAAGATTGCTTCATAAAGAGATCATAGTCAGCCTGGTTACCCAATTCTTGAGCAAGCTGTGCCAAGCACCATAAGTCGTAAGAGGTACCCAAGGTTACAGCGACAGGCTGTCTCCGTTCAAAACCGTTTACTTCTGGTATCGTTTCTTTCTCACCTGGATATAATGCTGGAATATAGCCTTTCTCCTTAAAAAATTCGTCTAATTTCCCCGCGGCTTTTCCCGACCAAGGAGCTAGCGTCTTTTCTGTAATCGCACCTTTTGCTGCCAGATAGGCTTTCTTGATGTCAAAATTACGTACTCCTTTGCGGTAAGCATCCAACAAAGTTGCTACACCATGATTGGAATTCATCCGTCTACTATCACCTGTAATCTCAGGGAAAGTAGGTAACCAAGGCTGCTCCATCTGTTCAGACATCCGGACAAAAGAATTGAGGATCAAGGATTCTGTGCCAGGCTCTAACAGTACCCGCAATGGATGATGTGCCCGGTAGGAGTCCCAGATCCAGTCATCGGTAAAAAAAGGTTTGCCCTCGTCCTGATGGACCTTACCGTCGAACGCACTATAATAACGGCCATCCTCAGAAATATTGACTGGCCTTTCGTAGGTGCGGTATAAGGAGGTATAAAACACATGTTTATTGGACTCATTGTCGCCTTCCACGGCAATTTTACCTAAAGCGTCGTTCCATATTTTACGGCCTTTTTCAGCCAGCTTCTTTTGATCAAAGTCGCTGATTTCACGCTTTAAATTGGCTTTTGCCTGTGCGACATCGATAAATGAAACACCATATTTCATGCGCAAGCTAGTCCCTGCCTGATTGAACTCCAATACCATACACGAATTCTTACCAACAGCTTCTGTTGCATTTTCAAGTTGTTGGCCTTGCAGTCGCTTTACCGCAACAGGCTTGGATTCGGGAATAGCATAAATATACACATGCGTTCCATTACCAATATCCTGTGTACCCGAAAGTCCCTGTCCGTCCCATTGAAGTTTTCCTTCCTGCGAGTTGAACTGAAGATATTTTGTAGAAGTTGTTGGAAACGTAAAGGTATACATCCCCGACTGATGCGACAGCGCATAGTCTACCTGAATATTCTCCTGATCCAACAGCACCGAATAGGCATACGGATGTATTTCCTCCTGATCGTAACTATACAGTTGTACCGGTTTCAAACTGCCTGGCAATTTCACCATGGGACTAAGATTGAATGCCGATTTTCCACGATGGCTGGTAACGATAAGCGGCAGACCGAACAGACGGTCTGACGTATAGTCTCCACGCTCAGGATAAACGCGCAAAAGGCTGTTTGGCAAGTGGACTGTTGGATAGGTTGGCACCAATAAATGGCTGATGTTGCCCATATAAGGATTGACATAGTCAACATAATCTTTCGTCATTTTAGCCTGGGAAAAACCTTTTAGCATATTGACCGAAAGAAGAGAACAACAACATATTGTGCGTAACAATGTATTGGTTTTACGTTTGATATTCTTCGTTAGCATTTTAAACAATTAAGTATTTGATGGTTTAAGGGCGAAACAGTTGTTCCGCCCCCTAAAGTTAATTTTTTTTGGCAACATATTGTCTTCGCGCCCATCGATTATTTGGGACCTGTCAATAAATCAGTCTGCTTTACCTTCTTGATACTGCCGTCCTTGTTGTACTCCAAGCGGTCTACGCAGATGGAATGAAGCCCATCGTTGAATTCGCCATTTTTTTGTGACAATTCACTGTGATGGTAAAAAGCATACCATTTACCTTTGAACTGCAAGATAAATGTTGATTGATGTAGTGCGTAAAAAAAACGCTACGCTTTACGACTTAATTTGGATGTTGAACGATTATCCCTATATTCGACAAGCCAATCCCATAGGGAACTTGTGCGATATAAACCAATTTATCAATAGCAGGACATCATGAACATCCTAAAACCTTATTTACTTATCCTTCTCCTACCATTTATTTATTTTGACAGCCTTGCACAGTCCGCAACGAAGAGTATCGATCTTTCCACCTATGGTGTTGTTCCCAACACGGGCACAAATAGTACGGCATTGGTCAATAAAGCTATTCAATCCATCTTCAGCAAGATTGGCAAGAAACAACCTATTATTTTAAAATTCAAAAAGGGACGTTATGACTTTCATCCAGAAGGGGCGCTAACCCGCGAATACTACATCTCCAATCACGATCAGGACAACCCCAAAACCGTAGGTATGGCATTTGAAAATTGCGACAACATCACAATTGATGGACAAGGATCAGACTTTATCTATCATGGACGCATGTTACCTATCGCATTGATCGAGAATAAAAACCTCACGTTGAAAAATATCCACATCGATTTTGAGCGCCCTCAGATCTGCCAGGTCAAGATTTTACAAAACGATACAATCAACGGTACAATTACTTATCAAACTGCACCTTGGGTAACCTATACGATCAAAGACAGCATATTTTACAATACCGGTGAAGGCTGGCAACTGAGACCGACATCGGGGATTGCCTTTGAAGAAAAGACCAAACGGATAGTCTATAATACAAGCGATATCCGCGTGGGCACAACCAAAGTGAAAGAGCTCTCTCAGGGTATTATTCAAGCGCAGCAATGGAAGAATAGCAAGCTTATACCGGGTACCGTCGTTGCCATGCGCGCGGGATTTCGTCCCAGTCCGGGCGTATTTGTCCATAAAGGAAAAAATATACGACTTGAAAATATCGCCGTCCATTACGCCGAAGGCATGGGTTTGCTAGCTCAATTAACGGACAACATCACATTGGAAGGTTTCCGAATTGCACTTCGCAGCGATCAGGATCCGCGTTATTTTACAGCTCAGGCCGACGCAACACATTTTTCGGGTTGCAAGGGTGTTATTGTATCGAAGAATGGACTGTATGAAAATATGATGGATGATGCCATCAATATCCATGGCACCTACCTGAAGATCACCAAACGACTAGACGACAAAACATTGATCGGTCGTTATATGCACGATCAATCCTACGGATTTGACTGGGGCTACCAGGGGGATACGGTCCAATTTATCCGATCCAGTACAATGGAACTCTGGGACCAGAAAAATAAGATCCAATCCATTAGCGTTTTACGCGAGAAAGCCTCAGAGCCAATCCGCGAATTCAAAATCACCTTAAGTACTGCTTTGGATCCAGCTATTGACCCAACAAAAATGGATATTGGCATCGAAAACCTCACATGGACTCCAGGTGTACTATTTAGCGGCAATACCATTCGTCACAATAGAGCCCGGGGAGCTTTATTCAGTACGCCAAAAAAGACCCTGGTAGAAAACAACCTGTTTGATCATACTTCAGGTACAGCTATTCTCCTGTGTGGCGATGCCAATGGTTGGTACGAAACGGGTAGCTGCCACGATATTCAAATCCGGAACAATACTTTTATCAATGCCTTGACCAATATGTTCCAATTTACCAATGCGATTATATCGATCTATCCAGAAATTCCGGATTTAAAAAATCAGCAGAAATACTTCCATAGCCATATCGTCATCGAAGACAACCGCTTTGAAACCTTCGATAAGCCTATTCTTTACGCCAAATCAGTCAATGGATTGGTCTTTCGCAACAATCAAATCAAGACCAATAAGGAATATCCTGCATTTCATTGGAATAAAAAGCCCTTATTTTTTGAACGTGTCGCAAATAGCATTATTTCAAACAATACGGTAAATGGCAAACAAAGTGATTTAGAAACATTGGATCAATAACAAGTCCCGATATTTAAACTATAAACTGTCCCTATGTTATTTCGCAAAAACAATTCATCGTTCACCCTTGCGGTGTTATTCATGGGTATGTGTGTAGGAGGCCATGCGCAAACTGTCAACCGAACAAAAGTTAAGCAGAAGCACCAATCGGTATCCACAACAGAACGCCCCAATATTGTCGTGTTTTTTGTGGATGACCTCGGTTGGCAGGACATGTCCGAACCATTTTACAAGGTCAAAACACCGATCAACGAAAAGTTTCATACCCCCTATCTGGAAACATTGGCCAAAGAAGCCATTAAATTTACCAATGCGTATGCGACACCGGTGTGCACACCTTCCCGGGTGAGCTTTCTGACCGGTTTAAATGCTGCTCATCATCGTGTCACCAATTGGACCCATCCTAAAGCTGACACCCCGACCGATAGCAAAGATGAATTGTTGAATCCACCGGATTGGAATATCAACGGACTAAGCCCTGTACCCAAAATACCACATACGATATATGCTACTCCATTTCCAAGCATCCTTAAGGCCAATGGTTACTATACCATTCATGTGGGTAAAGCACATTGGGGATCTGCCGGAACACCTGGTGCCAGCCCTTTAAATTTGGGTTTTATGGTCAATATTGCAGGACACTCCGCTGGGCATCCACAAAACTACTATGGCGAGCAGAATTACGGAAACCTTCCTGGTAAAGCAGGTTATCAGGCAGTTCCCGACCTTATGGAATATCATGGCACATCCACATTTCTAACGGAAGCCTTAACCCGGGAGGCGCTGAAGGCACTGGAGGAGCCTATACGCCGTAAGGAGCCTTTTTTCCTTAATTTTTCAAACTATGCGGTGCATGTCCCGATCCAACCCGATCCACGTTTTGTGCAAAAATACCTCGACCGTGGCTTAGATTCCACTGAAGCAGCTTATGCGTCACTGGTCGAAGGTTATGACAAAAGTATGGGTGATATCGTTCAATTTCTTAAAGACAAAAACCTATACGATAACACCGTCATTATTTTCCTTAGCGACAATGGCGGACTAAGCCTAAGCCCTATGCGCACCGGACCAAGCCATACACAGAACCTGCCATTAAAAGCTGGGAAAGGGTCGGTTTACGAAGGTGGAATCCGGGTTCCTCTGTTGATCAAACAGGCCAAACAGCACCCTGCAAGCACAGATGCTACCCCTGTTATGGTCGAAGATCTCTTTCCAACGATTCTCAGTTTAGCCAAAATAGATCACTATCAGCTCGTACAGGAAAAACCAGATGGAAAAAATCTTTTGCCATTAATGGAAGGCAATAGGTCCGACAATTGGAACAGCCGTCCATTGGTATGGAATATTCCCAACAAGTGGACAGTGCCAGACGGCCCTGGAATCAACTTTTTCTCGGCAATAAGACAAGGTGATTATAAGTTGCTTTACGATATGAAAAATGGGAAGCTTGAACTTTATAACCTCCAGCAAGATATCGGTGAGCTCAACAATCTTGCCCCAAAAATGAAAGGAAAAACCAGCGAGCTCAGCAAGTTACTTTCGGATATGCTCCGCACGTGGAAGGCTCAGTTACCGACCTACAAAGCTACAGGACAGCAGATCCCCTATCCTGATCAAATTAAGCCGATGGATTAAGGGGCCTGCTTTGATGACTTATACAGCGAAGCCCCGATACAACGAAGCCCCGAAAGTACATATCGGGGCTTCGCTGGTTTATCCTCTCCTTCGAAGATACGATTTAGCAAAATCTGTTGCTATCCTGACAACTATCCTTTTTTTTCTTTTTTTGCAGATTCAATCAGTTCACGCATTTCTAATTTAATGAACATTAGGGGTCTTTTATTAATTTAAAATATTATTAAACCTTGACAATAAAAACCGAATTTTTTATAGCTCTGCAAGCATAAAACAAGATAAATTTCAGTACTCATCCAAAAACAAATGTACTTTTGACTATTTATTCGAAAAATTAAAAGTGAATTCTATTTTAATTTTATTCAACCTAATTTTGAGTTAATTACGGCTCAAAAACCAATTTCTTATGAATATAAGCCCAAATGATGATGTCAAATGTTTAATGAATTTCAAAAGATTAAACACAAAAAATAAAAAATACCTATAGATCTTGACCTTATTTAATAAAATCTGTAATATTGAAAAAAAGTTACATTCCTCAACCCTACCAATCTAAGGAATTCAACTTCACACTATCATATCATGAAAAACGATAAAGATCCAGCTCATAATGATGCAAGCTTGTTAGCTAGGCTCCGAGAAGGCGATTTAGAGGCTTTCAATATTTTGTATGATAAATATTGGTCTTTACTTTTAGATGAATCTTACAAAAGACTCGAAGATTTAGCTTCCTGTGAAGAGATTGTTCAGGATGTATTTATTGAACTTTGGGAACACTGTCCCAGTAGAGAGATTCACAACCTGAAATCCTACCTCATTGCATGCATGAAATACAAAGTCTTTGAAACCTATAAGAAAAACAAACGCAGAAATATCCTTATCGAAGAAAATCATCACCTTTATCGAAGTTATGAAATTCTGGAAGGAGATCAGTATGCCGAAAAGGATTTAAAATCTTTAATTGAACAATGGGTAGCCCATCTCCCACAAAAAAGAAAAGAAATCTTTAAAATGAGATACTTAGATGGACTTACCACAAAAGAAATTAGTGATTTGACAGAAACTTCCCAAAATACAGTTCAAAATCACCTCGGAGTATCAATTCAAAAATTAAAAAAACTTGTTATCCAACATTTTTTGACGCTACTCATAATTTTATACAACTGTAAATAAGTAAATTACAAATAAACACCAATTTAGACTAGTACATTTTTTCCTTTTAGGGGCACTATTTAAGTGAACATTGTACTAATCATATGCAATATCCTAACCAAGAGCTCGAAAAGCTAATTGACAAATACTTAAAAGGCGAAGCCAATTCGGAAGAAATGGACGTCGTGGAACGTTTTTTCGATTCATTTTCATCCCGACCGAATTTAATCAAAACACTACCCGATCATGTACAGAAAGCACTCAAAGCACGCATTCATGGCAGAATTATAAAGAAACTGACTCGGAGGAATCAGAAAACATTCAATTTCCCTAGAATTGCAGCAGCTGCAGCTATCCTCTGTATCGCTTTTACAGCTCTTTATCTTTACAAAATTGCGCAACCAAACAATCGAGAAATTACGCTAACAAACGGACAACAGCAGCGAATTGTTCTAGAAGATGGTACAAAAGTTACACTTAATGCTTCGAGCAAAATAATCTATCCCGCCTCATTCAAAGATTCCAGCACACGTGAAGTTACTTTGATTGGGGAAGCATTTTTCGATGTCGCCAAAAATCCATCCAAGCCCTTCCTTATTCATACACCAAGAATGGAAATTAGCGTACTGGGAACCGCTTTCAATGTGCGCGATTATGCCGAAGAAAATAATGCCCAAACAGCTTTGGTACGTGGCAAAGTATCCATCTGGAAAAAAGGAACTGACAATCAGAAATTTATATTAAAGCCCAAAGAAAAGTTTGTGATCAGAAAGGTATATGGAGTTGAAAAGGAATTCCCATCTACAACTACTAAAACCGCATCGGCTCCTATGGCAATAGCTATTCAGCCATTTTCCATCTCTGAAAAAGACGGATCCGCGTTAGAAACCGAATGGTTATTAAATCGGATTACCATTCAAGATGATAGATTACTGGATATCGCCTTAAAACTAGAACGCATGTATGGCGTGGAAATTAAAATTACAAACAAAGCAGTTGCTAACCAACGCTATTCAGCAACATTCGAAAACGAACAACTAGAAAATATCCTAAAAGCATTACAAACTGTCAATTACTTTCAAATTAAAAAAACGGGGAAAAATCAAATACAACTACTCTAAAAACAATCAGCCTATATAACTCACATGAACAAAACAAAACCCAAATTTAGAAAAGAGTCGAGATTGGCTTTACTGCTCATTTGTCTTAGCGCCATGCATATACAGAGCTTCGCCTATTCTCAAACTGAAAAAATTGATGTCTCCGTCCAGGGAGGAAAACTCGAAGATGTATTTCAAACAATCAATGACAAGAGCAAATACAAAATGTTCTTTAGCAAATCGACTCTCCCAAACTCGACAATCAATATTGTTGGAAAGAAAATCAGTGTAAAAGATCTTCTTTCCCAGTCTCTGGCCGGGAGCAACCTAACATGGGAAGTATTGGACAATGACATTATCGCTATAAAAGAAAAAAAAGAGAATCAGCAACACATTGCGGGCCAAGTAGTCAATGAAAATGGAACGCCTTTGGCAGGAGTATCTGTTATCATAAAGGACTGGCAAAAAGCAGAATACCGCAATATGCAAACGAGTACCGCAACGGATGTCAATGGACAATGGGGACTGCGTATTCCAAATGACGATGTCATTATTACTTTTTCTTTTATTGGTTATCAGAAGGTTGATATCACTGCAAAGCAGCTTATTGCCAATTCTACTCCTATTAAACTGAAACCGGAAGAAGGAAGCTTAGAAGAAGTGGTTGTTATTGGCTACGGTACGACAACACGTAGACTGAATACGGGATCAGTTGCTTCGATCACAGCGAAGGACATTACCTCTCAACCTGTAAGTAATCCCCTTGCCGCACTATCGGGAAGAATGTCCGGTGTATTGATCGCCCAAAACAATGGTGTGCCCGGAAGTGCTGTTCAGATTCAGATTAGGAATCAAGCGTCATTAAGTGGAACGACCTCAGGTTCAATACCGCTATACGTGGTTGATGGAGTTCCCTTTACCAATTTTAACGGCGGACAACCTGCAACGGATAACCTCAATTCATTTGGTATCTCAGCTTCTTCAGGCGGCTTAAGTCCCTTCAGCATGATTAATCCAGCGGATATTGAACGTATCGATGTCTTGAAAGATGCCGACGCTACAGCGATCTATGGTAGCCGGGGCGCAAATGGTGTCGTATTGATCACCACAAAAAAAGGATCTGCAGGTCGTACTCGCATTGGTGTCAACTTTAACACCGGATTTACCGAGGTCAACCACTTTATCCCTATGTTGAATCTAGAACAATATCTCACGCTAAGAAAAGAGGCTTTTGCTAATGCTGGAGTTACACCTACAGCCGATAACGCTCCAGATCTTATGTTATGGGATCAGAACAAATCGACAGATTGGCAGAAAATGCTGATTGGAAACAAAGGACATATTACCGACGTTCAAGCGAATATGTCTGGTGGAAACGAATCTACCCGTTTTTTCTTTAATTCGGGATATAGACGCGAGAGTACTGTTTTTTATGGAGATAGCAAAAACAGTCGCTTTACCTCACGGTTAAACTTGGATCACACCTCCTCTGACAAAAAATTCAATGCCGCTTTATCAGTTAGCTATGCCAACGACAATTCCGATATGCCTTCCTCTGATGTCACATCTCTCTACAATTTGCCCCCCAATTATCCAATCTATGGTGACAATGGAAAATACTATTGGTTACCGTCATCAGCTTTTATTGACAACCCAATCGCCTTGCTCGAACGGAAATACTTTGGTAATACCAATAATCTGATCTCAAATGCCAATCTGAGTTACAAAATTCTACCTGGACTGACTGCAAAAGCAAATTTTGGCTATACCATCACACAGTTGAACCAAAATAATCAACGCCCAATTACTTCCTTAAATAACACCGTCTCCAACCCGCTTGGATCTTCCAGTTTCTCTAATACAAAGGCCGAAAATTGGATTATTGAACCGACATTGGATTATGTAAAAAGTATCGGCGAAGGTAAATTTACGGCATTAATTGGAACAAGTTTTCAGCAAAATTCATCCCGTTCACAGACAACCAATGGTTCTAATTATTCAAACGATGCACTTTTAGGTTCGCTCAGTGCCGCAGGATTATTCACTGCCAGCAATAACCTCGTATATTACAAATACAATGCACTATTCGGAAAAGTAAATTACGACTGGAAAGAGAAATATTTGTTTAATGGAACTTTTAGAAGAGATGGCTCATCTCGTTTTGGACCTAAAAACCGATTCGGAAATTTTGGAGCAATAGGGCTAGGATGGGTCTTTGGAAAAGAGGATTTTATACAAGATAATCTGACGTTTTTAAGTTTTGGTAAATTGAGAGCGAGCTATGGAACTACAGGTAATGATCAAATTTCAAATTACCTTTATCTTCCACTCTACTCTTCAACAACCGCATATCTGAATAATCCTTCCATGAATATTGGAACACTTCCAAATGAATATATCAAGTGGGAAACAACCAAAAAACTGGAGTTTGCTTTAGATCTAGGTTTCTTGAAAGATCGAATTTTGTTTACTGGAAACTTTTTCAGAAATCGTTCTTCTGACCAGATAACTGATTTAGTTTTAAGTACTCAAACGGGCTACAACAGTTACAAAGAAAACCTACCGGCATTGATCCAAAATACAGGCTTGGAATTGGAGTTGAACACCACTAATATTACAAATGAAAATTTTACATGGAAAACATCTGCTAATTTCACGTTTTATAAAAACAAACTTGTCGAATTTCCTGGAATTGAAAACACATTTTATTCAAGTAGCTTTCTAGTTGGTGAGCCGCTCAATATGGTCCGTTTGTATCACTATCAAGGTGTAGACCCCACAACAGGAAGAGCGTTATACGAAGACCGCAATGGCGATGGGGCTATAACGGGCGATGACCGATACGTTGCTAACTTAGGCACACCTTTCTATGGCGGATTTAACAATACTTTTTCTTACAAAGGCTTCGAGCTGGGGGTATTCTTTCAATTTAACCACCGCTTTGGAGTAACTAAAATCCTCAATACGAGACCTGGTGCTATGCTCAACCAAAATGATTACTGGTTGGACAGATGGACACCAAATAACAGCAATACCAATATCCCGGGAGCAATTATCCCGACAGTACCGGCATCTTCAGCTGATGGAGTTGCATTAAGCAACTCTTATAATCAATATACCAGCTCTGATGCTGTCTATGGGGATGCTTCCTATATTAAATTGAGGTCTGTCAATTTATCTTACAACCTGCCCAAAAGCTGGACTTCGAGATTAAAAATGTCTAATTGTAATGTATTTATGCAAGGGCAAAATCTCTTTACTTGGGCCAAGAACAAATATGTCTTGGATACCGAAACGACCGTGCAAGGCGGTCCATCTGGTTTAGGAACTGGAACGATTGCCCAGGTATTGCCTCCATTGCGGACGATTGTATTTGGATTTAACTGTCAATTTTAAAACTAGAGATCATGAAATTAAACATCAATAAAAATATACTATTATTAGCAATTACCAGTGGAACTCTTTTGACCAGCTCCTGCGAAAAATTTGTGGAATTGGGCGCTCCACCGACACAAGTTGTAGCTGGCGAAGCATTCTCTACAGATGCTTCTGCAAATAGTGTCATACGCGGATTGTATACCACAACATTAAGCATCAATCTCGCTGGGACTTCAACCTTTTATACAGGAATCGCTGCAGACGACCTTCAATACAATGCGGCTGATGCAAATACCTCGGAATTCGCCAGCAATAACCTGCTGAACACAAATGGGAATGTCGCTAATTTCTGGTCAAATTGCTACCAACTTATCAAGAATGCAAACAATGCGATATCGGGTCTCGACGCATCCACCAGCCTTACCCCTAGTGTAAAAGATCAGCTCCTGGGCGAAGCGAAATTTTTTAGGGCTTATACCTATTTCTATCTCGTCAACCTCTATGGTGATGTGCCATTGCAATTACGTGATGACCTCCACGCTTTTGAAGATGCAATTCTTCCGCGAACTTCTGCACAGCAAGTATATGATCAGATTATTGCTGATCTAAAAGATGCGGAAAGTAAGATGGCGACGGCCTATGATGCAACGGCAAGCCCGAGAGGAAGAGCTAACAAAACTGCTGCAAGCGCACTATTGGCAAGAGTTTATCTCTACCAAAAGGATTATCAAAATGCCGAATCTTATGCCACCAAAGTATTACAGTCATCTGATTATGGCATGCCGACACCAGATAAAAATTTTGTAAACTCAAGTAATGAGGTTATCCTTCAACTTGGCAATCAAACGGGAGTAACGACATTTGGCTCCAATTATATTACCGCGGCTACAGCTACACCCGGCTACACCCTACCGGACGCTGTGTACAATAGCTTTGAGACATCTCCGACGGTTGACTTAAGAAAAACAAATTGGACAAGTCCAAAGACGGTCTCCAACAAAATCTATTATGCCATAACCAAATATAAAGTATCCTCGGGAACAGGTTCCGAATACCATATTATGCTTCGCTTAGCCGAGCAGTATCTTATTCGCGCGGAAGCGAGGGCTAAATTGGGAAAACTTGCCGAAGCCCGGACAGATGTGGATGCTGTCCGTTCTCGCGCTGGACTTGCAGGACTTAATTCAAGCTTAAACCAAACACAATTACTATCTGCAATAGAAACAGAACGCCTGCACGAATTTTTCGGTGAGTTCGGCCATCGTTGGCTCGACCTCAAGCGGACCGATCGTGCTACCGCTGTATTGTCTCCAATCAAATCAAACTGGCAGGCCACGGATGTCTTGTATCCTATTCCACAAGCCCAGATTTTGATCAACAATAAACTGACACAGAATCCAGGATACCAAGATTAATGAATTTAAAAAATCATACAGACAAAAAATGAAAACAAAAATCTTAACGGCTGCGTTGGTGTTTTCGCTAACAGCATCTTTTGCACAACAACCAGCAAAAAACAAATACCAACAGTATCTCCCCATTATAGAAAAAGGTACGTTGGTACAAAAGGATTCGCTTGCTAATGTATTAATGAGCGAATTAAAGACTTATAAATCAGAAGAAGACTACCGTACTACAATCAACATTTTGCGTTCTTTAGGGAAAGAAGATCTGCAGGCATCTGCAGAAGTACTGGCTAAGAAAAAATATCCAAAAGGATCACTAACCCGTGATGCCTTTATCACAGATGTTTTTTACAATGCAAGTACGCCAGTACAAAAAGAAAAAGCTTATAACGACCTTATCAAAAAATGGCCAGTTAAAAACTTCAAGGAAGAACCACTGACTTATGATTATGTATTGGCTAATTTAGCACAAAGTTTTGCGAACGATGGGAATGCACAAAAAGCAGTATATTATCTAGGAGAATTGAAAGAACTATTCTGGCGCGGAAATGGCTATATACCTGTTGGTCAAATTTTGCTGAGCGCAGGCGACACGACTACAGCGGCTCCACTACTAAAGACCGCTATGGATGATAGCTATTACTATTTAACACTTCCCGAGAACCAAAAAGACAATAAAGCTCGCTTTGCAGCGATGGGATACGCAAGCTCCATGTCAGCCTATGTAAATATTCTTGTTGCTCAAAAAAAATACGCTGAAGCGCTAAATTATATTGAGAATGCGCTCAAAGCTGCGCCAGAGCAAGCGGATGGTCTAGCGATGGTATACTACAAATCTTTAATGGGCACAGGAAGAAAGCTTGAGGCATATAATATTCTCACCAAGTTATATGCTAAAGGACAATTTGCGGTCGAAAATGATCTTAAAAAATTATATACTGAATTGAACGGATCTGTTCAAGGCTACGAGAATTTTAATGCATCCTTAAAAATAGAGTTAACGCAAAACATTCGCAACCATATCAAAGAAATGGCAACTTTTAAACCTGCACCTAATTTTGAATTACTCAATCTTAAAGGTGAAAAAGTATCCCTAGCCAGTTTAAAGGGAAAAGTTGTGGTATTGGATTTTTGGGCAACTTGGTGTCAGCCATGTATCCGTTCATTTCCAGGAATGAAGGCAGCACAGGACTCTTATGCAGATGATAAGGATGTACAATTCTTATTCATGAATACCTGGGAGCGTGATAAGAACTATAAGGAAAATGTGATATCCTTTATCACCAAGAATAATTATCCTTTTGAAGTGCTCTATGACGATCAAAAAGATCCACAAACCGGAGAAGTTATGGCCGCGAAATTCGGAGTCAAAGGAATTCCAGCAAAATTTATTATTGATAAGGAAGGAAATATACGTTATTTTCTTACGGGATCTACCCCAAATGTAGATTACATTAAATTAGAAATGAAAGAGCTCATCGAAGCCGCTAAAAAACCTTACAAAGGGTAAAAAAAGGGGGCGTCCAAAAAGATCGGACAGCCCCTTTTTTTTTAATATCCAGCCAACTATAATCCAACCAACTCCCGAGCCTAAAAGAAGAATTTTTATGGGCTTTAAGACTTTCTTAATATTGTGGATCCGATGAATCTGCCGAAATGAGCCATACAGCACATAAATTTGAGCTGTCAACAAAAACAAATCTGCCTCAGCAGCCATACCTTTGTTGCCATACAACAAGCAGATGACAACAAGAAACAGCAGGAAGAAATGGCTTATATTTTTGAAAATAACAATCCTAGGACTGGCAGTTCTCATCGCTCTTATCGGACTATATATGATGCATCCACAATTCGGCAAAAGACCCTCGGGTGAAAGACTTCAACGCATACAGTTATCCAAGCAATATCGGGACGGTAAATTTCAGAATAGCAGCCCTACACCACAGCTTACGCAGGCCTGGACGGTCGCCCTATACGATTACTTTTTTAAACGCTCGAACGAAACAAGTCCCAGACACACTATACCAACAGTGGATATCGACTGGGAAAAGTTGTTACGTCAGTCGCATGGCCTTGTTTGGTTTGGTCATTCTTCCTATTTCCTTCGTCTCGATGGTAAGAACATACTCGTCGATCCAGTCCTTAGCGGCAGTGCTTCGCCTATCCCAGGAAGTGTAAAAGCGTTTAAGGGAGCCGATGTCTCTACCGTATCTGCCCTACCGCCGATTGACTATCTATTCATATCACATGACCATTATGATCACATGGATTACAAGACGTTAAAGGCACTACAACCCCGGGTTGGAAAAGTCATTGTTGGTCTTGGTGTTGGCTCCCATCTTGAATATTGGGGATATCGTCCTGAACAGATCATCGAAAAAGATTGGTGGGACGAAATCAACTTGGGTGATAGTTTCAGTGTAACAGTTGCACCCGCCAGACATTTTTCAGGCCGCAGCATATTTTCTGCCAATACATTATGGGCATCCTATGCGCTCCAGACACCTTCCATGCGGCTCTATTTAGGCGGGGACAGCGGTTACGATAACCACTTCAAAGAGATAGGTAATCAATTGGGTCCTTTTGACCTGGCTATATTGGAAAATGGTCAATATGACCTTAGCTGGAGACATATACACATGATGCCAGAGGAGGTTGTCCAAGCGGCACATGATCTCAAAGCCACCTTGCTATTTCCGGTTCATTCGTCCAAGTTTGTATTGGCCAATCATGCCTGGAATGAACCTTTAGAACGTATTTCCAAGGAAGCAATACGACAACAACAGCCCTTGCTTACCCCCATGATCGGCCAGGTCATCGACCTCGATCAGCCCCCTTTAACACCTAGTTATTGGTGGCGGAAATAGTTTTAAGCAACGGAATTGATAGTCGCTGGTGTTATGCCAAACTTCTCCTTGAAAGAGGCATAAAAATGAGAAAGGTTTTCAAAACCCAGATCAAGATAAAAATCTGCAGGTTTTTGCCGCTTATTTTCAATTAGATAATAAGCCTCAGAAAGACGTCTTTCTTGCAGCCATTTTCGGGGCGATGTCTGGAATATTTTCTCAAAATCACGTTTAAAGCTTGCTAAACTCCGCCCTGTTAGTTTCGCAAAGTTTTCTAAAGGTACATTGTACCGATAGTTTTTAACCATAAACTGCTCGAGATCAATTTTATGCGGCTCTGAAAAGTCAAAAAGCAGGTCTTTTAACTGTGGATAACTTTCCAACAACAAGGTGATCAACTCGTAGATCTTTATGTTTTCCATCTGCGGACTTACTCGGTCGATGGCTTCTGCATAAGGGGTCAATGACTCAAAATAACTTTTTATAAACAGGTTACTTTCCAGTACAACATTGGACTCACCCTGATACTTTTTGTCTGAACTGAGGTGATGATCCATTGCGTATTGCTTCAGTCGATCCGCTTGCAACAAGACGGAAACAGATTTATAGACATTATTTTCTGCAGGATATTTAAAAGCTTTGGCCAATTGGTTTCTACGGGCAACCACAATCTGCCCTTCTGTTGCTACCAATTTTCCTTTTTGATGATCCAGGTGCGTTTCGCCAGACATCTGGAAAAAGACCACATGTTCGGAAATAAACTGTTCATGCCCAAATGCTTTCTCGACATAACAGGAATACAAAAAGGCATTCCCAAAATCTCTCTCTTCCATGCTCAATACGATTTATTTTAAACGGCTGTGCGACTATGGGTACCAATCGCTAAAATCAGTCCCAGTCTAAAGGTAGCAAATATCTCATACCTTTTGCAAAGTCTAGTTGTCCAAAAGCTCAAAATATATTTGCCGCACAGCTCAAATCAAATCGCAAAAAATGCCACACAGAAATCCACCAATTTTAATAAAGCCTGCGGTTCAATCAAGACACTTCTCGTCCATAAAAATTTGTATTTCATTACGAAACCATTCGGACTGATTACTATTTCTTCCATTAGGCTTAAATAACACAAACATGGCCTACCTTTACAGCATAACAACTTCATAAATTATGTCCAAAATTTCACATGCTCTACTTTACTGCCTATCTTTTCTTTTACTGGGCAACACGCTATTTGCACAATCCGTTTTTTCAAAGAAGGTCCTCGAACAGAGTCAGCTCGACTTTGTCAATCTTGGATTCGGTATGTTCATCCATTATGGCATGCCGACGTTTATGGAACAAGATTGGTCGGATCCCAATGCCGCACTTGAACTGTTCAAATCGCCAAAGCTCAATGCAGTTCAATGGGCGAAGGCGGCCAAATCGGCCGACATGACCTATGGTTGCCTAACCACCAAACATCACAGTGGCTTTCCGATCTGGAATACCAAAACAACAGATTATAATGTAATAAATACGCCTTTACATCGTGATGTTGTTAAAGAATTTACGGATGCTTTCCGTAAAAATGGTTTGCGTGTTATGCTGTATTATTCCATTCTGGATATGCATCAAGGTATACGTCCACATACCATTACCAAAGCACACATCCAATTGATCAAATATCAGCTGACGGAATTGTTGACCCAATACGGGGAAATCGACGCCTTGGTCATTGACGGATGGGATGCCCCTTGGTCGCGTATTTCGTACGATGATGTTCCTTTCGACGACATCTATTATCTTGTCAACCGAAATGTTTGTTGATGGATCTCAATTCAGCAAAATACCCAGGTGATGCGTTGTTTTACACCGATATTAAATCCTATGAACAAGGTGCGGGTCAATTTATTTCTAAGGAGCACAACAAACTTCCGGCAATGGCCTGTCTTCCTTTACAACAAAATTGGTTCTGGAAAACATCATTTCCGAACACCCCAGTTAAAAACGTCAATGAATTGGTCGAGAAATTTGTCATTCCGTACAACAACGCGTATTGCAACTTTATGCTGAATGTAGCACCAAATAGTGATGGTCTGATGGATCAAAATGCACTTGATGCACTGAAGACAATCGGTACATTATACAAAAATAAACCCAACTACATTACCAAGTTATCAGGCACCAATAGTCGACCACAATATGGCCAAACAAGTACCTTCATACAGTAGCTGGAGCGAAGATATGAACATTATGGATTTTGCCAACGACGATAACTTTGGTAGTGCCTGGGTCTCCAATCCGGCAGTCAAAGGTGAAGTATGGTATGAAGTGGATTTTGAACGTAGTAAACCTTTCAATAGTGTTGTTATTACCGAAGGAAAAGACAATCCTTCACAGTATAACTTATCCTATCTGAAAGATGGAAAATGGCACCCTATCGAGGTTACAGCGGTACAACAGGGCCGCATCAAGATCTTCCGCTTTGATGAAGTATTGGGACAAAAATTACGCTTTAGCATCAAACCTGAAAAAGGCCATGCGGTCGTAAACGAGATTGGCGTTTACCAAGAAAGACGTTAACAAGCCAAAAAACTTTCATCACACTAAACAATACACCCTTAGTAGTAAAAAGAGGCTCCTTGCAAATGCAGGGAGCCTCTTTTATTGGAACGAATAAGTTAAATTCCTATTTACTCCAACCTGGATTTTGTGTCAGATTTCCGTTCAGCACAATCGCTGCAGACGGAATTGGGTAAAGGTATTGCTTGTTGTTGTCATCCCAAGTACGCTTCACAGCTTTAAACCATTCCAGGTGATTGTCCGAAGTCATTGTCTGGAAATTGGTACTTTTACCCCCTATAGCCACCTTGGCTACTCCTGCAGGAACAGTTATCGAAGGAGCTGATTTACTTCCATCATAGAACACGACATCTGGAGTTCCATTGTGGTCGATATCAATCAACTTATCTAAAGCAGGGATATAAATTCCCGTCCAGGGTAAATTGGCCATTAGCGGTCCAAGTTTCCATCGCTTCAAATCATTGAAACGGAAACCCTCCAGAGCTAATTCCACCTGTCTTTCACGACGTATTTCTAAAAGCACGGGGTTATTGACTTCGGGGAAGAATGTATTTTTCAAGTAGGTATCCACTTTGGTCGGCAGTGTATTCGTTCCACTTGTTATTCCAGCCCTTGAACGTAATGCTCCAATAGTTTTCGACCAATCCGCATCATTGAAAGTACCTAGTTCCTGTTTCGCTTCAGCATAATTTAATAATATTTCCGCATAACGCATTAAAGGAACTGCATTGGTATTGTAACCGCCATTGTCGTAATAGGGATCGTCTAAAGTATACTTGATCGGTTGATACCCCGTATAAGTAAAACTTGCAAAATTTGGGGGAGCAGGCTGTCCATTACGGGAATATCCTGGCGTCCGGATCAACTGCGCCAAGCGCAAGTCGCGATTTTGACACTCCTCATAGAATTCCTCAGTCTGAAAGTTCGGTCTATCCGTATAAGGAGTACCGTCAACATTCAAAAAACTATTGATAAAAGGCCTTACCAAACTTAAACGTGGACCATAGGTTGCAGATGTCCACCACCAGTTGGCATCATTCAACAGCGCAAGATCCTTACTGAAAGTTACGGCCAACATGACCTCTTTTGTCACTGGCGTATTACTGATAAACAACTGTCGCTGTGATGTTTTAGGGTCTGCAGAGATATTAAGCCCATAAGGACCCTTTTCCATTAAAATCTTGCCAGCATCTACTGCCATCTGAAAAAACACCTCCGGCTGCGTAGCAAGATTCAGTTTATGATATTTACGGAATGTACCCTCAAATAGTGCAATCCTCGTTTTTAGACCAAGTGCAGTCCATTTATTAACCGTACTGCCATCGCCTCCCGTATTGGTGATATTGGCGTAGGCAAAGTCCAGATCTTCCATGATATGCTTCATGACCACCTCGCGCGAATCGCGAGGTGCCTTGAGGATGTCTGTTTCATCCACTGCCAGCGGATGATCTACCCAAGGCACATCGCCAAATCGCACCACTTTTTCATAATAAAACCAAGCTCTAAAAAAGCGGGCCAGGCCGATATAATTATTTTTTATGGCATCAGTCAATTTGGGACTGTTGCACTTAGCGATCAATTGATTGATATTGCGGAGGGTCGTCCAGGACCAGCCCGAACTGATTTCCGCACTATAAGCACCGCCGACCATAAAATCATTGAGGCTGTTTACGGCCGAATAATCGGCCATTGCATCGCCCTTATAAGCGTCACTTCCCGAAGTGATATTCCGATAGAAGGAGTTACTATAATTTTTTAATCCACTTTCACTACCAAAGATATCTTCTTCGGTAGCCCCTGCCTTTGGCAGCTCATTCAGTTCGCAAGAACTGAACAAAAGCGCAACAACAGGTATATAAAACAATTTTTTCATGTTGATATAAAACTATAAGCCAATAGATAAGTTAAAACTGATGCTCTTCATGATCGGATAATTAAATCCGTCACCGGACCCTGTTCCGATTTCCGGATCCGATTTGCCCAGGTTGCCAACATCGAGATCCATCGTCTTTTTGTAAAGCGGTGACCAGGTCCATAAGTTTTCACCCGATAGGCCTGCACGAAGACTACTGATTTTTAATCGGTTTGTCACAGACTTAGGAAAGCTGTACCCGATCTGTATGTTTTTCATCCGAATATAGGCCACATTTTGTAGATATCTGGTTTGGGGGATTGTCTTAATAGACTCGTTATAACCGGCATAACGTGGGAAATAGCCATTTGGATTATCTTCTGTCCAGTAATTATTGAGGTGCCATTCCGGTAAGTTGTTGTAAGGTCGATTGTATTGCCCCCAAAAAATAGATTCATTGCTCGGGTACCAATTCTGCTTACCCACACCCTGGAAGAAAGACGAGAAATAAATACCTTGCCAATCCAGATTAAGGTTAAAACTATAGATATATCGTGGATCGGCATTACCGATTACAGTTCTGTCGCCATGGCTATAAATCGTATTATTTCCATAATCGATTACACCATCACCATTTAGATCCGAAAAACGTACGTCACCTGGATATATTGTACCATTGTTTGACGATTTGATCAATTTTTGTTTTGCAGCACCATCAATTTCCGCCTGATTCTGAAATAAACCCTGCGTTACATAGCCCCATATTTCACCGATTCGCTGACCTTCATAATAGGATCCATCTTTGATTAAACCCTCTTTATTTTCGTAACGGTCTATATTGGATCTATAATCAGCCAAAGTACCCCTTACGGACCAATTGAAAGGACTACCGTTCAGATCGAATCTATCCTTATAAGTCAAGCTCACTTCAAAACCTTTTGTGGTCATGTCAGCATAGTTTCCTTTCGGCGACTCCGCACCAAAGATGTCAGGCAAAGCTACACCTAAGGTATACATATTTAAGGTCTTGCGTTGATAGATATCGCCTGTAAAAGTCAGTTTTCCATTTAAAGACGATAGATCAAGACCTAAGTTTGCCGTGCGCGCTGTTTCCCAAGTTAAGTTATCCGGGATCACCTTAGGCACCGAAGTATATGCCGGCTTCTGTCCGTTCAATACCCGATCCATAATCTTGATTTCGTAAATATCCAAATAGGAATACGGATCGACATTACCATTACCCAATGACCCATAGGACGCTCTTAGCTTCAGATCGGAAAGGGCTCTTTTGTCCACCTGGAAGAATGGCTCTTCAGAAATACGCCAGCCAACGGATGCAGAAGGGAATAGTCCCCATCGTTGGTTTGTCGGAAATTTGGACGAACCATCGTAGCGGCCATTGAATTCAAAAAGGTAACGGTCCTTGAAAATATAATTGGCACGCATAAATACCCCGACATTACGGTACTTGTTATATCCCGCTGTCGCTGTGGTATTCTGCCCTACTGCCAGGTTGATATTTTCAACATCATCATTGAGTAGACCTGTTTTGGTAATATAGGTTGAATTATACGTACGCTGTTCATAATTGTATCCGAGCAAACCTTTAAAATAATGATCGCCTATTGTGCGTTCATATTCACTGTATAGATTTCCAAACAAGTAACGATAGCGTTGGTCTACCTGATAAATATTGTCGTTCATACTTGTTTCCAACCGCAACATTTTTCCCTCCTGTGTGCTATACGGAACAGGCACACGGACTCTTACCGAATTAAAATCGCGATTTCTAAAAGTCAGATCCCCTTTAATGCGGAACGTATTGTTGAAAAACTTAGTCTCGAAAGAAGTTGTATTGCGGAGATCCTGATTAGCCGTATTCGTACCATTTTTACCATAGATAAAATCCCCTACTGTATAGGCTGCAGAGAAGCTCATAGATCCATCAGGGTTAAAGATCGGCGAAGAAGGGTGTCCCTCATCGGCAATATTGCGCCAGATATTTCCACCTTCACCAGCAGTCGATGGGTCTCTGTATTTGGCATAATTAAAATCGATGTTATTGCTGATCCGCAACCAGTCTGTCACCTGAAGCCCGGCTTTTGCACGCGTATTATAGGTCTTATATTTATCGCTATTATAGCGGTACATACCATTGTAATCGTAAGCACGACCAGAAATATAGTAATCCATTTTTTCAGAATTACCGCTGATGGACAGGTTATGATCCTGGACAAACGTATTGTCCTTGATCAGCATACCATAATAATCCTCATTACCGTAGTATACATAATTACCCTTATCATCTACCGTGACCTGCTCCGTAATTCCCTGTTCTTTTCTTCTCTTAAATTCCTCCAGCCAATCTGTTGTAAAGATCTGTGTCTTGTTGAGCTTGCTCGGAATCGAGGAATAATTGTTCCAGGCATTATAGGCTGTAAAGAAATGCGAAGCATATTCATAGCCATCCGTCACAAATTTGGGTAAAGCGATCGGTTTCTGAAAAGAGCCACTTCCCGAATAGTTGATGGAAGTTTTTCCGGATTTGGCACGTTTGGTTGTGACCAAAACGACACCGAAGGTACCGCGGGAGCCGTAAATCGCAGATGAAGCAGCATCCTTGAGTGTCGTTACACTTTCAATATCATTGGGATTGATCGCCGAAAGATCACCCTCGACTCCATCGATAAGCACAAGTGCGCTCCCCCCCTGACCAATGGAAGTTGTCCCACGGATATTGAAACTTGGCGCCCGATTGGGCTTACCATCGGCCGGAGTTACATTTAAGTTGGGAATGACACCTTGGAGCATCTGGCTGGCATTGCCCAGTACGCGTCCTTCAAAAGCTTCTGATCCCACTTGGTCTACTGCACCGGTAAGATTCACTTTTTTCTGCGTACCATAACCGACCACCACAACTTCCTCCAGTTCGGTATCTTTGGATTCCATGATGATATCGATCTGCCCTCCCGTCACGCTGATGATCTTTTCACTGTAACCTATCCCTGTCAATTTGAGTCTTTGCCCTATATTGGCTTGAATCGTGAACTGACCCGCTACATTCGTCGAGGTTGTTTTTTGGCTGGTTAAATTGGTAATGGTAATTCCGGACAAGGTTGTTCCGTTTTTGTCTTTTACCACCCCTTTTACGGTAGACTGAGCTGCAACACCGTGCGTCTCTTTGGTCAATTTAGCATAATCACGCTCTACATTAGCCCAAGTTGGGTATGAGAGACCCAATGCCATACTGATTAGTAATGTTTTCTGCATCTTTAGTCTAGTTTAGAATTTTGCATCAAAGTTGACGCTTTGACTTGGTTTATAATTAACCGTAATGTTAACAAATATTTAATTAACATCAAAAACATCAACGACTAAACAGGTTTTGCAGGTAGATATTTAATAGAAATTTAACTTTTATATAACATAAATCATAAGAACAAGTATTGACACACTTAAAAGTTAATCTATTCAATTCAAAAACCTAAAGTCCCATTTTTCATAATCCAGAAATACGCTAATTGACCGCGAAGGGCAACAGATCATATTCAATTAAATCCATCAAGCGGGATCGCATTAACGGTACTCAGCCTATTTCCGCATTTTTCTTAGGGTCAAACCTACAAATTAATTCGTTTCGAGGTCTCTGTGTACGTATCGATAATAAATTTAAAAATCCTACCACCTGTCAGTTTTGCTAAGCAGCTGATTATACTTTCTAGCATAGCAATGCTCATCTGTTACTTTCCTTCCCGCCAAAGTGACCAATAGAAATAGCTCTAAGATAGGATAACAAAAAGATGCTGCCTTNNAAGGCAGCATCTTTTTGTTATCGCTTTTTGTTGTATGCGCTTATTTTCCGCTAATAAAATCCAAAATATCCTTATTAATGGTCTCCGCTTCTGTAGTAGGCATTCCATGTGGAAAACCGGGATAGGTAATTAAAGTACCATTTTGGACTAACTTAGCCGCTCTTCTACCCGTGATATCAATCGGTACGATCTGATCATCTTCACCATGCAATACTAAGACAGGAATCTCGACTTTTTTAAGTTCTTCTGTAAAATCAGTTTCAGAGAACGCTTTGATACAATCATAGTGTGCCTTAATACCGCCCATCATCCCTTGCCGCCACCAGTTGTCCATCACGCCTTGCTGTACATTCGCTCCATCGCGGTTATAGCCATAAAAAGCGAGGGTAAAATCTTGAAAATACTGTTGTCTGCGTGTTGCAGTATTCAATCTTATTTCGTCAAAAACCTCCATTGGTACACCATCGGGATTTGTAGCACTCTTAGCCATGGTCGGGGTAACCGCACTGATCAATACAGCTTTTGAAACCCGAGAAGTACCGTGATTGGTTATGTAGCGAACGACCTCGCCACCACCTGTTGAGTGACCAATATGGATGGCATCTTTTAAATCCAATGCTTCTACCAATTGTGCAATATCCGACGCATAGGTATCCATCTCATTTCCTGTCGCCGTCTGTGTCGAGCGACCATGACCCCGGCGATCGTGTGCGATCACACGGTACCCTTTTTCGAGGAAGTACATCAACTGCGCGTCCCAATCGTCGCTGGATAAAGGCCAACCATGATGAAATACGATCGGTTGTCCTGTTCCCCAGTCCTTGTAATAAATTTCTGTTCCGTCTTGAACTTTGAATGTTGCCATGATGAGTAGTTTAAGAATTTTATTGTTTACATGATATGTTAATTGGATTGCAATTCATAGTCCAACAAACATATACAACTGTATTTAAGCATACTAAAAAATTAAAAGTCAATTTAAAAACAACGATATTTCGTTATTTATACAACAGGTTCATTCGTTTTTACGATACGATCTATTATCCTGCAAGAGACTTCTCGTCGTGTGCTCACCTGTGTTTAAATAGTATTCATATATTCAGTTTTCACCTAATATTTGAACCAAATCTTCCGCTCCACCATCAAATTTCTGTCCATTAACAAAAAATGTCGGTGTCCCATTAACGCCGCTAAGCATACCACTTTCAAAATCGCCATCCACGCGATCCTGTAACGCCTCGTCCTGCGAATCAGATTTGAACTTCGACATGTCCAAATCCAGTTGCTCGGCGATATCCAGCAGCAATCTTTCACTCAGCAAGTTTTGGTGTTCAAAAATGGCATCATGCATCTCCCAAAATTTCCCTTGCAGTGCTGCAGCCTCCGCCGCCAATGCTGCGGGTTTTGCATAGGGGTGCATCTCCGAAAGCGGAAAATTGCGGAATACAAACCTGATCTGGCTTCCCAGTTCGGCCATCATTTCTTTTATAATTGGATGAGCTGCACCACAATGCGGACATTGGTAATCCCCATATTCAACAATGGTCAGATCGGCCTGGCCATTTCCCAATATATGGTCAGCATTGCTGACCTTCGGTTTCAATGACATAATTATTTTGATTTAAGATTCTCCAATGCTTCGATAATACCGTCTGCACCCGGATTGACCGCAGTCGGAGACAGATAACTCCAAGCGATAACGCCCTCCTTATCAATCACAAAAAGTGCGCGCTTGCACTCCCCTTCCTCTTCATCGTAAACACCATACTTCTTGGCGACCTCGCCTTTAGCTTCAAAATCGGCTAAAAGTGGAAAATGCAGCTTTCGGGATTGCGCAAAGGCCATATGGCACCATTTGCTGTCAACGGAAATACCCATAATTTCGGCATCATATTTTTTAAAATATTTGAGCATTTCATTATATAAGGCCATCTGATCGCTACATACCGGACTCCAATCTGCCGGATAAAATGCCAATATCACATTATGCCCCTTAAATTCTGATAATCTAATTTTTTGATCGGGTGTCGCGTACAAGGTAAAATCAGGAGCAACATCATTTTCTTTTAACATATCAACGTCTTTAAAGTTTATCGACCATCTCAAGGTGCACAACCTTAAAATAGATGTGCATCATCTTTAAATAAAGCACTTAAAAGCTAAAATTGTTTTAAGGAAAAAATAGCTATCCACGATTTGACTACAATATCCGTTGATCTGCCTACATCCAAACTCGATCGATTAGCCACCTTTGTAACATCAATTTATTTAAAAAAAGAAATACATGAAATCACAAAAAGTATGGTTTGTCACTGGCGCTTCCAAAGGGCTAGGTCTCAGTCTCGTTAAAGAATTGCTCGCCCAAGGTTATCTTGTGGTTGCCACATCACGAACAAAACAGGCCCTAGAAGATGAAATCGGCGATCAGGAAAATTTTCTGCCGCTTGAAGTGGACATTACCGATGACAAAGACGTTGCCCGGGCAGTACTCTCGGCCATTGATTATTTCGGAAAGATTGATGTATTGGTCAACAATGCCGGATATGGTCAGACCGGCACCCTAGAGGAGCTCAGTGATCGGGAAGCACGCCGCAACTTCGAAGTGAATGTCTTTGGATCACTTAATGCCATCAGGCATATTGCCCCCCATATGCGACGCCAACAAGCGGGACATATTTTCAATATAGCATCTATCGGCGGACTCGCAGGAAATTATCCAGCCTTTGGTGTTTATTGCTCCACCAAATTTGCTGTCGCAGGCTTTACCGAAGCCCTCGCTGTCGAAATGGAACCTTTTGGTGTACACACGACCTTGGTGTATCCCGGTTACTTCAGAACTGATTTTTTATCCGAGGGATCCTTACACACCGCAGCCAATCCAATCGCTGCGTACGTCACTGCCCGAGAAAACGAAGCTACCCATCTGCATCAGATCCATGGCAATCAGGCAAACGATCCCCACAAAGCAGCAACCTTATTAATTGAGTTAAGTACGCTCGCACAGCCCCCAGTTCATTTTTTAATGGGCGAGGATGCGTATGAGCTGGCAAAAAATAAGATCAATATGCTTATGACGGAGATCGAAAAATGGAAAAGTTATACCGTGTCAACAGCTTTCGAGCAATCCGTATAACAGCTTAGTTCAGTATAAGGAGCTTCCTAGGATATTTCACAATAATCAAATTAGAAATTCATTAAATTTACAACATGGAGAATACATTTCGCTTTCATTCGCTTTCGGAATTCCACAGCTTTTGCGGACTACCTAAGCCCGAACATCCATTGATGAGCTTGGTTGATTATAGTCAAGTACATTACCCCATAAATGACAGCAAATTGAATTGGATACAACATTTTTATTCGATCGGTTTAAAGCGAAATGTAAATGCCCGGTTCAATTATGGACAGCAGCACTATGACTTCGACTCGGGCATACTCACTTTTATCTCGCCCCTACAATTTCTACAAGTGGAGATCAATCAGCAAGTGCAGGCACAACCCAGCGGCTGGATTTTGTTGATCCATCCCGATTTTCTCTGGAACAGCGAACTGGCAAAACATATTCACTCCTACGATTTTTTCCAATATCAGGTCAATGAAGCGCTTTTTCTTTCGGACAAAGAAGAAGCCATCATTGTCGATATTCTGCAGAATATAGAAAAAGAGTATCAGTCCAATATCGATAAATTTAGCCGCGAACTCATTATCAAACAGATCGAGCGCTTGCTGATTTACGCCGAACGATTTTACGAACGTCAATTTATCACCCGCAAACGATCGACCCAAGAGCTGGTCACCAAGTTTGAGCAGTTACTGTCAGCACAGTTTCAGCAACACATACTTGTGGAGCATGGCGTACCAACCGTCAGCTTCCTGGCGCAGCAGCTCAATTTATCACCAAACTACCTGGGCAGTTTGCTGCGTATCTACACCCAACAAAACACCCAACAGCATATTCAGCATAAAATGATCGAGTATGCCAAATTAAGGCTAAGCACGAGTTCCCTTTCCATCAGTGAAATCGCCTATGAACTGGGTTTCGAACATCCACAGTCGTTCAGTAAAGTGTTCAAAAAGAATACCCAACAAAGTCCCGTGGAATTTAGGCAACAATTTCAGTAGGTTATTTATCTTTACTCCGCGTAATATCCCGCTACCCCAATGCCAATCGTCCAAAAGAACTTTGACTTTTTAAGGTCCTCCAGCAGCATATCCGCATTGTCTTCGTATTCGCCATCGGCTTTGATTTCCTCAATCTCCTCCTGAACATCCTCTTCAGTCATCTGTCTCCAGACGCCCACAGAGCTATTTAAAAATGTATAGCAATATCCCGCTTCGGCATCATCAACCTCACCCTGATTTTTATCCGTTAAGAGATTGACCAGTTCAGCTGCTTCGACCTGAAATGGATTAACACCATAGATATTGATTTCAGTTTTTTCTGGATAGGGTCCATTGATGCTTTCTATAAATTCCAATGTTCCCTGATCATTAAAATCAAGTCTCAATTCGAGTTCATCATAATAATATTGGTCGTCCAGCGCATCTGAAGGAGCACCAAGCACACCTTGAACTTCAGCACGGCCCGCACCAAGATTAACTTGACCAATACCTTCAATTTGAATCCCAACAAGTGGGACTAGTTCGATCTTTTTCATGCGTATTCAGTAAATTATAAAAAGGATACCTGCATAAATAACACTTGAACATCTGCTATCGTTTTATCCAATGATGAACATAGCTACAGCGTTATGCTGACATAAATTTACACTAATTCCCATTAAATAATTATTAACATTTTTAACTTTTCATACGATCCATAGCGCACATGATAATTCGCATACTCAGGCAATTATGACTAACTTTATGAATGCATCAAAAATCCACCATTATGCAACAGACACTAGCCACATTAGACAGTTATATCCAAAATCTAAGACCTGAGCTGTATATCGATCTACAGTCCTCGTTATCGGCAGAAGAGTTTAGGGCCCTTGAACAGCAATATGATATGGAGATACCTCAGAATCTTAAAGCGCTCTATCGCTGGAAAAATGGGCAATGCAATACAAGTTGTGAAGCCTTTGTTAACAATTCGACTTTTATCCCGCTGGAAGAAGAGCTGGATACAGCGTAGGAACTGACCAATATGATTGGTATGGACTTGGAAATCGAAAACTGGTGGAATGAGTATTTTTTTAGCCTAGATAACACCGGCGAATATCCCAAACGTTTTAAGGTGGGCTAACAGAAACTCATCGCCCTCATTTTTTTCTCTCGATGAATTTTTGAATTACACTCCTGTCGTTAAACATTACTTTTTTCACATAGTAACCTTTTCCACTAGAAGCCAGAGCTGCCGAATCTGCCGAAATGTAATTACAAAAAAAAGAAATCAGTTCAGGAGAAGCCTCATACACCAAATAATTCAGTCTTAAAGTTTTATTATCTGGATTCAAACATAATTGACATAAGGATTTTTCATGATCAAAAAACTCAATCTCTAGATTCGAGCAATAGTTATGTTTATGCCCTATATCATTCTTTTCAGGTTTGTACCGCTTTAACTTATCTAATTCATCGAGAAGAATGTCCCATTTCGCTAATGGAAAGGTATCATTCTTGGCCGCAAAAAAATCAACCGCATGATGTTTATAAGAATCACTCAAGTATCTTTCTTGACTATACTGTTCATCAACGAATTCTCGACTGAACAAAATCCGTAATTCCTTTTCCCGCTGTTTCTCTTTGGAACCACAGGATAAAAACAGAGGCAACATGCAATAAAGAGTAACAAAAATTAAATAAGTTCTTTGATTCATAATACTATTGGTCTTTACACTAAATCGAAGAAAACAATACATGCTGGTTTCAAATAACCGCATCAACAAGATGCCGACATTATGGAGATGCAAAATTTCATCCAGTTCCACACATTAATAAGTTAAAATCAAAAGATATACTGTTTTTATAAAAGGTAAAATAGGAATTTAAACGAATAGATAATAACTTTGGACAGATAACACACCGTCCATTATACGAATCAGACTTTGATGAAATCGAAGAAAACAAATCCTTGCGATCACTCCTGCCTTATGTGCCGTTATGTCTTACAAGATTGGCTCGGACAGATCGACCTTCATCGGAAGAATATCAAACTAAAAAAAGGTGAACAGTTTATCTCCGAAGGAGAATCCGTTCGGGGAATTTATTTCATCCAGTCGGGACTTGTCAAAGTTCACCGTAATCTGGGGGATAAAGAAACCATTGTACGATTTGCAAAAAAAGGAGATATCGTTGGCCATCGCGGAATCAGTACCGAACAAACTGTCTACCCTATTTCTGCAACAACCCTGGAAGTGTCACAGCTCTGCTTCGTCGAAATGCCGTTCTTCCTGTCCACGCTACGCATAAATCCAGAGCTGAGTTACCGGTTGATGTTGTTTTTTGCCGACGAACTACATCTTTCTGAACAAAAGATGACCCGCCTGACACAGCTCGCTGTTAAAAATCGCCTTGCCTGGAGCCTATTGTTACTTCACCGTGTTTTCAGCGAGGGACATAAGGATGGATATATTGGATTATCCCTAAGCAAAAAAGACTTGGCTTCCTACGTAGGCGCTACGTACGAGACCGTATATCGTACGCTGAGCGAACTTATCGAATTAGGAGCCATCATAATGGACAAAAAAGATATTTTTATTAAAAACCTCCAGCTTTTACAGGATCTATCAGAAGAAAACAATGGAGAGTTAAACTAGCTAGAAAAGCCAACGACTCCCCAAATCATATATTCCCTTAAAAATACATCACCTTAAAATTTAAAGCCCATACCGACTCCCAATCTCCATTTACCATCAGCAGCACTCGTTTTTGCGGTATAGAATGCTGGCAGCTGAATGGCAATATGTCGGAATACAGCCGTTAAACCAAATCCCAGAGAGGGCGTGATCCAGGAGTTCTTTGGCTTCCCCGATTCAACCTTATCTTCTTTCAGTTTTAAGCTAGGTAATAGACCAAGCAACAGGCAGCTTTTGGGTGCGAATATGTATTTCACAGCTGGCCCGGTACAATTGAAGTAAACACCCCGATCGACGTAGCCCGCTACCGCAATGCCTTCAAACAAACTGCCTTTTATTATTTTTTCCTGACTATAAATTCTATCGCCAGCAATCAGCAACAAGATTAGCGTCAATAGTTTTTTCATTTGATCCATAAAAATTCAATTTTGTGAAGTTGATACCTTTTCTTTTTGATGATAAGTATAATAGATAGCCATCCCCGTAAATAGCAGACCGCCAACAATGTTTCCAGCGGTTACGATCAGCTGATTACAAAGCCACCAGTCGGAGATCGTCACTTTTGCACCAAACATCATCCCGGCAGGGATCACAAACATGTTAACAACAGCGTGCTCATAACCTAATGCAAAGAATATAAAGATCGGAATACCCGCAGCTAGAATTTTACCAAGGGTAGACTTAGAAGTCATGGACATCACCACGCCCATACAGACCATCCAATTACACAGAATAGCTTTGACAAAAGCCGAAAACAAACCCGCCGCTCCATGACTGCTGTATCCAAGGGTTTTCTTTTCACTGATCAGAATCAGACTATGTTCGATATTTCCGAGCTGGCTCGACTGCCCGGTCTCTGTGCTAGCCGCCCAGAACAAAATCGCAAAGAGCACACTGCCCAACAAGTTGCCCAGAAAAACCCAGAAAAGATTATTGGCCATCGCCTTAAAATTGATCTTACCTTCAAACCAGGCTAAAGGCACCAGCGAAAAGCTTCCCGTCACCAGCTCCAGACCAAGGATAACGATAATGACAAAACCCACCGGAAAAACAAATGCACCGACTAAGCTCAGTCCCGTCTGGGAAGTCGCCAATAGTGCGAGTGTGACAGAAATTGCCAATAAGGCTCCTGACAATGCTCCCCGTATCAATAGATCTTTGATTGGAAGCGTAGATTTGTAGATTGCGGTATTCATCATTGCACCAGCAACCTCTTTTGGGCTAATATAATCCATGGTATTTTTGTTTTAAAAGGTTTTAGATTCAGTTATTTATTAGCTTAGCTAAGCAGTCATTCCAATAAAAACACTTCCGTTTTCAACCTTCACCGGGTAAGTTTTAATCGCACATTCATCACCCGAAAGACATTCACCTGTGTCTAGGGCAAAGGTTTTTTTATGGAAAGGACAAGCGACTTTCGGCGTCTCACCCAAAGAGCCCAACATCCCGCGGCTTAAAATCATCTGCCGTTTGTGCGGACATTCATTCTGCGTGGCATACCACTCATTGCGGCGGGCAAAATAAAACAAGGCCACCTGTTCGTTATTCAATTTAAGACAGACTCCGCCGTTTTCAATGGCATCTTCAATCCGGCAAGCCTTCAGCCACTGCATGTCAATTTGCATATTCATATGATTTCAATTAAAAGGTTTAGTGATTCTATATTTAATAAGTATTGATGTTCCAATCTGCAGCTTTCTTCTGTCCGCGAAAGCTTTCGAAGCGAACAGTTTCATCCTTCTCCTCTGGTGCATTTACAAAATGAACAAAGCGTTTACGAATTTCCGGATCCTCCACAGCGACTTTCCATTCACAGCGATAACTATCAACAAGCAGCTGCATATCCTGTTCCCAGGAATCACCCATCCCCAGACTATCCTGTACCACAACATTTCTTAGATAATCTATTCCGCCCTCCATTTTATTGAGCCAGGTAGCAGTCCGCGTTAACGGATCCGCGGTGCGGATATAAAACATCAAAAAACGATCGATATAACGGATACAGGTTTCACTATCGATATCCGAGGCTAATAATAAGGCATGCTGCGGCTTACTTCCACCGTTGCCGCAAACATAAAGGTTCCAACCTTTTTCGGTTGCAATAATTCCAAAATCCTTACTCTGCGCTTCAGCACACTCGCGAATACAACCACTAACGGCCGACTTGATCTTATGCGGAGCACGTAGTCCACGATAGCGTTCCTCTATCCGTATCGCAAAAGAAACACTATCGTGCAACCCAAACCGACACCAGGTACTGCCTACACAGCTTTTAACAGTCCGTAATGCCTTACCATAAGCATGTCCACTTTCAAAACCCGCAGCAATAAGTTCTTCCCAAATCAATGGCAGATCATTGAGATGTGCACCAAATAAGTCAATGCGCTGTCCACCCGTAATTTTTGTATATAACCTGTATTTCTTGGCCACCTCCCCAATAACGATCAGTTTATCCGGGGTAATTTCACCGCCTGGAATACGCGGGACCACCGAATATGTCCCACCCTTTTGTATATTAGCCAGATAACGGTCGTTGCTATCCTGAGCCACATCATTACCCTTGCCAAGAATCATCTCGTTCCAAAGACTGGCAAGCAAGGAAGACACCAAAGGTTTACAGACTTCGCATCCATGGCCATGGCCCAGCACATCCAATACATGATCATAACTTTTGAGCTCGTGGATCTTGATCAGATCATAAAGCTCCTGACGGCTCAAATCGAAATGTTCGCAGATGGTACTCCGGATATATTTCCCTTGCTGTTTCATGGTGTAATTAACAAGGTCCTTAATCATCGGCACACAGCCGCCGCATCCTGATCCGGCTTTGGTACATTTCTTTACGGCGTCCGCATTTTCACAATTTTTAGTTGCTACAGCATCACAAATCTGTGCTTTAGAAACTCCTTCACAACTGCAGATTAGCGCCGCATCAGGAAGAGCCTCTAGACCAGAAGAAGCCGACCTACTTTCACGCTGCTGGTCGAAAAGGAGAAGTTCTGGATGTTCTGCTAATGGGAGGTTATTGTTAACCATCTGAAGCAACATGTTGTAACTTGTCGCTTCCCCGACAAGTATTCCGCCCAATAGCCGCGTTCCATCTGTACTGACGTTTAGTCGTTTATAAATACCCTTATTACGATCCTCCAATAAGATCGTTCGAGCATAAGGTTCACTGATAAAAGGATCTCCAAAACTTGCCACATCAACTCCCATCAGTTTCAGTTTAGTGCTCATATCAAACCCTATAAAAGATTTTTCTTCTCCTATGATTTGAGCTGCCGCAATTTCAGCCATCTCATACCCAGGCGCCACCAGACCATAAATCATATCATTCACCAAGGCGCATTCACCGATGGCATAAACTGAAGGGTCTGAGGTCTGCATCTGTGCATTCACCAAAATTCCACCCCGTTCACCGACCGCTAGGCCCGACTTCTTGGCGAGTTCGTCACGGGGACGTATACCAGCCGATATCACCAGCAGATCTGTCGCCATGGAGGTGCCGTCGTTAAAGGCGACTCCTGTGAGGCGATCATCACCTAGCAGTTGACTTGTGGATTTTTGCAATAAGCAACGCAAGCCCAATTCCGCGAGCTTATGCTGCAAAAGCACACTGGCACTATCGTCGATCTGGCGTGGCATCAGGCGGGGAGCAAATTCAATCACAGCAGTTTCTTTTAGGCCAAGATCTAGGAGAGCTTTAGCCGCTTCAAGACCCAAAAGTCCGCCCCCCATGACCGTACCAGTTTTGACCTTTGCCGCATAAGCCTTAATCAACTCCAAGTCTTCGATTGTACGGTAGAGAAACACCCCTTCTTTCTCAATCCCAGAAATAGGAGGAACAAAAGGGGCAGAACCTGTCGCAAAAACCAAATAGTCATAATTTAATGTAATCCCTTTTAGAGACTTCACTTCCTTTTTCAAGAGATTTATAGCAATAACAGGATCATCTAAATGGATTTTTACATTATTCTCTATATACCACTCATTTTTTAGCAAAAAAAGTTCATTAATGGACGAAACTTTGAAGTAATCTGTCAAATGAACACGATCATAAGCTCGAATTGACTCCTCTGCGAATACAGTTATACCTAGGTTATTAGATTTTTGCTTTAATTTTTCACAAATCTTATTACCAACCATACCATTTCCGATAATAACAACATTTTTTCTATCCATAATCATAATTTTTATTGAAAAAAATCAATTTACACTTTCAATAACACTAATTTATGGAATAAAAAATCAAAAAATCAAAATAAATATGATTTTTATAATATTTTTTCAAAAATAAAACATAAAAATTAACACAAAACATGATTTTAGTCATATTTTTTTAATACTTTTATATAAAATAAAAACAAAAAAAAAGGATATAATGAAAGAAATAAAGAAAAAAACCTTATTTATTGTAGGTTCTGGACCGGGAGACCCCGAATTACTTACCATAAAAGCTTATAAAGCGATAGAAAATGCTGAAGTGATCCTATATGACAACCTAATTAATCAAGAAATCCTTCAAATAGCAGACAAAAACTGCTTAAAACACTATGTTGGCAAGCATCCTTATGGAAAATACGTTCCTCAGGAAGAAATAAATGAACTTATCCTACATTACTGCAGCAAATTCGACAGGGTGCTACGACTTAAAGGTGGTGATCCCTATCTTTTTGGCCGGGGTTTTGAAGAATGGCTTACCGTGCAAAACAGATCCATTGACATCACCTATATTCCGGGTATCAGCAGCATGCAAGGCGCAGGCCTTCATAATATTCCATTAACACATCGCGGTGTAAGTGAAGGCGTATGGGTATTGACAGGCATGAAGAAAGATGGAACCCTTTCATCCGATCTGCAACTAGCGGTTCAGAGCAGATCTACAGTAGTTATCTATATGGGCATGCGTAAGCTCGACGAAATTGCACGTACTTATGTGTTACACGGTAAAGGAGAAACAACAGCCGCGATTATACAGCACGCAAGCTTACCTCAACAAAGACAAGTGCATTGCAAAGTCAAAGATCTCGTAAAAATAAGCAAAGAGTATAACATGGGACATCCAGCCATCATTATCATAGGCGACGTCGTGAATCTACAACATACATTGACACTGGCTACCGAAAAAAGGCACATCATCTAACGCTATCTGCCCGTCATTCTGCCGGACACAACAATACCACTTCGCAGCAGCACGTAAACAGAAGAGCTTGCCGCAGGGATGATTATTCGCTGAATTCGACCACAATACAAGGCCAAAATAGTCAGGCCGTCTATACAATCTGCAGATCCATATTTCTAAAGGGATTCAGTTCGGAATCATTGGAGTCCAGGTCGGTGATTAATGCCGTGAGCGAATCTATTGGACATACCCTAAACAGTTCCCCTTGATAAAGCTTATTCTGGCTGGCTAAGGCTATTGTTTTCTTTGCACATTGCACCATCATCTTTTTTGTTTCGCCATCTGCAGCTGACGTTGCCGATACACCGAGCTCAGGATCTACAGCACAAGTTCCCATAATAAAGATATCGGCGTTATATTTAGCAACTTCCATACAGGTTGTGATGCCTGAAGTTACAGCCAGATCGGGTTCAAAATTACCACCCAAAAAAATAAGTTCTACATTTTTGAACTTCTCGAGCAGCGGCACTATGGAAAAATTATTTGTAACCATCCGGATCCGGATATCCAATGGCATCGCATTCACTACGGCCCATGTCGTAGTGCCACCATCCACAAAAAGGGTCATGCCATCTTTCAGAAACGGCTGTACTTTTAATGCAATAATATCTTTTTCTTTGGTCAGAAACGATTGCCTATCCTGGAAAGTCAACGGATCTTTTTCGCGAAGCATAGCCCCACCCCTGGTCTTGGAAAGCAAGCCGTTCCGATAGAGAAGATCTATGTCGCGACGGATGGTATCTTCCGATACCGCCAACAATACCGCCAGTTCTTCAAATTTCACCTTCCTCCGACTCGCCAATTCGCGGAGTATTACCTCAAAACGCTCTTCTTTTAACATGCTATTACTTCCTGATTTTATAGATAAGGGCTACCACTAGAAAAAGTAAAGCTATTGTTTCGAAAGCAATGATCAAAGAAAAATGCTGTGCAATAGCACCCAAAAGCGCCGGTCCTGCCAGCTGACCTGCATAGCCCATGGTTGAAATAACCGGAATGGCTACTGTCGGTGAAAGTCCTTCAATCCGGCCACCCTCGCTAAAAAATACAGGGACAATATTGGCGGCTCCCAGTCCCAACAGGACAAATCCAACAAGTGTAACAAAAAGCCAGGGACTAAATACCAGGATCAAAATACCTAATGACGCCAATAGGCTCCCACCGATCACCACCACTTTACTATTCAGCTTGCTTACTAATCGATCTCCCTGCAATCTCATCACCGCCATCGCTACGGAGAAGGCCGCATATCCAATTCCCGTAAATTCCGGAGATACGCCTTTGTGATCCCGCAAGAATATGGCGCTCCAATCCAACATCGCTCCCTCCGACAGAAAGGCGATGAAACACATCAGTCCAAGTACCAGCACACTCCACCTGAGCCATTGAAATCTTTTTTTGGAAACCCGAGTCTCATCAATGTGGGAAAACTCGACAATGATTTCCTTTTCCTTATGGTAACCCAGCAGCTTTCGATATTGTAAGATCAATAGCAGTATTAAAAAGATAGCGATAGTAACTGCCGCATAAATCGGAATTAGCCCCATCTTTATCAGAAAACCCAAGCCGATCGATCCAAATAGGCCACCTACGCTGAACAGCCCATGTAAAGATGACATGATCGGTTTACCCATGGCATTCTGAACCTGCACACCATGTGCGTTCATAGCCACATCTATACTACCTATACTGCAGCCAAATATAAAAAGAACACAGGCCATCAAATAGCTATTTGTTACCATCAACAGAACAGGGAGCACAACGGCAGCAATTATACCTGAGATCAAAATCACTTGTCTACTCCCAAGTTTCCCGATAAAAAAACCAGAGAGAGGCATCGTTAATAGTGCACCACCACCCAAACACAGCAGTAAAAGCCCCAGTTCTCCATCGTTAAGACCAAGACGGTCCTTGGCGAAAGGTACCATCGGTGCCCAGCTTGATAGCGCGAGGCCACATACCAAAAACATAACCTGTGTCGCTGTTTTTGCCTTAATTATCGATTCGTTAATGATCGGTTTGTTCAACATTCTGATAAATTTTACATTGCAATATTACGCAAATTTGCATAATATTGCAATGTAATTAAATAAAAAGATTTGCCATGCGAATAGAACACCTCGCCCTGTGGGTCGATGACCTCGAGAAAATACGTGCTTTTTACGCCAAATACTTTGGTACTGTTAGCGGAGAAAAATACCATAACCCGAAGAAAGGGTTTTCATCCTACTTTCTTAAATTCCGCGAGTCAGACGCACGTTTAGAGATTATGAACCGTATTGATATCACTGCAGCAGCAGCTGACAGAAGCCTGAGCAAAGGTTATACCCATCTAGCCCTAAGCGTCGGTGGAAAAGATGCTGTCGATAAGTTGACCGAGCAATTACGGTCGGATGGATATATTATCGAAAGCGAACCCCGTACGACGGGCGATGGGTATTATGAAAGTGTCATACTTGATCCAGAGGGAAATCCAATAGAAATTGTAGCTTAAACGAAAAAAAATAAAGCATCTCGATGGTGCTCGAGTTGCTTTACCTTAATCCGTATGAAAAGAAAGTCCAAAAGGCCTATTTAAGGGATTCAATTACGATTTTTTATAACAGGGTCGATCCAGTAGTAGTCGTGGTCGGTATGGGAAAAGAACTCCATGGGGGTGACGTGACAATCAATGGTGTCGCTGAGCCCATCGTCGGTATAACTGACTACCTCTTCGGAGGGAAGCACCATACCGCTCATAATGGAACCATAGTCCAGGCAATGAAGATCCGACATCAGTACATTGACATGATTCGATACGACCCATTGTTCCATTTCTTCCTTACTGACACGTTTTACACGATCGGCCAAAAAGCGAGCTTCCTCCAGCTCTTTTTCAACGCTGTCCGGAAAAAATAGTAGTAAAAATGCCTCATACTTTTCAACGTCTTTATTTCGAATTGCTTCATTCCGTAGAAACAGCTTCTCGCCCATCTGTCCATACTGGTCCGCATATTTTTTCAGTTCCATCTGCGCAAGTTCCTGATCCGACCATTTTTGCAGCTCGGATAAGGCATACACCTCCGTACCTTGTCCGTCACAGCGGTTGAGGTATTCCCAGATATCGCCCTGCACGACTTTAGGTTTCTTCTGCTCCAGCACATTGTAGCCTTGGGCTATCCATGCGTCTATTTGTTCCCTTCTCATGTTCTGCTATTCTTTTAAAAAGAAACAACAGCGCAACTGCAATGGTTTGCTTTTTTCTATTTGAGATTCCGGGCTTTCAACTCCGCATCTACAGCCTTTTCATTTTTACCAAAATATTTATAGGCTAGGACCGCCAGAATCAGGGGAAAAATTGTCGGCCAGGTTATGCCTGCGACGAATACACTGTAGGCGGCTATCCCTAAACAAAAGCCAATGATCGATGCATTGATGATTTTCGTGGGTTTGGCTTTCTTCTTAAGAACCAACAACTCTTCATTACTGAGTTCATTTAATTTTTTTTCTTCCATCAGGTCTGTACTTTTATAGGTTAGTTATTTTGTATGTTGATGCGAATATAATTATTTAAATGGGCAATAAAAAAACAGAAAAGGTTGGAAATTAGCAAAAATAATAGCGCAAAAAAATAAAAAAGGTCGGATGAAAATGGAACACCCGACCTTTTTAACTAAGTTACTCCTTACATGGATACCTATAGGACAACAGCCGCAGGCAGATGGTTTGTTTTTTTTCCAATTTGTATCAGCTTCTGATCGACCAGTTTTCACCCAATCAGCTCTTGCTTGTACTTTTCAATGCCCAGGCCACCAATAGGGGTTGAAAAAATAAACGGGCGAGCCGCTTTCCATCCGTATCCAATCCAAAGCCATCCCGATGGTCTGTATATTGGGCAATATTTCCGGGAAACACGGCTGCAAAAAATGCTGCTGCGATTTTTCCAACGTTCGATCGCTGCTTGGCAGGTGCTAAAATCAGTGTAGCACCCAAAGCAATTTCCGCAAAACCTGAATATACAACTGTATCATCTTTGGAGATCGGAACCCAGTCTGGCACCTGAGCCTGAAATTCCTTACGGGCAAAGGTCAGATGTCCGATACCTGCAACAACCAAAAAAGCACCTAATCCAACCCGTGCAATCTTCTGCATATGTGATTTATCCATAGCTTTTTTATTCAAAGTACATCATTCGACGTAAAATTGTTTGACCTATTGCAATGCATCAATGTCATCGCCTATGATGGGAAAGAACAGCAACGTATTACAAGTTTACTCAACGGGGCTGGCGTTATGCCCAAGCGTGTTGATTTCATGTGCTATCCTACCGATGATTTTTGGGTGCGGAAAGGAATGGGGATCGAAGGAATAACAAAAAGCGGCCGATCTCCTCAGAGCAAGGCCGCTTTTTCAGATAGACAAATGGTACGTCACTGCATCCTGACTCTTTCCTGTAGTGCAGATCGGTATCACTAACGGAACAACTGCCGGCACTCAAACGTTTTCGAAGAAATATAAGAACAGCTGCCTTTCTCAAATCCAAAACCTGAGCATATTTCCCTATATTTATACCCGTGCTCCTAGAGCTCCTGTTATGTCAATTTCTTAATACTCGATTAAACGGGTTGAAAAACTTACAAACAGGCAGTTTGAGATCAGGAGCCGGAGCTCGCAAAAAGTAGTCTCAACATCAAAAGTTTAGCGCTTCTCGGGAGTTCCTCAAAGGTGAAATGGACACAAGGAAGAGATACGCTACAGCTGTCTTTACCCACTGTCAAGAACCCAAAAATCCCGAATTACGTGTATAAGATCGAATCGAATTAGACCAACGCCTATTTCACAAATCGTCTTACTCCCTTTAACAAAAAGCTCCTTGATCATTGATTGATCAGTGAGCTTTTACAATCAACACACTATTCTTACCATGATGCTATCCGTCGGACGGTATTGTAAAAAACTATTGCTTCAGCTGCAACGAATCGTAAGCCAAAGCGATCGGATATAAATCCACAGAAAAGACTAGTCTTAAAATGTACATCTTTGCTTTAACGACAAAAGACAAAGTACACACATGAAAAAATATATTATCGTATTCAGTCTATCCTTACTTACGTTAAGCGTCTCGGCGCAGAAGAAAAAGAAAAAACAGGGCCCGCCACCCGTGGTGAACTTCCTTATTCACGACAATAGGCACCATACCGATATCTTTAGAAAACTGAATAATTTCTTTCTTGATATTTTCATCCGTTTTAGGATGTGCCATGATTTCAGCTGTATTGCGCAACCATATTTGATTGGCAAAATGTAGATTCAAAAACTGTTGTGGCCTACCCGTACTATCTGCAAATTGACTCGGCAATAAGGTAGAAGAATTACTTGCAAAAATCGTTTTGTCAGCAGCCAATTGCGCTGCCTGTTTGTAAAAATCCTTTTTTATTTGGATTTCTTCTGGAATAGCTTCAATAAGCAAATCGGCATCTTTAAGCGCTTCCTCCAGATTACTCGTATAGCTCAAATGCTCCTTTGCCGCTGCTATTTGCGCATCGGTAGCTTGAATATCGATACGATAATTTTTTGCTAAATCATCAAATTTTGATTTTGCTCTATTTACAATCTCCGCATTGATGTCATAAAGGGTAACATCAAAACCGTGAAAAGCAGTCTGAAAAGCGATTTGATAACCCAAAACACCACTACCCGCTACGGTGATTTTTTTATTGAATTCATTTGTACGACAATTAAAGTTTATAAAAATTAGGGTCAAAGGCTTCTTGCAAATTCGTTGGCTCTCTTCTTTTTTTATGATTAAGATCGTGCCTTGCCGTGGAAGAAGTGACGTATGCCGATTGCCTTGCTCTTTGCAAATTGCCTATAGGCGCATTTTCTTCCAACGTGCGGAATGGTGTAAAAGATAAATTTTCCATCACATCAAAATTGCCATCTACAGGAACCTGTTGTTTCGGAATTCTAATTTTTGCAACCGTTTGAAAAGGCGATAATTCCTGCGACCATTCTTCGGTCAGATCATTAATCGGCATCTTTTTTAGGTCTTTGCACAACTGAATTTGCAATTCAAAAGTCAAATCGTTTTTCGCAATTTCTTTGATAATCCCCTTGCGGTAAGGCCAATCGGCACTATCTATATCAATATCTTTTTCGGTAATAAGATTTTGAGTTTCGACAGTAGGTGCAATTCGAATTTTCGCCATATAATCGCCATGACGAACAGCACCCATACTGTAAAATTCATACAAAAAACTGTTTATAGAAGGGATTTTTTCAAATGTTTTTAAAGCGCCCAATTCCTTTAATGCTTCAAAATTTGGGAAAGCTTTTTTGTTTTCAGTCACCCATAAAGTGGCAAATTCCAACTTACCCAAAGCACCTCTTTCAAAGAAATCGTTTAGCTGTAAAAATAACTTCGAAATAAACACATAATGTGCTGCCGTGTTGCAGAAAAACACTGGATTATTAATCAAATTATAATCAACATTAGGTGAATCTTCCTCACCCGGAGCTAATTTTTTACCTTTAATACCAAAAATTTTCAACGCAAAACCCTGTGCATTTCCGCTTAATTTATCGGGCAACACACGAGATGATCCGTTCGAAAACCGCACGACAGCTTCGTATTTTCCAGCTTGCTTATAAATGCCTTGAGCCAGTTCTTCGGGTAGATTGGTTAAAATTTCAACCTCTGCTTTTAGTGCGGCATAGCCATTGGCATGCGCATCACGCGTATGGTGTGCTATTTTACTAATCTCAGGCGTATTTCTGATATAATCTTGAATATCTTTATTAATCTTAGCTATATATTTGTCAAAATTCGCAGGAATTTCTTCTAAATCATAGCTGTATTTTACATTTTCGCTCATGCTTACATTTTTAGCTGTTACAATTCACTGATCCATTTTAGAGCGGAAATACTCGGAATAAAACAATATTCACCACCTTTTACTAAGTTGAACGTTTGCAAACCACGGTATCTTTTCACCAATGGATCGGCAGGCATCGTAAACAATCCCTCTTTATCCTGAACGCCAATCATTGGGTCTTTTTCGGTTCCCAAATTCTGAGAATTCCCATCATTTGCCCATTGTTTTTGCAAAAATTCAAGCGTTCCCATCGCATCAGCACTGATACCCATGAAATATTGACCCCGCTCTTTGCCATCATCCTTGGTAACTTCTGGTGGAACAATGTCCCCAAAAGTCACACTACGTCGAATAATGCGGTGCAGACGCTCATCTTCCAACACAAATGATTTGGAATCTCTAGGATTCATTCTTCGGATATGCGAACTGAAAGGACATTTTTTACCATCTTCATCCCCTTTGAAAGAGAAATGATTGTTCTTGTTCATATCCTCACCAAGCTCTTTATCGTCTTTATCCGCCGACAAAACCAGCGGAGCACCACTTCGCCAACGTCCCACCATTTTCGCAGCCAAAAGTTCGCCCTCTTCGGCAGAATTGGTATTTTCTTGAATGTATTTATTGAAATCGGCAACTTGACTTTGGTATTTTCTAAAAATCATAAACGAGCTGTTCTTGCCCAAAACATCGGGTTGCGGATACGGCTTCGTAATGTCGCCTTCGCCAGGGTAGCCCAACACAAATTCGCCAGCTTTCAAGGGTCTATCAAAACCTGGAGGAACATCAATACCGCTGCCTTCAATTTCGGGATTGCTGATGCCATCGCGGAATCCAAAGACATTTTTCACTTCTTCGGTCGCCCCAAAATCGTGACTAATTAAAACCTGAACGCCAGAACTATCGTGTAATTTGGATTTAAACTCTTCAAATTTTGCCTTCCAATCGGTTTTGTTATTGGCAATAATAGCTGCCGCAATATGGATGTTGGCATTTTTGAAATCCCTCTCCCAATTTTTAGGATCATTAACCCCGATATCATTTAAAAAACCAGCCCTTTTAGCCATTCCTTCCTTGAAAGATTCAGGAAAAGAATCCAAAGAATCTTTGGGAAGGCCAATTTTCTCCAATCCTTTATAGGTGAAGGTAATAGAAACCGAAGAGCCGTCATTTTGATCCCAATTTTCTGCTGAATTCACCAAAGGAATTAGGTTTTTCAACGTCTGTTTTGCGTTAGTCGCATCTTTAATCTCCAAAAGAGCCACTGTACCGTAATAAGGAATTGGTCTGCTTCGGAGTACCAAAGCCTGAATTTCTTCTAATGCTATATTGACTTTATCCCTATTGAAAATTCTTTTTAAGAAATCTATTGCCATAATGAATCTATTTAGTAGGGTTATTTTTCAATTTTGTTCGCGTCGTCAATAGCTTTATTTAGACCAGTGATGATTTTGTCGTTTCTGCGAATATCATTCACCGTTAAGTGCGGAACCCCCACATACCAACCTGTAGCCGTGATTTGTTTGCTTAAAATAAAATCTTTAATCGTAGGATCTTTGATACCCGGCCAGCCTTCGATATTCCCAAAAATAATGTCCATCAACTGTGGAATTTTTGTAGCGAAGTCGTTGATATAAGCATCCCAATCGCCGTCATAAGCGGTACAGAAAAGAATTTTTTTATCATCATCGAACAATACAATTCTCAAATCGTGAAGCGTACCTACTTTGGTTGCTCCTTTCAGGTTTCCGTTGGCAATTTCCATGATTTTACGCAGGTTGTCTGCACCTCCTGGTTTCAAATCTGCCATAGCGGTAAGCTCTGAAACACGACCCGAACGCAATCCTTTTCTACCTGCAGAAGTGGTAGAATGATCGTAACCATCTTCAATTCCTTCGGATAAATTTGCTTTAATAAGCTCTGCTGTAAGTTTTAAATTATCAAATAGTGACATAATATGAGTGTTTTTAATTTATAAATTCATTCTTGCTGATTGATTTGAAATGACACGAATAGATTTCTCATTTCAGCTTAGGATGCTTTTAAATTCTATACATTAACAATAAGAAAACACATATATAATGTAGTTGATCTTGTTTTTGTACATATCTAATTTCATATATTATAGACCTTAGTAGCATTAAAACAACGTAGTTAAGAAATTGTTTTTTGTGATTAAAATATAACTACATATGTGACTTAATACAAAGCGCTTTGTCCTTTTATTTTGTAGTCATGTAGTCACGTGTTTTTTAAAACTTTTCAATTACAATGAAAAATCGGAGAAAATACTCAACAAACAGAATTCACCTCATTAGCTCCTCTTATTGCATACTCAAGGTTTAGTTGACTATCATGCCTAAAATAAGGCTCAATATAAAATAAAAGGACACAAATGATATATTCAATGATTAATAATAAAAACCCAAACGATACAATTCGCACACCTCTTTTCATATTTTGTTAAGCTAGTCTACTATAAATTACTTTCATACTTGTTCCTCTCTCAGAAATCATACTCACATTAAATGATCCAGAATTAAAGAATGAAGTGTTTTTTTTGGCCTTTTTTTTACTGAAGCAAATATATAACTTTATTTACTTGGAAATAAAAATTGTAACCATTACTGAAGATCTAGCTCAATTCACCAACAAATAATTATATTCTCCATAGTTGATAATATAATATACCAGTTGGCGATCCTAACCGCTTCAGCAGATTGGACGATTGATATGGCAAAATTAGCGATAAGCACATGAAAAACTTCGACAGAAACGGAAACGAGTACAAAATGAAACCCCAATTAGGAACCTATGTTCCTTTGGTTGCTATATTTTCTATTATGACCCTAGTTGGGTTCATCAAAATGCCGGAATCCCCTTTCAAATGGTGGATGCTGGGAGTTGTCGTAATCTTGATGATTTCCCTGCTTAGAGCCTATTTTATCATTGACATGGACAGAAGGGAAATGCGCGTCCGCAAGGGACTTTTAGGCAAAGAGGTGACTGTTCCGCTGGAAAGCCTACAGGGATTTACAATCCATAAACTCAAGCAGTACGGCCTCATCACCGTGAGCGTATCGCTTCACGCCCGTTATCGAAATGAAGATGGTAAAGAAAAGAAGGTGCAGCTCGCACAGCATTATTTTACAAAACCGATACAGCGAATATGTAATGAGATCGACGAAATCATCGCTGAAGAGAATAATCGGTGATCCGCTTATCCATAATCCTTAAGCCTGTTGAAACCCCACTCTTTCGATTATGCCCGATTTAAGAATCCTAAAACGACAATTTCTACATGCACTGAAACGCGGAACAGGTGAAGCATATCTGATCGTAAAAGAGCATCCGGAAATTGACTTTTCAAATCAAATTATACAAGGTGCATTAAACATTTTCGCCTATGACGGGCAATGTGAAGGCGACCGGGCAACTTATATTTTTGAGATTATTTCTATTTCAACACAAAAAGACAAAATCCGTAGAGCCGTTTTGCAGGGCTTGGCAAAAGAACAGGATGACACCTGGAATCTGACACATTTGTTTGCCGTGGCAAAACTTTACGCGCAGCAAAATGACACCGAGGCAAAACAAGCTATTTATGACCGGTTTTTAAACAATCCGATCGTCGGCGCTGATTGGGTCGGCGCTCATGAAATACTAGAACTTGATGGACTAAACGGCTTATTTTACGTAGCCGAGAAATTTGGAAAACACATTGAACAACACCCTGACGATTGGCAAGACGATGGCATAATTCAGCATTTTCAAGCAAAAAACCAAAGCATACAGGTTGCTGAAGAACTTAAAAAGAAAGCCCAAACCAATAAGTTCATTCGCTTTTACCTTGACAACATACAGCGAACAGAAATAAACCAGAAAACACAGCGGACAAAACCCCAAAAATACAAAGACATTCTTGATGAAGTGTTAAATAGTAAACCCTGTATTTCTTTTGCAAGAATGAGAAAGCTAACAGAAGAAGAGATAAACACCATTGCAAAGCATCTTTTGAAAGAAACGGACCAGGGAAATATTGAACGCCTTTTGGATATTTTTGACTTTCACAAATTTCCTTATGATAGCCAATTCATTTTAGACTTTGCTAAACAAAAGGGAACAGGCAAAAACAGCATAGCTGAAAATGCCCTTAATGCACTAAAACATCTAAAAAGCAAAGCCATTAGAGACTTTGCTCTGGAGAAAATACAAACAGCCAAAAATCCGATTGACTATTTAGAATTGCTGATTTCTAATTACAGAAGTGGCGACTCGAAGCTACTGACCGAAATCGCCGAAAAGGCAAAAAATGAACACGAAATTGAGCGATTGGCAGGGATATACACAGCTATTTTCAAAAAAAACAACACCAAATCCTGTAAAAATCCCCTTGAAATTCTGTATAGCAAAATGAATTGTGCACTCCACAGAAAAGATATCATAGAAGTTCTGCTGCATAACAACGTTCTCTCCGATACTATAGAAAAAGAACTTCTCTATGACTGCAACCCGGAAACAAGGATGATAGCTCTTCGCGATAGGGCGCTGCATCCTAGTGAGCGGAATTTCTGATTAAATTCTCCAGCACCTTATTGTTCAAAGCCGTGGAGCACTTAGATATTATTATCTTTTATCTTGAAAACAGTTCATTTGGCTCAACTAGGCTATAAATCCCGATATAATCATCAAACTGCAAAAATTTATTATTGATAAAGCAATAGTAACTTATAGACATGAGCTGTGATTTAGCATATCCATCTTTAAGTCTCCAACCACTATTTTCCTTGGTGAAGTATTCGAGTAGAAAATCTTCTAAATTATGACTTTTATAATAATTAGCTACTTTGGAATCCAATAAAAAACAATCAGCGCTACTTAAAATACGCGTATCATCTACCTCTATTTTTTGGTTCAAAGCTAAATCCAAAAACTTTTCATAAGACAAGTTTTTCGGATTTTCACGATGAATTCCCCACAATGCAGGTTCATTAATCATAGCGACTTTGCCATTATTGCATCGAACAAAAAAGTCAAAATCAAATCTTGAGGGCGTTGTTCTGTCATCATAAGCCATTTCATAAATTACCCTTGAATCAATGCGCTTTGTATTCTTATTTCTAGAACAAGAGCTTAAAACGATGAACGCTATCAATATAAATTTTAACATATTTATTCAGATCATTCCGGATCAATCCCAACTATTTTCCTATTGCTAAGTTTGCTATTATCTGATTAATTTCTTGTTGTTCTTCAACAATCTCCGGATCAATCTGGATAACAGTGTCAATAGTGTAACTGCAATAAACTACTTTATTATCATCTGCAAAAATCCAATTAAAAAAAATTAACGCTTCGCCGCTATTTTTCGATGACGAGATATAATAAAGATAATATAAATCAAATGACTTGGATAATTAAATTTTGTCCACCCTCGGTTGGAAACAAATGATTATACTTCATAGCGGTTAATTTACAAAATTCTCTACACTTCCGATCATCAGATTCAAGGAGCCTTTTTCTACTGAGTTGTCGCATTAAGGTCGTTAGAACTCCTTCCTTATCTCCTCCGCAAACTTATTACCCTTTTCGGAATAAACAGCATGGAAAATGCAATGATGACCGTATTTGGACTTAGGAAAATGAAAAAGTCAACAGTTAAAAAAGCCACATCTCCCGACGTGGCCTTCACTTAAATAAACATAAACATATGAACCATCACCTAATCTAGCGGTTCCAACTAACTCTTATTTCACATTCACATTAAATGTAAACGTCGCCTGCACGGTTTTCGCTCCTTCGTACGTATACACCAGTGCCTGCTTAATGGTATATTTCTTTCCAGCTGCCAGAGCTCCCGGATATTGTCCGATCGAGAACGTTATCGTACTTGCGTTAAATTCCGAAAACAAGCCCGCACTAGCGCCCCAGTTGGTGACGGCCCCGGCAGGCGTAAACCAATGCCCGTAACCCGTGGCCGTATTGTTGGGATTTAAACTTCCATTCGGCTCCACGGCATAGAACTTAATTTTTCCACTGCTCATCAAACCCGCCAGGTCTGCCGAAGGTATGGCCAAGGCCTCCCCTAGCTGCGCTGCATTGACGCTTACTTGCGTACCCGAATACCCTGTAGCATCTGCCGGGAAGCTCAAGTCATAATTCAATGCGATATCTTTCGGCTGACTGCTCACCTCATTGTATCCCGTAGCCGTTGTACCTTGAATTTTGATTTCGTAAGGCCATTGCTCATCGTTGCTGTCGTCATCATCCCAGGCATGTGGCTGGTAAACAGATGGGGCACCTGTGACGACAAACCAGAGGTTGCTACAATTGGCCGGAACAGTAAACGCGACCGTATTCTCCGTGCCCTCCGTCCTGTCACCATATACCCGCGTGCCATCTTTCAATAATGCCACATAACCATAGCGCCATCCGGCACGGCTGGCATCCACCGGATTGAATCCAGCAGCATTTGGCAGTCCCTTAAAAGCTACCGAAACCTTAGTTCCCGCAGCCGGAACTTCCAGCGGAATCACATTGTACCCCGTAGTACCCGGACAACGATCATAGGCAACGCGAAGACTACCGTTGGATTGACGCGTAAATTTGGTCGTCAGCTTACCGATATAATTCTTCCCATACTCCCGGATGCTGTTCAGGTCCCAGGTCACAAAGTGGGCCGCCGCATCATAGATCTCATTGTTGAACTGCTTCACATCGATACCCGTTATACGCATATAAGCCTGCACCGGATCTTCGGGTTTTAAAGCTTCGCGCCAGATGCGGCCAATCATATCGATCCCATGTTTGCTGGTCCAATACCAATGGATGAAATAGCTGGCATAACGATATTTCTCGTGATGAATATGGCGATGATAATTTTCGGTATAAACGGTAAAATCATGCCCCGAGAACGCTTGATCCGGATAGGTTTGGTAGGCCTGCCATTGCGCGGTCTGCTCCCAAAATCCGTTGCCGCTGGTTCCGCCGTAGCCGTAACGAAATCCATGTCCGCCTTTCAGATCGGCAAATACCTGATATTGAAAACTGTGCCCGATCTCGTGCGCAATTACAGAACCCACCGGTTTACAGGTCGCCGGATTAATCCACAGTGCCCCGATTGTATCGTCGTAACCGCCGCCATACGCCATCCATTCTGTCGTATAGTGCACAAAAATCATCATTTTGTATTTATCCAGATTGGATCGGTTCACTTTGCGTTCTGCAAACTTCAGCGTACCGACGTTCAATGCGTAGAACTGTTCGGCCTTGGCCAAAAGATCATCAATATCCACCCGATATTCTTCAGGTACGGTGTTCGCATTGGGATCGTTCTTCCCGTAGCTTGCCCCCCAGAACACGATAAAATGCTCCGACTGACGGCTGCGCGAATAGGACCATTTGCTCCCTTTATCGTTATAATCCATGCCTTCAAATTCCTTTGGCTTATAAATCTTCAAAGAATCTGTTCCCACAGTTACGGGCGGCGTGGTGACCTCTTCCTCGACAGGAAGCGCTACTTCTTTTTTGCTGCATCCCTGCGAAAGGAAAACAAGTGCTGAAACCAGCGTCAGCAGGACTTTATTCAATACGATACTTTTCATCATTTGAGCGTTTAATAGGTAGAGATCAACTATGTGTAATGGTCAAAAAACGGAAGCGAACGGTATAGGTACCACTTCGGTAGAATTTGATGGTCGATACGGGGTTAAGATTACGTCCCAGCGTAGTCGCCGTACCTACAATGCGGTAATAAGAAATGGGATCACCCGACCAAAATTCTGTGCCTACATAAGTACCGTTCATGATGGGATACACCAGACCCGAAACATCTGGATAGCGATACACCAAGCCCGTATCGGTAACTTCCTCCGGATAGTAAGGCGACCAATTTTTGAATGTCGGCCGGTCGCCACGTTTGATGACCTCGCCTTTTTTAGGATTGAAGGGCTTGCCGTTTTTATCTTCCCATTGATATACAATTTTGTTTTCTCCTTCTGCCTGATGCTCTACGACGATCTCATAGTCTGTATACGGTAGAAAATTGGATTCGGCCCCGTAGTCCGAACTCGTGCACGACTTAAATAAAATATCTTCCTTCTTAGCACCGATGACATTAAAGTCCAGTATATTCTTAAATTTTTTCTGTCCGGCGACATTGCTCACCTCCACATCGATCGTGTATTGTCCCGGGGTCACAAATTGCGTCGCCTGTGTAAAACCCACGCGACCACCGGTCGCATTGAGCATCATCGGTGGATATTTAGCTTTGCCGATCTTGGCATTCAACAGATCCAGGGTGGTATCCCGCCAGGTGATCTCCGCCAGGTAGGTGGATATCTCATGCTCTTTTGAAAATTCTGTTGAGAGCTCGCCGGTTTCCTTATTTCTTACCGCAAGCAGATTCACGGTCAGCGGGGTTGTGCTTCCATTGGCAACAATGGCATCCGTGTACACCACTGCCCCCTGATTGACCTGCAGATTCTCCACATTATAGCGTATATTTTCACTTAAATAGCCTATTTGATCACTCTTGCAGGAATCCAATAGCCCGAGGGATAAACCTGCTAAGCCGATTATAAAACTTCGTTTTTTCATCTGTTTTATTTTTTCATGTGTGACGAAACCATCCGGTTGATTCAGCACTGCCGCGGAATCCATCCAGCTAGTTTCATAATTTATTTGATCTTAATGTTGAATACAAAAACAGCATTCAAATCACCCTTTGTTTTCGACTTGTACACGAGGGATTGTCGTACCGTATAGGTACTACCCACCGTTGTTTGCCCTGGATATTGCAGTATATTAAAGGTCATCGTTGAGGTTGCCAGCTCAGATACAATGCGTGCATCGGCACCCCACGAACAGGTCTGCCCTTTGGCATCGAACCAGTGTCCTGGTGCGTTCGCGGTACTGTTTGCATTTAAGTTACCATCAGGCTGCACGGCATAATAGGTGATGTCCTTGCCTACCAACGCGGATATTGCCCCACTCTCTACGCCATAAAAGCGTGCTAAACGCGGAAGCAAAACGTCTACTGTGGTGCCAGTATAACCGGCGGCATCGTATTTAATGCTCAGGTCGTAGGTAAAAGTCAGTGTAGCACCAGTTTCTACAATTTTAGGCCCCGTGAGGATCCGCGGCACAAAATCGCCGATAAACGTATGTGTATTGGCCAATACATTCAGCGTTGTTCCTGAAGCCGTTTTTATCCCGGTTGTCTGACAATATACTCGCATATCCGCCTGATCATCTTCTTTGACCGTCACAATACCGTCTGGACTGATCTGATCGGCCTCGCCACGCACTTTCACGTAGTACAGGTAATAAACGGGCTGTGAGGACCAGGCTGCTTTGGGCTGCTTTTGCTTATGATAGAAAAATCCACCCACATTGGCCGCATTGCTGATCGTCGTATACGCTGTGCTGGCCGTTTCCAAATTGTAAGGGGCATCGTTGTAGATGTATGCCCTGACCGAATCTACAGGGATTTCGTTGAGAAACTGGTCAAAAGAATACTGTGCATTTTCATCCACATACTTTACCGAGTCTGTCTTCTGCTTATAATAACGGTTGACCGAATAATCCGAAGGCGCCCAAAAGGTTTTCGCCTTGTTGATTTCGTCTTTGAGTTTAAAATGGTCAATCACCAGCAGCAGGGTATCAAACATCCCATTGGGATGAGCCGCCAGGTAGTCGTAAGTAGACAGATTGACTTCGGCTGTATGGAGGCCATCATCCGTCAGATAAGCCGCTTTCTTGCAACCCACTACTGCCAGTCCAAAAACCAGCAGCAATGCAAATCGATATAAGGTTTTCATTTTTTTCAGGTTTAGTGGTTTATATATTGACAGTTCCCCAGTATGGTGTCTGATTCAGCATAGGATTGGCAGACAACAACGATGGATCAAATGGCCAAAAGTATTTCTTCGCATTAAATTGCGACTGGTTCATTTTGCCTTCCGGAAATTTATAGACATTGAAGTGTTTATACAACCGCACGAGATCGTAATAGCGATGACCTTCCAGAAACAGTTCGCGCGCTCTTTCACTAAAGATGGCCTCAATAAGCGGTTCCTCGTTTGTGTAGGCAGGCAGTCCAGCTTGCGTGCGGATTTCATTTAAGATGGTTTCTGCGGAGCTATTTTTACCTGTTGCGGCCAATCCCTCTGCCATCAGCAGCTTAATATCGGAATAGCGAAAGATGATGATGTTATTTTTAAAAATCGCATTGGCATTTGACGCATTACTCGAAAACTTAACATTTGCATATTTCGTACACAGCGCATAGTTACCGTTATAAACCATATCAAACACACTTTTAAATCGTTTATCGTTACTGTCTTTAAAGAGCGTTTTAATGTAATCCTGACTGATTCTTAAAATTGGATCTGTTAAAGTCCGAAAATAAGGTCCGGCTAGCGAAAAGTATCCAATTCCCGAGTTTGTACCTTCGTTTTCCCCATTTTGGGAGATCTCAAAAATACCTTCATTGGATTTTCCCTGATAAATACTGCGGTAATTCAGACTGTCCCTTCCCACAAAAGAATATTCGCCGCTTTCCAATACCGATTTAGCCGCCTCGATGCAGTCGGCATATTCGCCCCGCCAAGCACTCAGGTGCGCCTGCAGGGCAAGCGCTGCTCCGGTATTTGCACGCAATGCAAAATCATCTTGGTCGATATTGCTCCATTTCAGTAAAGCCAACGCTTTAGTTAAATCGGCCTGGCTCTGATCCAGCACATCACTCTCTTTACTTGCAGCCAGATTTACAGCATCGATGGGCACCACAGATTCTGTTATAATCGGCACTGTTCCCCATACCCTCGCCATATAGAAATAGGCAAATGCACGCACAAAGTAAGCTTCGCCGATATAGTAATCCCTGGTCGATACATTGTCAAAGGCATTTTCGTCCATCTTAGGGAGCCTCTGGATAACGCGGTTGGCCTGATCTATGGCCTGATAGAAGACATCATAGCGCCGCAGCTGATACGCGGGCCGCCAAGTTTCCGAAGCTGCTACAGCCGTGTTGAGCTGCATATTGACAATCGGACTAAAGTCTGCGTTGGTCGAAGAAGTAATTTCGTCCGTGAGCAAATCGCCATAGGCATAGTAGGCCATACCGTTGGCTTGATTTAGGGCCTTGCGCAGCAGCGCATACATGGCGTTGGTTGCGCTATTGGCATCTTCCTGCGTTTTCCAGAAGTTCTCGTCGGTTGCCGAACTGACAGGCTCAATGTCCAGAAACTTGGAGCAGCCTGAAGCGAGATACATGAAAGCACTCAGCATTAAAAACAATATTTTTCTTTTCATCTCTAAATAATTTTAAGCCACCGTTATCCGATGGAACTGACATGATTAAAAGGTAACATCCAAGCCTATTGTCCATTTCTTCGGGATCGGATATCCGTTACCCGTTGAATAACCATTGGCTTCCACTGCTTCAGGGTCCGGCACAGAAGACCAGGACTTAACAGCCACATTATCCACGACCCCATAAATGCGGAGCATTTTCAACTTAAGTTTCTTAATCATGGCCTGCGGGAATGTGTAGCTCAGCTGAATATTTTTCAGGCGTACAAAACTGGCATTTTCCACGAAAGTGCTGTTGGCGATGTGCCAATTGTCTACCGTATTGCGAAACAAAGTAGGGTATTTGGTCTGATCGCCGTCTTTCATCCAGAAGTCGCTCGGCTTAAAATCGCCTGCAATCGCCGAATTTGTTCCCCAAGTCGAATAAAGGGCAGATGAACCGGCATCCTGTAATTTGTCCGACAGGTAACCATTCCACAAAGAGCGTCCGAAAACAAAGCTCACAAGTGTGGATAAGCTAAAATTCTTGTAGGAAAACTGATTGATAAATCCGCCTACGAGGTCGGGATTTGGATTTCCCATATCAATTTTGTCGTTGTAATCGATCACATAATCCCCATTGACATCCCTTCTGCGCGGATCGCCAGCCTGATAAAGGACCGACCGATTAAAGTGCGCTATTCTTCTTCCGGTCAATGGATCGACAGGCACGTCAGCATTGGTCGCATATACGCCATCCACATCCCATACCTTGAATGGAAAAATAGGTTGGCCTACATTCAGGGCGCGTTGCATCCAGGGTGGTCCCACTTGTATTTCCTTTCCACCATCCGGCAGGCTGGTGACATAATTTTTATTATAAGCCATATTGAAATTGGTCGTCCACTGGAATGCCGACGAAGGAGCCATATTTCGGGAGATAATCGTCATTTCCACACCACTGTTTCTCACGCTGATAAAATTATTGGAGACGGTGCTATATCCCGAAGTAGCGGGCATCGTCAGATCGTAAACCAATTCTTTGGAGTCGCGCACATAAAAATCGGCAGTTACCGTAACTCGGTCGTGCAGCAGGTTCATATCGAATCCGGCATTAAACTGCGGTGAACGCTCCCATCGGATCGTCGGTGATGTTGCCGCCGCCGCATAATTAGGAGATACTGTCGGTTTACCGTTATACGAGAGTACCGAACCAGCAATACCATTTTCCAGCACCGATCCTGCATAAGATGCATCAAAAGTCAGTCCTGTATAGCGTGCGTAGTACGAACCCGGATCGCGCCCTGTAATACCATAGCTACCCCTTATTTTGAAAAAGGATATGGCATTTTTGGCTCCCTGGAAAAAAGGCTCTTCCGAAAGTACCCAGCCGGCAGATATGGACGGGAAAATACCCCAGCGGTTATCCTTGCTGTAACGCGACGAGGCATCCATCCGGTAACTTGCAGAAAGCAGGTATTTGTCCTTATAATCATAGCCAAAACGACCGAATACCGATACGCGTGAGCGCTCGCTGATGGAAGTCGTCGCATAGAGATCCGGCCCGGAAGGGATACCGGTTACGGTTTTCACATAAGTTCCATTGTCGTTATAGCCATACATATAGTTTTCATTGGACGTGTTCCGTTCAATACCAGTACCCAAAACGGCCGTAAAATTGTGGATGTTGCGGATGCTCTTGATGTAGTTAAAATAGGTTTCCCATTCCCAGCGCTTGTTTTGATTCACCCAATTTTGTGCATAGTTTCTATTACCTGTCAGCAGTTTGGGACGAAAAAGATCGCGCGTATTATTATTAACATTAAACGAAAACTGCGAGCGCAGGGTCAGGCCATTGATCAGAAATTTCTTGAGTGTCCCAGCGAAGTTTCCATTCAGGCTGAAGGAGTTATCGCGATCCATCAGACCGTCGTAGCGCCCGGTATAGATCTGCTCATCTACATCTGTAATCTGATAGAAAGAAGAAGGAAATCCCCAGGTACTAAATGGATATTTCGTATCGTCACCCGAACCATGTTTCGCTTTAGTAAAACCTGCGAACAAGTTGGTCTCAAATTGGAAATTGTCCGTCGGGTTGGCCTGTAACATCAGGCGTGGTGTGAGGTTTTCATTTTCAAAGCCCATCATTACGCCCTGCTCATAATAACGCTGTGCCGAGAAACGGTATAAAAATTTCTCCATGGTGGCACCAATACTCACATTGACATTGTTGATGTTGGCCGACTGCAGAAAAAGCCCCTGCCAATCGGTATTGTTGTTAAAGGCCGGATTTAAACTATCTGTCAACATGGGGCTAATGGACCCATTGTTGAACCAGTCATACGATCCACCCTGATAGAGCAAGTTCATTTTCAGCCTGCGCTCGGCGGCTCCCACGGTGATGGGCTTCATGGCCGGACGGCTGGAAACTCCATTGTAAGCCGAGATCCGTATTTCGGGTTTCCCCTGCGCCGGACGTTTGGTTTTGATGATAATAACCCCATTGGCAGCACGGGCGCCATAAATGGCCGATGCCGAAGCGTCTTTCAGGATATCAACCGATTCGATGTCGTTGGGATTAATGGCCTGCAAAGGACTTGCATTACCGTAAGCCGATCGGATATCACTCACGTCGTAAATAATATTATCGATCACGTACAAGGGCGCCTGCAGTTGGTTGTCTGCTAGACCCAGGTTGCTCGTCCCGCGGATGTTGACAATGTTATTGGTACCGGGTTCGCCGGATGTGCTCAACACGGTCAGACCGGCCACGCGTCCCTGCAGCATGGCATCGAAGGTTGCATAGGGCGTATTTTCAAAATCCTTCCCTTTTACGGTAGCAATAGCTCCTGTCGTCTTCCGGCGCTGCACATCCTGATAGCCCATTACGACCACCTCATCCAGCCCCGTTCCATCTTCCTTCATCGTTATCTGAAGTGGATTTTCGCCGGCACGCAGCTGTTTCTCCTGCCGTACATAACCAACGTAACTAAAAATCAGGGTTGGATTGGCCGATTTAAGCGGTAGACTGAATTTTCCATCTGCATCCGTTTTGGTGGCATTGCGGATGCCTTTCTCTAAAATACTCAGATCAGACAGCGGTGTGCCTTTTTCGTCTTTAACGATCCCCGTGACCGTTCTCTGTTGTTGCGCATACAGCTGTTGACAGACCAACAGCAGCAACATAAAAATACCCGTTAAGCATTTTTTTGGAAGGTTTTCATACATAGTCATAATTTCGTTAAGCAGGTGTTCATTTTAACATACCGTCGACCACACATCTACCCCTGGGATAAACGCGGTTCCTTTCTAAAAAAGGCGGCTACAGTATGTTAAAAAATTGATTAGTTGTTCTTTCTGTAACAAAATTAGTACTTCGAAACAGCGGTTTTCGGTCAGATCTTACCCACTCGTTCTAACATTTTAACAAAAGAAAAGAGGCCTATTGGCGAGGTGTAGGATTGCAGCACAGTGCATAAAACAGCAATTCCGTCTAACCATAGCAGGAGTATTTTTCCTGTTATGATTAGACGGAATTGAATCAGCGCCGAAATCGCGCCGGAAATTGAGCGACCTTCTGCCGGATGGGATCAAATAGCCTAAAGCGATTAAAAAGTCCGTTAATCGTATAGGTAATTCCGGTAGTTGCGGACGTATATCTTAGGAGATACCCCTAAAATATTCCGGAAAACACGATTAAAATTAGTGATGCTATTAAAGCCAGCATCATAGGCTATTAAAGAGATCGAATCGTGCCTTCCTAAACCCAATAATTTACAGGCTTCGCGGATACGCAGTTCATTCAAATAGGCCACAAATGTCTTTCCCGTACAGTTTTTAAAATAGCGGCAGAAGGCATGTGGCGTCAGATTTGCTTTTTCAGCGATTTCATCCAAACTGATATCCTCTTTAAAGTGCTCTTCCAAAAATTTACATAGCTTTTCAATACGGAAAGGTTTGGAGATTTCCCTTTTGGGCAATTGTACACCCGAAAGGGGCTCCAGTTCAGTAAATACTTTGCTGAGTGATTTTAACAAATAAAAAAAATTGACAAGCTGGTCCAGAAAGTCGGACTTTTGCAGTATTTCAATATAATAGCACACCTGCCCCTGAAGTTTCGGTGGGACCTTAAATCCCCGCTGGCATTTATGCACAAAATCAAGCAGGTTTCGAAGTTCGGGCATGGTAGCCATGGTAGACAGTGCTCCTTTCGCGCTAAAAAATAAGGAGACAGACCGCACACTTTCACCTGCAATGAAACTTTTAAACACATGGGCCTGGTTTGTCCCCAATAGAAAAATGTCACCGGGTTGAAATTCATGCACATTATCGTCAAGGAGGAGCTGGCCAATGCCTTCTTTAATCCAGATTAATTGATATTCCTCATGACGATGCATATGCGGATAAAACTTATCCAGCACATCTTCTTGAATATAGATCGATTTATCCTGAGGAGCAGGAACTTTGAACTGAACTGGCTTCATAACAATTTAGATTTAAATAAATGTCAATATGACACTAAATATACCATAGCCAATTTAGTATTACAATGCTTAACTAAAAGAGGTTAAAATAAGGTGATATTAGGTTATAATTTGCACATGAAGGAAGCCACTTCTAGCTGTTAGCCAGCCCCCAGCTCTTCCGCCAGCGATTGTAAGCCTTGATTAGCTTCTTCAAATCGTTTGAGTTCGACCGCATAAGATTCCGTAACCGTTTCGAGCAAGGCACTTCCCGCGGTAAAGTCAACATACGCCATCACCGTGTCACCACCCCACATCCAGTCAAAAATCAGGGCATACCCCTCCAAAACATAGCCCTCCAGTTGTTTTAAAAGAGCCAGCATCGGCAATATTTCAAGATAGTTTTCACTGAAGTTCAGTACGACGAATTTCCAGTGTTGCTTTTCCTGATCATAAGACTCCTTCGCACCATAAAATCGATCCTTGAGCAGATTATCGAAGACTTCACGAATGCGCGCCTGCGAATAACTTGGAATAATTTCCAAAGTTGTTTTGCTGTACATCTGCCGGCTCTCCCACCACTGCGACCAATTATCGTCTCGATTCGGGGAAATCGGTTTAGAAGCAAAAAACTCATTCAATCTAGATTTTTCTACTCGAATACTAATATAAAGGCTATCCAATTCCATACGATCGTTCTAAAGATATTCTTAACTTTTTTAAACGTTACCAGCTCGACAGTTTGATTTTACCATCGCTATCAAAATCCGTATTATCGGTCACTCTTTTGAGGTTCAGCTGCTTTAATGACAAGCCTTCCTGCAGAGGCACCCCTGTAGACTTAATCCTAAATAAGGGATAAGATAATGGCTTTTCGCCCCATTCGAGCACAAAATGATAGCCATCTACAATCTTTTGCTGGTCGTCGGTTTTGATGATCAAGATATTGTGAAAGGTTTGCTCCGGCTTTGCAGGATCACTATCGGGCAAAATACCCCTTGCTTTATAGGTGGCGACAAATTTATAATAATGGTATTTGCCATTTATGGGATTGAATACTAATTCACGGCTGTTGTTTTCCTTGATTAATGCTGCAAAAGACTGCTCAAAATCATCCAGTAACTTATAATTAAAATCGGTATTGATCTTATTGGCCACCAATACATAAGTCTTCTCATCTTTAACGGCACTATTTCCCTTCGCTTGGTTTTGTGCAGCGACCGAATAACAAGTAAACCAGCCTAACAATAGGACTATTAAATATCTCATCCTACTAATTTATTAAAATTCAAAGAATAATACCTTAGTTGGCCAACAATCATTTCATTTTTCGATTTCTAGCTGACACAAGCGGAGAACTTTTGCGCTATCCCAATAAATTTTCCAATAGCCTATCATGTATTGGTCAATTGAGAGACATTATCCTCGCAAATGCCCAATCACTTGTAACCAAATTGCAGCTTTTAGCATCTGGGGCGAACTATTAACTTATATTTATTAAATTTGTAGCATTACGCATATTATTTCCGTTTGCAATAGTATAGTATCAAAATAAATTATGAAAAGACCTGTTTTAACGAAATGCGCAGTTTTATTGATTTTCCTTTAATACGTCTTACTGACCTATTCTATATAATTATGCTGAACATATTTCAAAAAGTACATAAAGGGCAATGGTTGCTCTTTATCCTACCATTCTTTCTATTGGGGTGCGAAAAAGATGAGCGCGATGGCACAACCTGTGCGCAGAATTGTATTGTACTATCGGGAGTTGTTGTGGATACTCCTGCGAACAAATTATTATCTGATGTAGAAGTAGGAATTTCTTTCCAATATTACAGTTCGTTCCTTAAACCATCTATAAGTTTGGGGAAAACAAAGACAGATACCAAAGGCAAATATAGTTTTCGATTTGATGCCAGCAAATACCTATCCTGAGAAGGCTTTTTTATAGTTAGTGTCAAAAAGAATGGTTATTATCTTAATGCATACCATCCAGATTCCTATCAAAGCGTAGCTTCTTATGACTTGGACGAGCTCAAGTATGATACGCCAACCGATGAACAAATAATGCTTTTTAAAAGGGGTGAAATGGAGTTGCATCTCAAAAATGTCAAGAAGCTCGATTTGAAGATGCTTTCGGTTAGCTATGGTCCAGAGAAATCCAATACTGGTTTTTCTATCGCTCCTGTCCCTCGTGATTTGGATACCATCGTTAGGATAACGATTCCTGCCGATATGGAATCTGTATTAAAATGGCAAGGCTATAATGGACCGAACCCCTTACAATTCGACAAGGCCGCCACTGTTAATTCAGAAAAAGGAAGCTTTACACGTTATCAGTTAGATTTCTAGTGAGAATTAGCGCCAATTAAAAAGAGAAAACAATTATAAAATCTATCATCATACATTCATATGCTTAAAAAATTACTTTCCAGGATATTTCTTTCCGTTTTAACTTTATCAGGAACCGGCCTCTATGCGCAGCAAAACAATAGTGGCAGTTATGACATCGAACTTTCTATTACTCCACTTGCTGAGCGTACTATTGGACCTCGGAAAAGCCTTATGGGAGCCGGTAGCGACGACAGTAAGAATTATATCGCTGGATTGCTCCGCGTAGGCTATCACTATAATGAAACATGGTCGTTTGGTGTTGGTCTGGGCTATTCCCATCAGAACATTACGACAACATCGGCAATAGTCGATCCATCGGTGGAGCGGATGCAATATTCCATGGAACTTTCTATTTGGGAATTCCCTTTAGATGCCAGGGTAAAATTTTTGAAATATCTCTACGCAAATGCGGGGCCTATGTTACACTTCCAGCAGAACGCAAATAGTTATGTAGACAAGCAGCATGGCATAGGTTTCCATATTGGACTAGGCGCAAAGGTTCCATTATCCCAACAGTTTGCTGTCTTGCTGTCGCCACACTACAAAATGTACTCACTCATTCCTTTCCAATCGGAGAGAAATCATGATCGCGTGCAGTCTTTGGGAATTGCGGTTGGGGTGAATTATAGGATTGTCAAATAATAATCGCTTATGCTGGACGAAACATCCCAGCTCAAGACCGTTTTTTTATAACGCTCAAAATTGTCCTTTTTCCATTTGGTAATATGGTACCCTTCACAGAGCCTGCAATAGTAGGCTCTACGGCAAGCCGGTTTTCCCATGCGGTGTTTGATGCGTTTACCATTGGTGACATTTTTGACACGCGAACGCAATTTGAACCGGAACATCGCATATTGGGCGTCGAACGGGGATGGAAATGCCACCTTTCCTGTGGCTCGGCATTTCCAAGTGTTGCTTTTCATGCTTTCCATAATCGATCTGTTAAAGGTTATTATTTATTGTATTCTCTTTTTCAATAGGTACCTGGAGCATGACCCAGTCTTTTATCCTGCGGGAAATGGTCGACGAAACCACAAAACTGCCGATAGCACCAAACGGTACATGCAAAATGATGCGAAGCCGCCCGCCCTTTATTTGATAGCAGGCCTTGATCATGTCCAATGGAATCGCGTGATGCCGGTCTATTTTCTGTACAAAGCCCTGGGTATCGCGCACAATTTCGTTCAGGCTACGCTGCTCGCAGCCTTTGCTATCTTCCATATCTTCTTTTAGGTATAGCTTAACGATAGGCGTATTATTGGTCTTCTCAAATAGAAATATCCCCAGCTCCGTGTACATAATCTTTTTTGTGAGGTATTTGTTGTTGATCACAAACTCCTCCTCTGCCGGATTTATCGATTTGAGCAGCGTCAGATCAATTTCCTCCACAGCATCCGTTTCCTTACCATTCTCATCGACCGATGCCGGATCTATAGTATCATACAAATCAAAAGATTGTGCGTCAATTTGTGCATTCGCGTTGACTGCTACGTTATTCTGCTTTTGTAAAGTCCGTTCCAGCTTGATGAAGTACAATTCCCTTTTCTGATTAAAACTCCAATAAAAAAAAGTGGCATAGATCATGTTAAAAAGCAGGATACAGAGAAATATGACCAATAAAGGCAGCCATATCCATTCACTTTTTGGAGGAACGACAGGTTTGATAATTCCAAAGAGAAATACGGTGGGTAGTAGTACACAGAAAAAGAACTGCGTTCCGATACGATCGCTCCTATGCATTCGCCAGCTTTTCTTTTTGTCCAACAGTTTGATAACAGCTCGTATATAAAAGAGTGCTACCGCAGCAATAAATACATTAAATAGATAGCTTATGATCAGTGGCTTGCTATCAAACCAGCCTGACAGCGCTGTTACCGCTCCAATATACCAACAGATGCCGCCAAAAAGAAACGAAGCGATCCACACCCAGATGAAATCTGGATAATGTACGTGCATCTCCGTATCGTTAGCATACTTGACCTGTTGGTTACTTTCCATAATGTATTGTTAATTTCGAAAATTAACCTTGACCCGATCGATAGATAAATGCAGGTGAGGCTAATTCTTCCCAAAAATCTCCTATTAAAAAAATTTCTGTATACTAAATTTAGCCATTATTTATTTTAAACAGTACCATCAGACAGGTAAACCACCCTTTTGTGTCCTTCCAAATGCCCATCAACACACCTTTTTAGCTTATAAACACCGTCTTTATTGTATAAATTGGACGCCTCGTTACAGAAAAAAGGACTTCGATGCGAAAAACATACGCTTATTGAAATAAAGATATTATTCATATCAAATAGCATGCGTTATAGGTAATTTTAACTACATATCAAATCATTGATTTAATAGCCCTGCGTATGAGACCTCCCATGCATCTTTTCAGACGGATCAGCCGCAATCACATCCTGATTTTTATCGCGATCGTGGTGACTGTATATGGATCCTTTTTAGCGTCGGCATTTTACCTAAAGGTTTATAGTATCGGTGTCCTTGTCCTACTGATCCCTTTTTTGGAAATCCGTAGCCACCATGTGGTGCTCCAGCTTTTTGCTCTATTTTTTATTTGTATTCAGATCTGCAGTATAGCGGTGTATGACCGCTTACCCTATGAACTGCTGCTCAGCTCGCAGCCGCTGAAGCCAGCATTTAAACATGCCTTCCCTATCGCTCTTGGCAGCTGTGCGGTAGCCCATTTAATTTTCTTTAAACGTGCCAACCTGATTACGCTGTACGCCCTCCAATTTCCACTGATGCTCCTGGCCTGTACCTGGTATATCCGGATGAACCTTATTATGAATAATTGCCAAAAGGTCGATAGCCCCAAAGCTATCTATATCCAAGCCGAAGTGGTACAGAAATGCCCAGTCTGCTGCGATATTCATGAGCTATTGGTTTCCTTTACATATGAAGATGAGAAATACCAATTTCCGGTCGAGGTACATCCAAAGACTTTTGAGCAAGCAAAAGAGGGCGGCAGACTGAACATGACGCTGCATCCCGGTGTGTATGGCTGGCCATGGTATCACAAAGAAATGAAAAGGAGGTACAAATGATCACGAGTTTATATCCCCTGATGCTTCTGATAGAGAACGTTGTCTATGTCAGCCCCTTCCAGCCGAACCAAACATCTTGAAGCCATCGCTGCTGCCTGTACCGACCATTTAAACGACGCCCTGGCAATCCATCGCCAGTATACCCATGCCGACCAGGCGATTCGAGGCGTACAGCTCTACCATACCCAGTTGCTTCGTCTCCATGAAGTATTATACACCTACTGCGATCAGTCTATTGCCGAGGAACTCAATGCCCTTCATCGCCTGGAGGAAGTATTGGAAAATATCGAATTCTTATTTAAAAGAGATATCAATCCACTGACACCGCTACCGCAACACCATGAAGAACGCATCAGGCAATATATGGAACTTCATCTCGAGGGCACTTTGGACAGATTAAGGCATAAACAGATTCCCCAACTTTATCTGGATGAAGTGCATTCCGCTATTGCAAGCCTTTTGCAACGGGGCAAAATACCTTATATGCAATACCATCATCAACACTACCTTATTCAACTGATTGATGCGCTCAGGCAATTAGCCGATGATGAGCGTCAGCATAAAAACTGGCCTTCCCGCTTTTTGATCTTGATGATCAATTTTAATTTTAACCACATCGGATTTTTAAATCGTTGGATGGAATTGTACGAATCAGATCCTGCCGCTACGGAAAACCTACTGCAGTATCCACAGCATTTCTCCACCATCCCGGGCTTTGCCTATGATCCCAACCGCAGCTCACTACTCACGCTAATGTGCCAGTACATTGAAACAGAAACAGCGGACGATAAGTCCTCCGACGATATTCCCAATCGCTTTATCCACAGCAATCTCAATGGTAAAGAGCTCAAACTCTGGCTGCATTTATGTGTCAAAGCCGATATAACGCGATCGTCCGAGAAAAAGGAAGTTGCGGAAGAATTTTCAAAACTCGTCAAAACCAAAGAGGGCATACTTCTTTCAGTACATAGCCTCACAAAAATGGACAAAGGCAGCGAGTTTCCGGCTGCTGTCCATATTCGCAAGGTCTTGAAAACGATGCTGAACGAATTGCACGAAAAATTTCCCGAATTAAATGGATAAAAATCCATCCTAATTTTAAAAAGCAGGGGTATTCCCACGTTACCCCTGCAATCGCAGGATTGACCAAGATTTAAATCTTGTTTAAAATCATTTCTGTCGGCTATTTTGCTCCGCCATGCCCATAGCAGTTATTTCGTCTCTAATTCCCCATCCCATTCATATAGCTATTTAGAACCGTATTCTCTGGCTCAAATGCCCCTATTTACTACCCCTACGGTCGGCTGTTATCCGATCTATCTTTGTTTTGAAGCGTACGAAAGGTAGAAGTTGACGCTGAAGCAGGCTGCTGTACCCGAGCAGGGCGCGCAGGTACGGCGCCCTGTTTTTGGAAAGAATAAATAATAAAACCACGGGAGGAAATAATAAATACCGCCGGTGCGAATAATTAAAGCTATGGAAGCGAACAAAAACAATACAACAATTTACAAAATCCTCCGGGCGGCGATGATCCTATTCTGGGTTTACGTGGGTATTGAAAAACTCTGGCAACTCAGTGCATTTCATATTGCACTACAGCAACAACCGGTCATTAGCATCCTTGCGCCAATACTTTTTTGGCTGCTTCCGCTGCTGGAAATTAGCATCGGAGCTTTGCTTGGGTTGCCTGCACGCCGTTTACAGCATTGGGGCTGGATAGCATCGACTATCATGATCACCTTGTTTTCGATTTATATTGCCCTTGGCGTCCTTGATGTATATGACAAGAAACCGTGTATGTGTACCAGCTTTCTCAGTCATATCTCCTGGACAGCGCATCTGATCTTTAATCTCGTTATTCTTGGTCTATCGCTAGCAGGATTAGTACTCAACCGTAAGGTCTTGCTACACGAGCAAAGCAACTTAAGTAACAAGAACGCTGTCGCCCTATTTCTAGTGGGTTTTCTAGCAACAGGAATTCTAAGCTATAAAAACGCAGCAATTAAACCAACACATGAAATCTGGTTTATGCCAGACAGCATAGACCATGCTCCAGTATATGACACCGTCAGTAGGCCTATAGTAGGCAGCCTGGCATACAGATACGATCGGTACACAGAACCGTACCGACAACAATTATTTACCAAAAGTTTGCAGGCCAAAAACTTTACTCTTCAATTATTGGCTTGCAGTACAGAAAGGAGGGTAGCATTATGCTAACCAAATTTTTAAACAATTATGGCTACATGATATTAGGCGGAGCCATGATTATCGGATTCTCAGCATTTAAAGGTGCTGAAGTTTATACAGGAAAAAGTTTAGCTCCTGTAACTGTTTATTTCAAGGGAAATCCGCTATTAAGCGGAGAGGTTTCAAACGAGTCGAATTGGACAACGACACCAAATGGTCAATCCTGTTCAGGCGACAATAAAGCATGTTCTATGCAAGTGGAGACCTCAGACCTAAATTCGGCAGGGGAACTAGATCCCGGTCAAATTGAGTTAGCGGAAATCTCTACTGGTTCGGGTTTTATCCCTGAACGAAGTGGTGGAGATAGTGAAACTGAAATTAACATTCACAACAGAAGCTAATTTTTAGTACTCGCCAAAGATTTGTTTGAAGATTTTCGTTTCCAATTAATCTATTGGCTGTCCTTCAACAAGAGACCAGTTTCAAATAATGCTGGTCTCTCGTTTAAGGTATATAATTCAAAAAAAGACTATTATAAAGATTTTTCTTAAATAGGATTTTGAAGCATTCCAGTCGCCATAATCACATCTTCAGGCAATGGTAGTGCATATTTATTATCTCTGGGTTTGAGCATATATTCTTTCCCGTTCACGTTTCTTTTGAGCTGAATTTCCCGTCCCTCTTCGTTTAAACGTTTCAGGTCCATCCACCTCAAACCTCTAAAGAGCAGCTCTTTCCGTCTTTCCTGAAGAACAAAATCAAGTGCTTCATCCTGAACCTCAAAATAAGCCGGTATATAACTTCCTATTTTATAACGCCGGGATAATAGATAATCCATATCATCCATTCCTTCCCGAATGCTTCCTTTTCTTACAGCGCATTCCGCACGGATTAAAAACATTTCATCAACAGCAGGCCCACCAAATAGATTTGCACTGCCCGCGTAACTGCCTTTAAACGAAACATAACCATCTGCATTCATTTTAAAAAAGGCCTGCTTTCTTAGGTCATTAACATGATAAGACTGGTATAGAGTTGAATCAATATTAGCGTTATTAACTCCTATTTGTGCATTAATGGTCACAAGTTCAAAATATCCGAGTGTTTCCTTGTTAAATCTTGTAAAAGGATATGAAGCTAAAATTTTTACTTCAGCCGTATTGTTATAATCCATCAGCTCTTTATTTACCGATAAGACCTTGTCCGCATAATAGTAAGCTGAATCGTATTTCGCCATCGAGTGGTAAGCTCTCGCCAATCCCGCATATGCTGCTATTTTTGATGGTCTCATGACGTGAATTGCTTTATCAGGCAGTATGTCGGCAGCAGCTAAAAGATCATCCACTATAACACGATAAGTCTTTAAAACAGTTGCTCTTTCAGACTTTACATTAAAATCTGAGGTACTGCGCAGTACAATACCCAAATCCTTCGCAGATGTATCGTCTTGATATGCTTTACTATAGGTCCACACCAAACTAAGATATTGGCTGGCACGATAGTAAAGGGCACTGCCCTTTACATTATCCCAATCATTTTTATTTGCCTCCGCTCTCTTAATTTCTTTCATTTTATCTAACACTAAATTGCAGTTATAGACAGTGATATAGGCTTTTGCCCAATCATTATTAAAATTATAAACGGGGTTTTCCCAGGTATAAAATTTTCTACCCACTTCATTCAGGCCATCAAATACCTTTTGCTTCAAAAAGTAATTGTCAGCCGAAACCTCACCTATGGAACAAAAATTAAAATTAATGTTTTGCGAACCATCCAGTATCTGCTGAAGATCTGTCAGATCCTCTGGTACTACCTGATTTTTGTTTGATTGTATATCCAAATACTTGTTGCAGGATGTATGGAATGTTACGAATAATGCGAGATAGATCGTAAGAAAGCAAAAGTGTTTTTTCGTCTTTTTCATTTCAAGATTCATTTATGATCAATAATTTAACTGGCATCCAAAAGATAAGGTCGTTGGGGGCGAAATCCGATAAGGAAATTCAGGATCAATATTTTGCTTATTCGCAGTCCATAGTAGGCCCAGATTGCTTACATTTCCATAAAATTTCATACGTAAATCGCGCTGTTGAAGCCTCAGGGTTTTATCCCATGAAATGTTTATATACTCTAACCTCAAATGATCAGCTTTCAATACATTTACTTCAGATTGCACATATAGCGCGTCCCTAAAATCTTCCAATGGATATTGCACCGAAGGCACTGAAGTCTTCAATTCATCCCCTGCTTGCTGCCAGCGCATCTCAAAATCTGGAAAAGCAGTCCCTCGGTTGAAAAGGTTATAATAGGAAGTTGCAGGTTTTCTAAAATAATAGTCTCCTTTATAGCTCACATTTAGCGAAAGCGTCCAAGATTTCCATCCGAAAGTATTTATAAGTGATCCATAAACCTGCGGCTTGGCAGAACCATAAAAAACGATGCTGCCGCCTTCCAGTCCGTCGTTAAATGCAGCGTTGTTGATACCGATATAATCTTTACTGACTTCACCACGGAGGATACCCTGTGGATTTCCCTCACTATCGAGCCCCATCCATTTAAAGGCTGAGAGTGCATTCAATGGCATCCCCGGTATTGGCGTGATGGTATTTCCATCGCCCAAAAAAGATGACACGCCACCGTTCAAAGCCCTATAATATGCCGTAGTCCTGTTCTTATTCAAATTCAAAATCAGCCTGGAATTCCATTTCACCGCTTTATCCAGATTATTTGTTGAAAGTGTGATATCCCAGCCTTTTCCTCTCATGGATGCAACATTTTTGGTTACTGTATTGGATTTACCCCAAGCGGTATAATCAAAATCAGTGAGCCCATACAGATCTTTTCCTGTTTTAATGTAATGATCCACCGTACCAGATAGACGACCTTTAAACAGAGATAAATCCAGTCCAAGGTTGAAGGTGGACACTTTCTCCCATCTTAAAGATGGATCATTCAATTTTGAGACCGTCAGTGCAGGTAATCTTGTATAAGTACCTGCAGTTACACTGGCGATAGGCTGCGGCGTTTTACGCAGGTCAACATTCCCGCTATAACCATAGGTAGCCCTTAACTTTAATCGATCTACATCCTTAAGGGCAATAAACGATTCCTTCCCGATATCCCAAGAGAGACCTGTAGACCATAGCGGAGACCATTTATCGTTGGTTTTTGCTCCGAATATATTGCCTCCATCTTTTCGAAAACTTCCCGACCAGGCATATCGATCCTTAAAAATATAACTCCAATTTGAATAAAGCGATACAAACCTGTTCACGCGATCAGTGAAAGATGGACTTCCCGTAATACCCATTGGCACCATTGAAGGCGCTATAGTGAAATATGTCGTAAAGTCTACCGGAACTGCCTGTAAGGGCTTCTCTTTATAACCATATACCCAATAATTTTCACCCTTGCCTGCTGTTTCGCGAATTTCTCCACCAGCCATGCCGATCAACCGGTGCAGGCCCCATGACTTATTCATATTTAACTGCGTTCTTGCGGTGTAAGACCGCCCTGAGGAGAAGTCTTTGCTCTTGATCCCACCTCTGGGAATATGATACGTAATGCTACTTCCCCCATTTGAAACCTCCATAAATTGATTGATGTTCTTTCGGGCATAATAGCTTTCTTCATTATATAGTCCTTGCAGATCGGTTTGTTGAATCTGATATTGGAACCCGACACTTACATCTAGAAAAGGTAAAATTTTATATTTTCCACTTATGGTTGAATACCACTCATTCAATCTTGTCGTTGAAACAGCCTGCTTATAATCAGTCAATGGATAATACCCCCAGTCTAAGTAAGGTGTGCCATAATTTTCGGTCATATAAGTACCCCTAAATTCTGGATAAAAGGCGCGTTGAGAGCCATCATTATTGTAAAAATCCATGTAAGGCACCTGCTTACCGTTGTAATGAAGTGATTCAAACTTCGGCTTTCCTGGTTCAGAAATACTGTTTGTAAACAAAAGGTTGATCGCAATGTCCAGTTTTTCTGTAGGCTGGAAGCTATTTGTAAGCTGTAAATTCAACTTTCGGAACCGTCCTGCATACTCGTCTATTTCTCGGGTATAGCCTCCGGAAAAACCATAATTATACTGTCTGCTACCGCCCGAAAGATTTAAGGAATACTGTTGCGAAAAGGGCGATTCGAGAAACAGGTCACGGTATGATTTTCGCCCATCTTTTGTCATAAGCTCATTGATCAGATCTGCTGAATCTGCAGGAGTCAGCAATCCACGTTTTGTCCTGTCAAATATGTCTATAGCCGGCGTGACCGAGATATACTGAAAACCATTCGCAAGCCAATCGTAAAATCCTTTATTGAACAACATGGACTCTGCATCGATAAAATCCTTATTGGACAATTGATACACCTGATCAAGGTTGGGCTTCGCTTTTGTAATCAATGTGCTGCTAAATGTGGTATTCATTATTTTGCCAGCACCCTGACCTCCTTTTTTAGAAGTGATGACCACAACCCCGTTTCCTGCCCTTGCACCCCATATCGAACTTGCCGCCGCATCTTTCAAAACGGTAACAGATTCGATGCTATTCGGATCTATATTAGCCACATTGCCCTCATAAATAAAACCATCCAATACTATTAATGGATCAAGATTACCATCTATGGTACTGAGACCCCGAACAGAAAAATTCAGCTTTTGTCTATCACTGACAGTACTGGGCTGATTTTCAAATCTCAGCCCAGAGGCCACATTATTGAGCCTGTTTAAAATGTTTGTACCAGTTTGCTGGTTCAGCATATCATTGGAAATCACACTGGCAGAACCTGTTGTTTCATTCGGTTTCAAAATCTGATAGCCCGTATTGATCTGCACCTCTTCCAAGTAATTATCCTTTACAGCCATCAAAACCCTACCTTTAGCCAACACATCCTTTACCAATACCCTTAATTCCTGATAACCCATAGCCGAAAACCGAAGTGTATCGCGCAAATCTCCCCTTATTCCGAAACTTCCATCGGCTTCACTTTTTAAACGCATATTTGTAACCATATTTTGCACAGTGACGCCCTGCAATGGGCGCAAGTCTTCGCTTGATACAATTACTCCTCGAACTATGTTTCTTTCTTTTACCTGACTATAGGACGTAAGCCAACACATCCAAACACTTAGGATGCATAACAATCTCATAAACATATCCTACCCTCCTATCTATCTGTTAATGAAAATGATGCACAGGCAATGGTCTCCTGCGCAGAATTAAGCTCTAAACCCATTGCCCGGAGAAATGCCTTTCGCGTATCCTCTTCCCAGCCTTCAAAATCTTTAGGAATGGTCATGTCTACAAGTACCTCTTTGGAAGCTCCAATTACCAATGGACGATGAAAATATAGGCTGAGGTTATCCACCAACAATTCTAATGGAATATTGCGGAATTTCATTTCCGTCTCCGAATCTCCTAGGAAAACTTCTGGGATACCACCTTTGCTCCTGATCTTTTCGGCAGCTGAATTGAAACTGACGCGCCATACATCCGTTGGCTTGTTTTCTACTGATAGTTTTATCCCAAAGAACTTTTTAAAATCTTCCGTAAAAAATTGTTTCGCTCTGCTCTTAGGCAAAGAATCCAGCACCACCATTTCATAACAGAAGCTATTTTCATAACGATTTGGGGTCAGGAGCCGCTGTTTAGGGTTTACTCCTCTGCTTGTAGCAAACTGCCAATGTCTCCAGGGTATTCCTTTCAATTCTTTTTGAAATGCTAAGGCCACGAGCTGAGAGAATCTGAGGTTCAATAGCTGATACCTGGTCCGTTTTCCGTCGAACGCATAATTTCCAGAACTAGCATCTAACCCTTCTTGATAAGTCTGGAAAACAGAACCCGCATAAAATCCGTTATTCAGCATTTCATTGGTTATCAAAGCCACTTCTTTATTGGTCCTCATTTTTTTTTGATGGAAATCTGCATTTCCAGTATGAAGCACTGCTGTTATATTTTCTTTTGACAATGCATTGGGATAAGTATTGGCAACCAGAATACCATCTTTATTTATCCAAACGACATGTGGAACCGCGTTATGAGGGAATAATTGTTGGAAAATGGTGTCGCCAAATAGATAAGGAAGGGAAGTCTGAAAGCCATATGCCGCTTGATATTTTTTCTTTAGATCTTGTACACGTTTTTGTGTATCCTTTGTCTGTGTGCTATTGACAAGCAGCACGGCAATCTCATCTTTATTAATCGCCAACACATCTTCTAGATGTGGAAATCCCTCAATACACGAGGGGCACCAAGTCGCCCAAAAATCCAGCAGGATCAGTTTCCCTTTCAAATCAGCGAACTTGATTGTTTTCTTTTTCCCATTAAAATAGTTCAGTTCGAGCGGCTGGTCCCATACCGCATCCGGGATCTTATCGCCTGGTTTTAGCGCAACGAGACTGGATAGCCCATCGGCCCCGCTATCCTTGCGGGGCGTCTGAGCCGATAAACTAAACATAGAAACTAAACATAAAAACAAGCATGTCAAAATCATGCGATAGGCACGCTTATAATATGCAACGAATAAAAAGCATTTTAAAGCCCGCTGAACAACTAAGCCTATCAATCCAAGCAAAGTATTGGCTCGAAACTCCAAAGCCTTACAGATCGACTTAAAGAACCTTAAAACAGATCGTTCAGATTCTACTCCATAAGTCAATCTAAAATCTCCCACCTTTTGAAAAGCTCGCTTTTGTTGTGTGGGCCTTGTGCAATCGTTTAGTTGTCCTTGTGTATAACAAGGGCTTAGCAAGGGTGAACCTAGGGTCGCGCTATAGTCAAGCTTGTGTGTTTCTTGTGCCAAGCTATAGTCGACCATTACCAGATTAATTCCTGCCGAATTTTTACATTTCATCGGATTTTCATCGGGTCCGCATCGGGTTTTGATCGGTGTAGCCCGATAAGATCCCGATGAAAACTCAAGTCCTACTGCATGAAAGGCAGAAGCTAGAGCGAAGTTGGTCAGGCAAAAGTCCGAAAAAGGTGATACCTCTCCCCCTCGTCGGGTAGCCTTTGGCGCCGCTTCGAGACTTCTTCGAGTGGCCTTCGGCTCAGCTTCTAGACTTCTTCGGGACATATTCGAGATAGGCTCGGGAGCGTTTCGGCTCGGCTTAGGAAGGGCTTCGAGTACGCTTCGACTCCTACCCGAAGCGCAGTCGAACAGCAGTCGAAGCGTTCCGGAAGAAGAGGCGACTCTGGTACGACGCAGTGTCGAACGATCCTCAAACAAAACCCGAAGGCTGCCCGAAGAATCTGCTTCTTTTATTCTGTTTTGAGCGCTAATCTTACAGCGCTTTTTTAGCTGGATCGAGGTACCTTTGAAGTACGTTTTTCCTTGTCTAATTTTCTTACGCAATTTTTGCGCAAATGGTACTATATCTGTGCTTAAGTAGTGCTTCACAGGTACTTGAAATATATAGGTTATATAGCCCTTAAAAAAGGCTAAAAATTTCAGGATATTCATCATTTAGTTAATTAGTGGTTTTGAGAAAGCTGATAAAAAAAATCGTAGACCTCCTTACTGCTTTCGAGTTCGCAGGCGATGAATCTGTTGCTTCGGAGAAATGAAATTTCTACCTCTGAAAGATTAATCTTTTTGTAATGAATCAGAAAGTAGGCCATTACCATCCGAAATAATGCGACGGAGAAACATTGTATATCCGCGGCACTGATAGTAGGATTAACTCCCCTTTCTCGATCGAAATAAACGGTAAGCAGTTCTACTAGATGATTGCGACAACTATCCATGTCATACCTGGTCCAAAAATCTTTGATACAGTTTATAGGGTCATAGTCCAGATGATGGATTTCGTACATCGCCAGATCAAAGGCGACCAGTTTCTTTAAAAGCTCTTTCATTTTTTTGGCTTTTGAGGGCGTGCATCTGCATAGATTCTTTGGAAAAATAGGGTAAAACAATCCCTATCGAGTCCAAAGTCTCAACACAGCCTACACTGTTAAAAAATTTATTAACTAAACCTCAGAATGCCGTTTTACTCTTTTCGTTACTGGTTATATATATGTTCGTCACGGACATCCACAATGATTGGAAGAACCGACCCTTTTGTTGTGTTACGACAATATTTTGGATAGAAAGTTGCCAGCAATAAAAAGTTTGCCTAAATTTATGCTGCAAAACAATTATTTAGAACAAGCCATCTTCATGCCTTCAATCGCTATTTAATCTATTGATGTGTAGGGTCGGTGGCAGACACGTTTAAGGGAAGTATCGCTATTCTTTTAGATAAGAATACCGAGCCATTTTTATTGCTCCTCTCCTTTTACGTGCTGTGTATGGTTAAATACTTAATCCGGCGCTCGGATTAAATTTTTGAAATGCTGTTTAGCGGAACACCGAGAGAATGAAGACGTGGCTCGGTACCGCTTGAATGAAGTTTTATTTAACATCGTTATCATAATTTTATCTATTTATGATGAACGTCGTTATCTTAATGAGTACCGTTTACTTATTTAGGTTAGCTAAGCAAGGAGCGGTTTCACACTTTGAACCCAGGGGAGCTAACCCTTGTCACCTCTACATCTGCAAGAGATTTCGAAAATGGCATCGCCAAAGCTACACGTGAAACCGCTCGCATGCCGCATATATCAAAAGTATTAAAACTTTTTGAACACACAAAAGCATGGAGCGATCTACACGGGTTCTCTCGGCGAATTTTTAGCTCTGTTCGGGTACGAGAAAACGTCGTTCATCAAGGTTATTTACCTCGAATATTAAATCGTCCACACAAATATAATAATAAATATGAAGTGTGGCAATAAAACCACAAAATATATTTCCATGATCGAAGACAAACATTCAAAAACCTACAAAACAATAGGAAAGAATTTAAGAAAAAGAAGAAAAGAGTTAGATTTAACTCAAGATGAAGTAGCTGAAAGAATCGCTAAAATGGATAGGTCAAAAATTAGTGATATGGAAAACGGAAAGGAAGATTTTGTTTTTTCCAAACTTTTAAATCTTTGTGAAGCTTTGGATTTATCCGTAATCGAAACTCTGAAAGAAGAAGATCAAAGAGGATAAATTGTGAATCATAGCATTGATAATTATATAAAAGATAAACTACAAAAATTAGGCTGGGAGGATAAAAATCTGGTCGAAAAAACAGGCTTGTCTAATGGTCAAATTAGTAAGCTTAAAAATGGTCACGTGGACAAAAATTGGTTTTTCTTTTTCAATGAGCAAAAAAAAGATAAAGACGATTTGGAAGATAGAGAAGATTGCGTTTCAAATTAAATATTCCAGAAATTAGAGAAAATCCACTCATAACAATGAGAACATACTATAGCTATACTGATGAAATATCACCGAAGGAATTATATGAGAGTTTGGTAGGATATGGCATATTTGCAGAGAAAATTCCAAATTTTCTTTCCAGTAAAATGTTTCTAGACTATACTAAAACTTTAGTATTCCCTCTAAAACTTAGGCCAAAAGATTATATAAGGTTTTCTAGCATGAGAAATATTAATGTTCCAAGATCCATGGCAATACCCGAACCATTCGCATTTGCTAATCAATGTCACGCTTTGTCGGAAAATTGGGCTAATATACAAGAACATTTTAGAGAAAAGACTAGAAATGATAGATACAAAATAAGTAGAATTCATTTAAGAAAACTCTTTAACAAGCCCCCTCTGTTTGAAATGAATTATAAAAATTTCGAAAAGGATGGCGCACCTGAGCAAGATATTTTAATAAAAAGTAAGTACATAGCCGAAGCTGATATTTCCAATTGTTTTCCAAGTATATACAGTCATGCTGTTTCTTGGGCATTAGTGGGAAAACAAACCGCAAAAAAATATAAGACAGATCAATCACAATGGTATAATCAGTTAGATCACCATATTATGAATGTAAAATATGGTGAAACAAGCGGTTTACTTATCGGTCCACATTCATCTAATCTCATTGCAGAGATAATCTTAGTATCCATTGACAATGAGCTAGCAAAAAAAGGATTTAAATATATTAGGAATATCGATGATTATCAATGTTATGCGGAAACGCATGAACAGGCTGAAAAATTCTTAGTCAGCCTTTCAGAAGAATTAGCAAAATTTGAATTATCATTAAATCACAAAAAATCGAAGATATGCCCTCTTCCAAAAGCTAATGTGAGAAATTGGGTAACAAAGCTAAATCATTTTTATTTTACAAACACCTACAATATTGGAGAGAAATTAGGGTTGAGAGTAAAGGAACTAAAAGGGTTTCTTGATTTTGCAACCGAAATTATGCTAGAAAATAACAATGATGCTGCAGTTTTAAATTACGCTATAAAGACTTTATCGGATAAATATCTTGGGGTAAATGCTAAAGACTACTTTTTCAAACAAATACATCATTTAGTTTTGTTGTATCCATATCTAACGAGCATCCTAGAAGAGAAAGTGTTTAAGCCTCATTCAACACCGAAATGGGTGATCAAAAATATTGCAAAAGATTTATTCCACCTAGGAATTAATAAAAGACTCTTTGATGCATGTTCCTATGCTGTTTTTTGGGCTTTAAAATATGATTTTGAATTAGAAACAGATAATTTAAAAAATTTAGCAATTGACTCAAATGATTGTATTTTTCTTCTTATTAGTTATCAATATCATAAAGCCACTCAAAAGAGAGGATATTTAAAAGAATATAGAGATCATGCAATAAACCTAAAAAAAATGGATTTTGATAGATATTGGTTATATGTATATGAGGTTCTTTCTTGGTCAGAATTAACAGACAACTATAAATTAATGAAAAAGCAAGGAGTCACCTTTTTAAAAGAACTAGGGTCCTTATAAAAATTAAAATAAATGTCCAGAGTACTCGAAAAATGGTATGTGTCTTTAATCATTATACCGATATTATTGACTTATTTAACAAACTATTTCACAATACCTTTATTAACTAGCGATTGGAAAATTGCTATTATATTTTCTTTGTCTATAACGGTAATAATTTTGTTATTAGAGATAAATGGATATAATGTTGAAGTTGACCCCTCCGCTGGACATACTGACCCCGCTAACAAGGCTTTTTTCAGTCCAACTGATGACCTGACAATATTACTTCTTTTTTCTTAGACTTTCGCCTTTAAGTTCGATTCTGTAA
>NZ_DFPI01000010.1:0-32575 GCF_002377215.1 Sphingobacterium sp. UBA3519
GCTACCTGCCTGTACTTCCCCGTACAATGCTATTGCATATCCTCCGCCTATTGGTTATCGCAGTACGTTGCTTGAGTTTACTTTCCTTATAGGCTATCCAACTGTTGCGAATTATACAGTGAGTGGCTATAGTTCTTGCTATAAAATTCATATGTTATACGGTCATTCTAGACTATTATTAAGCTTAATAAGGCAGATATCATTGTATCCACATACTATTTCTCATCCACATATCCCGATCAGGAACCCGATAACATTATACCTCTAGCTAGGCCTCTGTGAAGTTACAATTGCTTAACGATAACAAATGCAGCTCGGCATTCATTAGTAATCATTGCTGGATTATATTGTAGCAATGCCATTATTCTACTCGGAATTTCATTATTAAAAACTCTGTGGCTGCAGAATATCGATTGAAAAACAACGAAGATAAAAATTTAAGCAATCGTTTGTGTAGATTAAGCAAACGATTGCTTTCAAGTTTCATTTTTTATTTAGAAAAAAGTGTTATATTATTGTTATAGAGATTAAGTTCTTTAAATAGAACCAACTATAAAATCCGATCCAAAAGGATTTTTTCTATTGACTGTTTAGTTTGTTTTAAAATAGGTGATTTTTTAGAGGGACCAATTGGTCCCTTTAAATTTATATGAACTTTAAATTATGGATTCTAGAAGAGATTTTCTTAAAAAAGCCGGAATATTGTCATCGCTGGCTGTTTCACTCCCTACTCTGGTCAATGCCAATACGGCAGCCGCGTCGTTTAATATGTCTGGATATGCAGCTCCAAAAATCGATAAAGTCAGAGTAGCGGTGATAGGATTGGGTATGCGCGGTACTGGTGCTGTTGAACGCTTGTCCTTTATTGAGGGATGCGAAATTGTCGCACTTTGTGACAAGCATCCAGACCGGGTGGAGCGCGCAACAAAAATTGTTACATCGAAAGGTCTAGCAGCTCCTAAAGCGTATTCAGGTGAAGATGGCTGGAAATCCTTGTCGAAAGAAGAGAAGCTTGATCTGGTCTATATTTGTACGCCTTGGGATTATCATACTCCGATGAGTATTGCGGCGATGAAAGCGGGTAATCACGTGGCTTGTGAAGTCCCGATCGCTTTGACAATCAAGGATTGTTGGGAGGTGGTAAAAACATCCGAGGCAACTAAAAAGCATTGTATGATGCTGGAGAACTGCTGTTATGATTTCTTCGAAATGCTGACATTGAATATGGTGCGCCAAGGCTTGTTTGGCGAGCTCGTTCACGCCGAAGGTGCTTATATTCACGATTTGCTTGATCTTAACTTTGCAAAAAATGGCTATGATAACATGTGGCGCCTAAGAGAAAATATAAAACTAAATGGAAATCTGTACCCTACACATGGACTTGGACCTGTGGCACAATGCTTAAATATCAATAGAGGGGATAAAATGGATCATCTTGTGGCGGTGTCTTCCAGTGATTTTATGATGGGAGAAAAAGCGAAAGAGTTAGCCGCTAAGGATTCTTTTTTTCAGGAATTTGTAGGAAAGAAATACCGTGGTAATATGAATACAACGCTTATCCGTACGGCCAAAGGGAAAACGATTATGTTGCAGCATGATGTTACTTCTCCTAGACCTTATTCTAGGCTACATACACTGAGTGGTACCAAAGGGTTTGCACAAAAGTACCCTACGGAGAATATTGCTTTTGGTCATGAATTCGTTACAGAACAGAAATTGAAGGAACTGTATGATAAATACACCCCAGAATTGGTAAAATATATTGGTGAGCAGGCAAAGCAGGTCGGTGGACACGGTGGGATGGATTTTATGATGGACTGGCGTCTAATTGATTGTTTGCGCAATGGATTACCTTTGGATCAGGATGTCTATGACGCTGCTTCATGGAGCTGTATCGTACCGTTGAGTTTCGAATCTGTCGAAAAGAACTGTAAAACAGTTGATGTACCGGATTTCACAAAAGGTGCATGGAAAAATAATACGCCGGTAGAAATCACGTTAAAAGGTGGCGGAAATACGCCTATCCGTTCGAGATCAGCGAAAAAAGAAAATATACAATTGGGCGTATAGCCCTCCTATATAAAATGACTTATTGAAGGGGAACTTTTTATTGTTCCCCTTTTATGTTTATCTTTAATTATGTTATTCAATCTGACTCTAATTACCTGTTTATCGTTATTTTCCACCAAGGATACACTTTCCTGTTGTGTTGGGGAAAATATACCTACTCGCGCTGGTATGATAAAATCCCAAATTGCCCAGCTAAAAAGCAAGAATGCGGACAAAATGATATTGGTCGAAGGGGGCAAATTTCTAATGGGAAGTTCAAATTTTGAAGATAGTAAGCCCCTACATCAGGTTGAACTAAATTCATTTTATATGGATGAACATGAGGTCACAAATGCACAGTTTGCGCAGTTTGTAAAGGAGACGGGTTATGTAACTGTTGCTGAGCGAGAGCTTGATCCGAAAGATTTTCCGGGAGTGGATCCCAAGATGTTAGTCCCGGGATCGGCTGTGTTCTCTAAGCCCAAAGAACTTAATTCATTAAATAATTACCTGATGTGGTGGGAGTATGTCCCTGGTGCAAACTGGCAACATCCCGAGGGGCCGAATAGCTCGATAAAGGACAAAATGAATTATCCTGTTGTTCAGGTTGCCTATGAAGATGCTGCAGCTTATGCGGAATGGGCAGGCAAGCGATTACCTACAGAAGCGGAATGGGAATATGCGGCTAGAGGACGTAAAGATGCAAACGACGATTTGTATTATTGGGGCCAAGACTTGAAGCCTAATGGTAAATGGACCGCAAATATTTACCAGGGAAAGTTTCCGGTACAAGATTCAAAAGAAGATGGATTTGAGGGGACAGCACCTGTAAAATCATTTCAGGCAAATGCGTTGGGACTGTATGATATGGAAGGGAATGTGTGGGAATGGTGTGCTGATTTTTATAGACCTGACTATTATCAGCATAGTACAGCTGCTAATCCCAAAGGACCACAAGATTCTTATGATCCACAGGAACCAAATCTTGAAAAACGCGTTCAGCGGGGAGGGTCATTTCTTTGCAATGATCAATATTGCGAAAGGTATAAAGCCGGAAGCAGAGGAAAAGGAGAGGTCAACAGTCCTACAAATAATGTTGGATTTCGCTGTGTAAAAGATATAAAATAGAAAAGGCTTGCATGTGCAAGCCTTTTCTATTTTATTGATATGCCTTATTGTGCATTCAAAAACATTGATTTTTGATTGTACAATTCTCTGAAATAAGGATCTTGTAGATCTTTGATAAAGCGAATTGCTTCACCAGTTGATTTCATCTCAGGGCCTAATTGCTTGTCTACTTCAGGGAATTTATTGAAAGAGAATACAGGTTCTTTAATCGCGTATCCTTTCAGTTTACGTTCGATTGTAAAGTCTTTCAATTTATTGACGCCCAACATGACTTTAGTTGCAATATTGATGTAAGGAACATCATAAGCTTTAGCGATGAAAGGAACTGTACGTGATGCACGTGGATTAGCCTCGATTACATATACATTTTCACCTTTGACAGCAAACTGGATGTTTAATAGACCTCTTACGTTCAACGCTTTTGCCAATTTAATAGAGTATTCTTCCATTTTGTCCTGAACAGCTTGTGATAGACCAAATGGAGGCAATACCGCCGATGAGTCACCCGAGTGGATACCTGCAGGCTCGATGTGTTCCATCATACCAATGATGTGTACATCTTCACCATCACAGATTGAATCTGATTCAGCTTCTTCTGCACGATCCAGGAAGTGGTCAATCAGAATATGATTTCCAGGAAGATTCTTCAACAAGTTAACGACAGCTTTTTCTAAATCTTCGTCATTGATGACAATACTCATTCCTTGTCCGCCCAATACGTAAGAAGGACGCACCAATACTGGATAGCCAACTTCGTTTGCAACTTGTAATGCTTCTTCTGCTGAAGTTGCTACACCGTATCTTGGATATGGAATTTCCAGTTCTTTCAATAGATCGGAGAAACGGCCACGGTCTTCTGCCAAGTCCATATTCTCAAATGAAGTACCGATAATTTTTACGCCAAGTTGCTCTAGACGCTCAGCCATTTTAAGAGCCGTTTGTCCACCCAACTGAACGATAACACCTTCGGGTTTTTCTAATTCGATGATCTCACGTACGTGCTCCCAGAATACGGGCTCGAAGTATAATTTGTCAGCCATATTGAAGTCTGTCGATACAGTCTCCGGGTTACAGTTAACCATAATCGCTTCGTAACCACATTCTTTAGCGGCTAATAAACCATGTACACAAGAGTAGTCGAACTCGATACCTTGACCGATACGGTTTGGACCAGAACCTAAAACGATGATTTTCTTTCTATCTGAAGAGATGGATTCGTTCTCTTCTTCGAATGTCGAATAGTAATAAGGTGTTTGTGCCGGGAATTCTGCAGCACAAGTATCGACCATTTTGTAAACACGGTTGATACCTAACTCCTTACGACGATCGTACACTTGATCCTCGGTTACATTTCCTAATAACCATGCGATTTGTACATCTGAATAACCTTTTTGTTTTAAGGTCATGAAGAAGTCGCGTGGAATATTATTCAATTGATAACGACGTAATTCTTGCTCAAGGTGTACCAACTCTTGGATCTGTACCAAGAACCATTTGTCGATACGTGTTGCCTTACGGATCGATTCCAAAGGAACGCCTAATTCGAAAGCATCTTTGATATGGAATAAGCGGTCACCACTTGGATGTTCCAAACTATCCATGATTTCGTCAAGGTTTCTCCATTGACGACCATCAGCGCCTAAACCAGCGCGGCCAGTCTCTAAGGATTGACATGCTTTCTGTAAAGCTTCGATAAATGTACGGCCGATTGCCATTACTTCACCTACCGCTTTCATCTGTAGACCTAATTCCTTGTTTGCTCCTTTGAATTTATCGAAGTTGAAACGAGGGATCTTAACAATCACATAATCCAATGTTGGTTCAAAATATGCGGATGTTGTCTTGGTGATCTGATTTTGTAATTCATCTAAGTTGTAACCGATCGCCAGTTTAGCTGCAATCTTCGCAATTGGATAACCCGTTGCTTTCGATGCTAAAGCGGAAGAGCGTGATACACGTGGATTGATTTCGATGGCGATGATCTCTTCGTTTTCTGGGTTTACAGAGAACTGAACGTTACAACCACCCGCAAATGTACCAATTGAACGCATCATCAGGATAGCCTGATTACGCATATCTTGATAACATTTGTCTGATAATGTCATGCCTGGTGCAACAGTGATCGAGTCTCCAGTGTGGATACCCATTGGATCAAAGTTTTCAATAGTACAGATGATGATAACATTGTCATTGGTATCGCGAAGTAATTCCAACTCAAATTCTTTCCAGCCCAATACAGCTTGTTCAACCAAAACTTCATGTGTTGGTGATGCATGTAAACCTCTATTTAAGGCTGCGTCAAAATCTTCTTTTCTGTGAACAAATCCACCTCCTGTACCTGCAAGGGTATAAGATGGACGTATAACAAGCGGATAGCCAATCTCTTGTGCCGCTTCTTTACCTTCAAGGAATGAGTTTGCAATTTTGGATGTTGCAACGCCCACACCGATATCAACCATTAATTGACGGAATTCTTCGCGGTTTTCAGTTTTTTCAATGGCAGCAACATCAACACCGATAACTTTTACATTGTATTTTTCCCAAAGGCCTAGGTTGGAAGCTTCGATACATAAGTTCAAAGCCGTTTGGCCACCCATGGTAGGAAGTACAGCGTCAATGTTGTGTTTTTGCAAAATTTCTTCAATACTTTCGCAAGTTAATGGAAGTAAGTAGACATTGTCCGCAACAACTTTGTCCGTCATGATTGTTGCAGGGTTTGAGTTGATGATGGATACTTCAATACCTTCTTCTTTCAATGAAAGGGATGCTTGAGATCCAGAATAATCAAATTCACAAGCTTGACCGATAACGATGGGACCTGATCCGATGATTAAAACCGACTTAATGGAAGTGTTTCTTGGCATTATATCTAGTTCAAAAAATTAAATTTCCTATTGTAAATCTGAGCAAAGACAATCAAAAATAGCTCATGGGGAAGGGTCATTCCGACTGCTTTGTCGGAGTGCAAAGTTACATTTTAAATTTTGAAAATTAAGTATTTATTTTAATAATATTTCAAAATTAAATGCCGTTTGTTGGAAAAGTAGTCCTGAAAAACAAAAACGAGTATAGAACCTTCATGATTTTAGAGCTATTGGTGCTGTGAAATCATGAAGGTTATTGTTTTCCGATAACAGTGAGTTTTGAACTCATTGATGCTTTAATGAGAAACCACAAGTCAATAAAACATGCAGGTTTAGAAAACTGTCCAGATATGTTTAATAAACGATGATTTCGTCTGTAAACAAGTATCCTTTTTTAGGATTGCTGGCTTTGATCTTTATATAACGCGCCTGCTGTGCTTTGTCAAGTTTGAGTTCAAACCTTTTGAAAGTCAACTTGGACTCTTTATCGGATATATCATTTTTGATTGTTCCTACCGATCTGAAGGTACGGCCATTATCCGAAAGCAGGACTTCCATTTCTCCGGGCATGTAAACGCCCGGGCCAATCATCTGCATAAAATTCATGGCTACCTGGTGTATTTCTTCTCTACGTTCCATATCCACGACCACATCAATCGGACTGGTGAATCCTTGCCATTGGCCATCGTGATAGGAAAGTCCACCCATGATTCCATTTGTTAAGGTAGAATCTTTTTGTGCTGGATATCCCGACCATGCTGTGTTGTACGTTACTTTTTTTCCGATAGCGCGATGAATGTCAATATCAAAGGATAGGGTTGGACCAATTTTGATAGAATCTAGAAAATAAGCCGCATTGATATGGCCTGTCGAGCTGAGTTCAAATGGTCCGGTATACGGCGTAGACTGGATTGTAGGCTCACTGCCATCAATGGTATATCGGATCTGATCTGTTTTTAGTTGCTCGGTTGTCAGCGTAATTTTATTGTTGTTTTTAGCTGCATTGTATGTTGCTGTATAAGCGACATTAAAGGAAGGACGGTAGTAATTGACGTTCAGATCTTGTAAAAGCTTATAATGAGATTGCAGTCTTCGCTGAAAGTCAGTCCAACTTTTCCCATCTTTATTGGTCCAATTGACCTCTGCTAAAGCCAGTGCACGTGGGAATACCATATACTCAAGGTGTTCGGTGGTAGGAACATATTCTGTCCATATATTCGCTTGTGCTCCGAGAATATGCTTGGCTTTATCTCCTTGTATGGCCGCTGGAATAGGATCATATGAATACACCTTATCCAGTGTCAGGTAACCGCCGATGGCCTCAGGCTGTGTCCGAGGGTCTGTCTGATAAGAATCAAAATAGAGGTGTGAACCGGGAGTCATGATGACATCGTGGCCTGCATTTGCGGCCTTTATGCCGCCATCTTCACCGCGCCAGCTCATGACGGTAGCTCCTTCGGTAAGTCCCCCTTGTAGGATTTCGTCCCAACCGATCAGTTTTCTACCCTTAGATTGCAGGTATTGATCCATTTGTCTGATGGCATAGCTCTGCAGTTCGTCGACAGATTTCAGTCCTTCTTTCTGCATGAGTGCCTGATCTTTTGGACAGGTTTCCCAATGCTTTTTCTCAGCCTCATCACCACCGATATGAATGTACTGGGAAGGGAATATTGTAAGCACTTCATCCAATACATTTTTCAGAAATTCAAAGGTTTTTTCATTGCCGATACAGAATTCTCCCTGACTATAGGGCTTTCCGGAACAGGAGAGTTCGGGATACACGGCCAATACTTCTTCCGAATGTCCGGGCATTTCTATTTCGGGAATAACATTGATTCCTTTGCGGGCTGCATAATCGACCAATTCGCGGGCTTCCTCCTGTGTGTAGAATCCACCGCTGGCATTTGGCGTACCTTTTTCTACATATTGACGACCATTGTTCCACCAATCTTTCCAGCTGGTATGTGTTCGCCAGGCCGCCTTTTGTGTTAATTCCGGGTATTTCTTAATCTCCAATCGCCATCCCGCTCCATCGGTTAAATGCCAATGAAAGTTGTTGAACTTATAGATGGCCATGATGTCGATATACTTTTTTACAAAAGATAGCGGCATAAAATGGCGCGATACATCCAGGTGTAATCCACGATAAGCAAAGCGAGGCTCATCGACTATAGTCGCATAGGCTACTTTACTTGGATCGGCTTGTAGATAGCCTAATTGAACCAGCGTGTAAATCCCATTGATCACCTGAGGTACATTCCAAGCCCTGAGTAGCAGGCCTTTTTCATCGATTTGAATGGAATAGGCGTTCTTACTCAGATTATCTGCATCGACAGCTTTAATAATGCGAAAGCCTTCTTTAGGGCCTTTTTTATTTTTCTTGAGTACTTCGACAGTGAGGCTTTTGATGGCGGGGTGTTCAGTAAGTAACTGTGTCGCCTCCTGAAATTCATCTGAAACAATAACCTGAAGATGTGCAGGGATAGCGTATGTTCCAGTAGCCAAGGTGATTTTCGAAGGTTTGGGTATAATGTCAAAGTTGGTTTGGGCTTGTGCTGTAAAAATGGTTGCACCCCCAAGTAACAACATGGATAAAGATCGGCTCAGTCGCATAGTTTTGTTATTAGATTAATGATAATCAACACAAATATCCTAATTTTTGTTTCATAATTCTATTATTGACGGCAATCGCTCATTTTTTATGATATAAAACCAACAAATTGACGGTTAGAAATTACATTTTTAATCCTTAACTTTGTTGTATGATTGAACTTCCAGTTATTCCGGCAACTCCTGCACAACGCAAGCCTGATTGGTTGCGTGTCAAATTGCCTGTTGGTAAAGAATATAGACATGTCAGAAGTCTTGTAGACGAGCATAAATTACATACAATTTGTGAGAGTGGAAATTGCCCGAATATGGGCGAATGTTGGGGGGCTGGAACGGCAACCTTCATGATTTTGGGAAATATCTGTACACGTTCTTGTTCATTTTGTGCGGTAGCAACAGGTCGTCCTTTGGCGGTGGATCTGGATGAACCTAATCGTGTTGCCAATTCTGTCAAGTTAATGCAGGTAAAACACTGTGTGATCACTTCGGTGGATCGTGATGACCTAAAAGATGGTGGTTCGATAATATGGGCGGAGACAATAAATGCCATTCGTCGGGAAAGCCCAGAAACAACCTTAGAAACACTTTTGCCAGATTTTAAAGGACAATGGGATAATTTGGACCGCGTGATCGCAGTACGTCCCGAGGTTGTTTCGCACAACCTTGAAACTGTACGTCGTTTGACAAGAGAAGTTCGCGTTCAAGCTAAATATGATCGTTCACTTGAGTGTCTGCGTCGGATTTCTGAAGCTGGACTCCGTACAAAATCAGGAATTATGCTTGGTTTTGGGGAAACAGAGGAAGATGTTATCGAGGCAATGCAAGATTTATATAACGTTGGGGTACATATTTTGACACTGGGGCAATATTTACAGCCTACCAAAGCTCACCATCCTGTAATCGAGTGGATTACGCCTGCACAATTTGAGAAATATCAGAAAATTGGTTTGGAAATGGGATTCAAGTATGTGGAGTCTGGACCGCTGGTTCGTTCTTCTTACCATGCAGAGAAACATTTATTTGATATGCAATAGAAAACATTTCTAAGTTTTTTAACAAAGAATATTTTTCGCAAGATATAAAAAGAAGCCTGGGTGATTTTTTTGCTCAGGCTTCTTTTTTCTATTTTTTTTTTAAATGAAACGGTTTGCCTCTAGGGGTTGAAAAACTTATTACTCTTGTTCATCATCGATAATCTGCTAAAATAGCGAGATTTCAATTGGAAGAGATTGGTCTATGGGCACAACAATAGACGAGCACTAGAAAACGTAATTGTTTCTTTCCGATGGTTCGAGTCTTAAAGGTTGAAAACTGTACGAAGTAAAATTGTTCTCCCGCGAAGTTCAAATTCATTCTGTGAAATCATATTGGCCGTCATCAGGTAGGTGCGATAGTTTTTGATATTGGCCAAATTATTCATTTCCAATTCGATATCCATTTTCCACTTGTTGATCTTATAGCGCGTAAAAAAGTCTATGAAGGTATAACTTGCATTCTTCATGTTTGTTTGAAAGGTGGAAAGATTACGTAGGTTTAGCCGCATAAAGCCATTTTTAAAGGGACTGGCCGGAAAGCCTATGTTATGCATCATGGTGGTAGTTTTGTTTTGGATCGCATTGTCAAGGCCCTGTTGTTTGCTCCGGCTCCAATTGAATAGTCCTGAATAGGAAATATTATAAGATTTAAATACCTTAGCTTCAATACTGGGCTGAAATAGATAGCTCATACTTCGAGTAGGCACTAGCGCATTGTTTAACAATTGATTGTATTTGAAGTAAGAAATGCTTCCTTTTAGTTTGAGGGTACTTGCCAAAGGGAAGATGTATTTATCATATCCGATCTGAGATGACCATCGATCTTGCAGGTTATCCATATTGACCAATATGTTTTCGGTGATGTTATTTTTTATAACGGACGATAACATCGTGTTGGAAAGCGATCTTGTATAGCTAATACCTGCATTTGCAAATAATACTTTTAGGGTGCGGGCCAAATTATAATTGAGATTAAACGTATGTTTTTTGGATTCATTTAGCGCTGCATTATTTTGGCTAAGCATTCTATAGTTCCGTAATACGGCACCACGGTATATATCTTCAATATTGCCTATATCCTGCGCAAATTGATAGTTAAATTGAAGATAGTCTTCTTGTGAAATCTGCCATCTTGCTTTTAAATTAGGATTGATCAGCATGGAATTTTTGGACGTGGCCAGTTGATGGCTGACATCTTCATAATGCGTAAACAAATAGGTGATCGGGATCTCGAGCTGGGTTTCAAATCGATTTGTTTTCCAGGAATATTGCGGTGTAATAAACGCTTGGGATCTGCTCCAATACAGATTATTACGGGTATTATCGCCCAATGTTCGAACACGTTGCTCATTATCTACTATGGTAAGGAGTGAGTTGAAATGTTGACGATCTGTATTGAAGCTAATTTGATAGTATTGTTTGATTCTGCCTTTATTGAAGCGATAACCTGTACTGATCTCCGTAAAAAAGGAAGGAACTTCGATTTGCTGGCGGCTGCTTTTATAGGGAATGCTATCGTTGAGTATTTCTGGAAAAACACCGGGATAGATCTGTAATGTCTGCGGTTTATTGCCATAATTTAAAGACCAGTTGATTGCAATAATGTCATTGTTTTTAAGTTGGGGTATATAGCTGAACAAGTTTCTGAATCCCTTGATGTGGTGTTTTTGGAACTGCTCGATCTGCCCTGAGGAGTTTGCCAGCAATGCTGTAATATCTTTTTTTTCATATTCAAATGATAAAGTATTGCTCGCATATTTCTTTTCCGTATTGGTAGATGCCGAAAGTCTGGCTGCGCCAAGCCAACGCGCTGTTTTCATGTGATTTTGCTCATTAAAATAAACGTCACCATCATCGAGCAGGTATTGCGTGTTTGAGGCATTATTTTGCCTATCGTTGTCGTATAGAACCTGAATATTGGATTTTAGCTGCCAGAGATTCTTGAGATTGTATAGGTTATTGGTGTTCAGTGAACCGGTATTGTTGAAGTAATAATTGTTTTTAGGAATATTTGGACTGCCTGTTGTGCTCGTCGCCAGGAGATTGTTGATAGTCGAGCTGCCGAACTTGGCCAGTAAAGAGGATTGATTGGCTCCAATAATATCTCCGGAAAGATCATAACCTGTATTATTCCCGTTGAGAACATTCAGCATCTTTACTTTCTTGTTGAATAGGATTGAATTCAATTCAGGATCATAGAGATTGGGGGTGCCGACGCCAATTTTGGCCTGTCCAGTGAGCTTCAGCTTGGCTTCCTCTTTGATAACGAGATTGATGGCGACGTCGTCTGTAAATCTTTTATTTTTAAGGACCTTATAATGTTCGTGATTGTCGAGCACCTGAATGTCCTTTACCATTTTATGCGGGATTGTCCGTGTACCTACACCATAGCGATTTTCCAACAGATCGTCACCGTCAATGTAAAGTTTAGAAACGGTTTTATCCTGGTATTTTATAAGCCCCGATTCGGTAACTTCCATGCCCGGAAGGCGTTTGATTACGTCGCCTATATTGCGATCCTCCTCTTTGGCAAAAGATCCGACGTCGTAGGAAATCGTATCATTTGAACGGCTCACTTTAGGTTTGCTCTTTACAATGACGTCTTGTAGCAGATTGGTTTTTGGAACGAGGGCGATCCGAAGATTGGATGTCTGTGTGCCAAGTTTGAGTTCAAATTTTTCGTAAGTAAGGTGATTGATCTGCAGGTAAAGGCTCGCATATTCCTTTGTCAATGTGATTGTGAAACGCCCATCTTTATCTGTCGGCTTGAAAGCGATGATTTTACCGTCTGAAAGGATGTTGACACTGGCAAAGGGTACGGGATGCTGTGTCTTATCCACTTGGACCGTTCCACTAATCGTTTGCTGGGCAAAGGTTATTTGCCCAAGCAAAACGACTATAAATAAACATAGAAATACTTTCATTAAGGCGTCAGCTCTATCGGATTATTGGTAACCTTCGAAGGTTTGTATTTATCGTCTCTTGAAATATTGAAACTTTTTATTTTGGATGGATCCAAAGCACCAATAGGGGAGCTTCCACCTGAATTACCGGCTCGAACGGCAACGATGTTTCCGTTTGAGCCTACATTGATGGCTCTATTCTTTCCGGATTGCGCTTGCATGTAGGCTTGAGGATTGGCCTTAAAGGCTTCCTGAATCTTCTTTACTTCATCTGCCGTACTTGCGATGGTATTTTGTGGCAGTTCGACAAATGTTTTTCCATCTTCAATTTTATCGAATCCGGCGTAAGCGAAAATCACTTCATTTTTTGTGTCCCGTGCGTCAAGGATAAGTCCGGGTAGACCATGGAGTTTCCAGGGACCATAGGAAAATGGAAGTTCGGTTGTAAACCAGGCGATATAGGTGCGGCCTTTGAATGTTGCCTTCGCATTTTGGCAATTGTAACCACCGATTTCTTTACGATCTCCCAAGATTTCCCAATCCTGTGTGGGATATGGTGAAGTAATGGAGAAATGGTCACTAGCAACGGATATTACCTCTGTTATTTTATTTTGATCGGGGTTGATTAGATAAGATGATGATGAGGGCGAGGAGCGCGTAGTAAGGGTTAGATTGCCGGAAAATGCGGGATCTTCCATCTGTTTTTTGACCTCTTCCTGCATGCGTTTGGATGAATATGACGTATAGTAGCTGCCCTGCTGATTCAGGTAAACCACTGTTTCATCGCGTAAAAATTGGTCCCGTTGGGTACTGTCATTGACATGTTTGAATTCGTAATGTACTTTAGCGATGGCAGGAGTACGCTCTTGTGCAAATAATAGCTGCGTGGCCACAGACAGTAGGATTGATAATGAATATTTCATAAATATATGTTTATATCGTAAATATACGAAACATTCGTAATTCTAAGAATTTATTTGAACTTTTCGTTATTATCCTCCCTAGGGTTGTGCTAATGCAGGTTAAGAAAGGTTTGACTTGTTAGCAATACTTTTGTTAGCTATCTTGTTTCGTTAGCGGTATAAGTTTATTGGGTATGGCTAGGCATATCAGTTCTTGTTATCTTTTAAACAGGGTCTCACCTGCAATTACTGTCCGTTCTGTTTTTACATTTCGCAGTTGCTCATTTGGAATTTTCAAGATATCCTTTTCGAGGATAACAAAATCGGCATCTTTTCCCACTTCGATACTTCCTCGTTTTTTCTCCTGAAAACAAGAATATGCCGCCCAGATTGTCATTCCTTTTAAGGCATCCTCACGGCTTATGGCATCTTGCATCTGAAACCCGTGGTTAGGATAGCCTTTTTTGTCGACACGTGCTACAGCGGCGTGGAAACCATATATGGGGTTAAAATGTTCAACCGGAAAGTCACTCCCCAAAGCGAGTTTGCCATATTCTGCCAACAGACGCTTATAAGCGTAAGCGCCTTTCATACGTTCTTCACCAAGTCGATCTTTGGCCCAGTACATATCGGAGGTTGCGTGTGTAGGTTGTACAGATGGTATGATTTGATACTTTCGAAACTTGTCAAAATCTGTAGGCGATATAATTTGGGCATGCTCGATGCGCCATCTACGGTCACCATTATTGTGGAGGTATTTGCCATAGATATCCAGAATAATACGATTGGCCGAATCGCCTATTGCATGGGTATTTGCCTGAAACTTACTTTCGGCAATCTGTTTGATCATGGCTTCGTATTCCTGGGGGCTATGGAGGAGAAAGCCGTGGGTGGGGGCATCATGGTAATGTGCGAGGAGGCATGCGCCACGAGATCCCAATGCACCATCGGCGAGCAGTTTAAATCCTTTGATCTCGAAACGGTCCGTTTCATAGAAACCCTGTTCGATAAATGACTTTATGTTTTGGGGATTGCCGAGGATCATGGCATAATCTCTAATTTTCAACTGTCCTTCGCGATAGTATTTTTTTAGGAGATCGAGTCTTTCTTTTGATAAACCTGCGTCTACAATAGTGGTTAGACCGACGGAAAGGAGGGAGTCTTGCGTTCGCTTGAGCATTCTTAAGAAGTCTTTCTCACTCGGAACCGGGATTGTCTTATTGACAAGATCCATTGCATTGTCGATCAAGAGGCCATTGGGGATATTATTATTCCCGCCGACCACACCGCCACGAATCGTCGGAATACTGGTTAATTTGGCCCATTCTAGCGCTTTGGAATTGGCTACCGCCGCATGATAATCTACACGCATGAGGTAGACGGGGATATCCGGGAAAGCTTTATCGAGTAGGTCCTTGGTTGGGAAAGTTTTATCTTTCCAGTGATTTTGGTCCCAGCCACCACCGATCAGCCAAGTTTTGTCCGGATTTTTTTGCTGGTAGTTTTTGACACGTTGAATAACCTCCTCGAAAGAATCGCTACCGTTTAGGTCGACTTGATCCATTAGTTCGGCCTCGTCAAATAAATGCGCATGGGCATCATAGAATCCCGGATAAATGGCCTTCCCCTGCGCATCAATTTTTTCTATTGCTTTGTACTTCCGCTGTATTTCTTCATCGGAACCGATGGCAATAAATTTACCGTCTTTGACAGCAAAAGCTTGTGCCATACTAAAAGCCGAATCTACAGTATATATTTGCGCATGATAAACAATGAGGTCCACTTTCGTTTGTGGTGAACATGAAATGATTGTCAAGCAGAACAAAAAAATGATGATTGGGAAGGTTTTCATAACCTAAAAATAGCAAAAAGCTTTGAATAAACGGAAACTAGGCTTGGGGCTAGATCTATTGGAGATGCGGACGCGGGGTTTTGACTTATCGAATTGCTTTACGTGAAGTACCTACGCTGAATTGTCGCGTATTATTGGGACAGGAGATCATCAGTAAAGTAGTGAAAGGCAACCTGAAGGAAAAGTAATGCGAATACGGATTATCCAAATGCAAAAAAGGCTATCCAAATAACTTGGACAGCCTTTTTAATTCAAAAATCAAAATACGTGATTAACAGTACTCGTCAAATGCTGCAACTAAATTGTCAGCAATCATTTGTGCAGGGCGACCTTCAATCATATGTCTTTCAATCATGTGTACCAATTTTCCGTCTTTAAATAAAGCCATTGCTGGTGAAGATGGCGGGTAAGGCAACATGTAGTTACGTGCAGTGTTTACAGCATCAGTTTCCATACCTGCGAAAACAGTGACCAATTTAGCTGGGTGTTTTTCATTTTTTACAGCAGCTTTTGCAGCTGGGCGTGCATTTGCTGCAGCGCAACCACAAACAGAGTTTACAACCACAAAGACAGTTCCTTCTGATGCGATAGCCTGATCAACTGCTTCAGGAGTTTTTAATTCTTCGAATCCTGCATCAACTAACTCTTGACGCATTGGAGTTACTAAATATTCTGGATACATTATTTCTTAAGTAAAATGTTAATATTCTATTTTAATTGTTTCTATAAAGCTTTCTGTCGCTGGGCAAGTATTTTTAGTCCGTATAAACAACAGCTATACTTTATGCTTACAAATATAGCTGTAAAAGGCTGCTTCGTCAAGACACTTGTCTCAAATCAATGTCAGAAAATCTTTTACCGCATGAAGTCCATTTTCAAGACGTTGGTCGCCGAGCCCGGAAATAAGACGGTAATTCGCATTAATGGCGTTCAATTCGCTTTTCCAGATCTCCATGAAGTGTTCGCGCTGTTCGGGAAAATCCCGTAGTGGATCATCCTGCCAAGGTAGATCGATATCCATCAGCAGGTAGAGATCATAAACATGTTGTTGAATTTTATCGGTGACTTCCTGCGGCGTATGACCGAAAAGATGATCTGACCAAATTTTTACCGTAAGAAAGGTGGTGTCACAGATGAGGAGCTGGTCCTGCGCTAAAGGGATCAGGGCTTCCTCTAGGGCTACCTGTCCATAAAACATATTGACTTCGTCCTGCAGGGTATATTTATTGTTGAGGCTTTGGCAATAATAACGTGAATACTCGGGTACGCATACCGTCTGAAATTCCTTGGCAAGAAATTGTGCCATCGTTGATTTTCCGGTGGACTCGGGGCCAACAACGGCAATTTTTATGAAATCTTTTCCCACTTCGATCGTTTTGATAGGCAATATTACGCAAAATTTTTATAGGTTTTCTGCCAATCGCGATAGCCATTCCAAGCGATGAGCGTGAAAACAAGGTAGAGTACTGCGGTCAGCATAAGGTCTTTGTGTATATAGAGCGGGATATAACAAATATCCACAAATACCCATAAGAGCCAATTTTGAAGCACTTTGCGCGTCATCAGAAATTGAGCAACAAAACTTACGGAGGTGCAGAATGCGTCAATATAAGGGACATCGGAATTTGTCTTGCTATCGAGGAGATAACCGATTGATAGTGTTAGGATCAGGATTGCCAGGAGGCAAAGGAGCAGCTGCCCATTGCTGGCTTTGACGATAGGTTTCTTTTTTTCTTCTTTTCGTCTTATCCAATAATACCAACCGTACACAGCTGTGGACAGGAAGTAGAACTGTAGTACAGTATCTCCGTACAGTTTGGCATTATAAAACAGAATCGCGTAGGACGCTACGCTGATGATACTGATTGGCCAGTTCCATATATTTTGCTTAGCGGCCAAATAGACACAAAGAAAGCCTGTCAGCGTACCTAACCATTCGAGCCAAGAGGTCTGGGCAAATTGACGTGCAATCTGCTGAAAAAAATCCTGCATGTGGTGTATTAAAAATTACACCCTAAATATACAAAGTCTGCCCAATAGTCAATTATTGAACCTGTTTATTCGCACAATTGGTACTGGCAAAAGATTCGGGCTTGGCCTTAAAAACAAATCCCATACCCATAATATAGCCCATGGCTTCTTTCAGGGCAACATTTGACTGGAAATTTGGATTGGTGTTGATGTCGGCGTGGACTTCGAGGTCTACTTTGTGTTTTTCGAGGAGGGGGCAGAGTTGATAGGCTATATCGATGGATTTTTGGACTTCGAGCAGCATCCTTTCTTTAATGCTCATTCGGTGATGCCTTTTGTCCCGTTGGATAAACATAAATCCACCTTTATGTTCCCGGAGAAAGACGATGACTGTAGCGAAGTCGATGATGCCTCTCTTGACTTGGGAATCGGTGCCTATATAAACCTTGAGCTTATTCCCTAGGGCATCTTCTCGTTTAATGACTTCCTCAACAGCATCGAAAATCGTGGAGCGAATGGATTCGCCATTGTATTTTTGCCATCTCATAGCGATATAGATTAGATATAAAAAAATTAAACTTCATCATTGACATAAATTTACTGAATTTCAATGATCTAAGTGTTAATTTAGTTTTAAATAATTTATCCACATTAATGATGTTTTACACCGTAGGCCAGGTCTCCGGCATCACCGAGTCCAGGTACAATATAAGCTTTTGAGGTCAGTTCGTGGTCGACGTCACCTACCCAGATGTGTGCCGTAGGTACAAAAGCCTGAACGTGATTCAGTCCTTCCTCGGATGCAATGGCTGCAACAATATGTAATTCCTTGATGTCATATTCGGCCAGGAGATCCTTACAGCATAATACAAGGCTCTTTCCTGTGGCCAACATGGGGTCTACAATGATTACTGTACGATTATCTAAGTTTGGTGTATTAACATATTCTTTATGAATTTCAAACTCACCGCTCTTTTTGGTATGCCGATAGGCCGCAATGAAGGTATTGTCGGCATGATCAAATACATTTAAAAGTCCCTGATGAAAGGGAAGCCCCGCTCTCAGAATTGTAGCGAGTACGGGTTGTTCCATCAAGAGATGGGTTTTGGCCACACCTAACGGAGTTTCAACTTCAACAGGTTTATAAGCCATCGTCTTGCTGATTTCATAAGCGAAAATTTCACCTAATCGTTCCAGATTCCGACGAAAGCGCATGCGATCCTGTTGAATCGTGATATCTCTCAGTTCGGCAATAAAATGATTTGCAATGCTATTTTGGGTAGATAGAATAGTGACCATGGCGTGTGTGCTAGTTCAGTTAAGCTAAAGATAATAAATAATCAATTGAAAGTAATAACATCTATGGTATTATTATAGTTTGCGCTAAAATGGTAAAATTTTTAGTAAATTTGTGTAAGAACATAGCAGGATATGGCCTGGACCACAGGTCAACAAATCGTCTTGAAGCAGATTGAAACCATCGGATTACAAAAACTGTTTTTGAGCTTAGGGCTCAAGCAATTCGTGGTGCAATGTTTGCTGGAAAAGGCCTGAATGGTTTTCTTAAAGACACAGGAAATATATGAAATTTGAATTGACATCGGAGTACAAACCCACAGGCGATCAGCCAGAAGCAATTAAGCAGTTGGTAGCAGGGGTAGAGCAGGCAGAGCAATACCAGACGCTTTTGGGGGTGACAGGTTCGGGTAAGACCTTTACTGTGGCTAATGTGATTCAGGAAACCCAAAAGCCGACATTGATTTTAAGCCACAATAAAACTTTGGCGGCTCAGTTGTACGGTGAATTCAAACAGTTCTTTCCCAATAACTCGGTCAACTATTTTGTGTCTTATTACGATTATTATCAACCCGAAGCTTTTATTGCTTCGACGAATACCTACATCGAGAAGGATTTGGCGATTAACGAGGAAATCGAAAAGCTGCGTTTGGCAACCACGTCGTCATTGATGTCGGGACGGCGTGATATCGTTGTCGTCTCTTCGGTATCCTGTATCTACGGTATGGGAAATCCGGAAGATTTCTCCCGGTCTATCTTTCGTTTTGGGGTCGGTATGACTGTCACTAGAAACGCTTTCCTGCATAAGCTGGTGGAGATTTTATATTCGCGAACGACCACAGAGTTTAAACGGGGTACCTTTCGGGTTAAAGGTGATACAGTGGACGTGTTTCCGGCATACTTGGATAATGCTATTCGGATTTCATTCTTTGGGGATGAAATTGATGAACTGAGTGAGATCGATCCTATTTCAGGGAAAACGCTCAACAAGATGGAAGATCTTGCTCTTTTTCCAGCAAATCTCTTCGTCACGCCGAAAGAAAAATTCAAAGAATCGATCTGGGCTATTCAAGATGAATTGATGCAACGGAAAACGCAGCTGGAAGAGGAAGGATTAATGCTTGAAGCGAAGCGTTTGGAGGAGCGGGTCAATTATGATTTGGAAATGATGCGTGAACTGGGCTATTGTTCGGGGATTGAAAATTATTCCCGCTTTTTTGATGGTAGACAACCGGGGATGCGTCCGTTCTGTTTGCTGGATTATTTTCCGGAAGATTACCTGTTGGTCATTGATGAGAGTCACGTGACCTTACCGCAATTACGTGCGATGTATGGAGGTGACCGATCGCGAAAAGTTTCCTTGGTAGAACATGGGTTTAGGTTGCCCGCGGCTTTGGATAATAGACCTTTAAACTTTCCGGAGTTTGAATCCTTGACAAATCAGACGATTTATGTATCGGCGACTCCGGGCGATTACGAACTGCAGCAGACCGAAGGTGTTGTCGTTGAGCAGGTCATTCGCCCAACAGGACTTCTGGATCCAATTATTGAAGTACGACCAGCGATTAATCAGGTCGATGATTTCTTGGAAGAAGTCGATAAGACCATTAAAGAGGGAGGACGTGTTTTGGCTACTACATTGACCAAACGCATGGCTGAAGAACTTTCCAAATATATGACCAAGCTGAACTTAAAAGTCCGTTATATCCACTCTGAAATTAAAACCTTGGAGCGGGTTGAAATCTTGCGGGGGCTCCGCTTGGGTGAATTTGATATCCTGGTCGGGGTGAATTTACTTCGTGAGGGGCTTGATTTGCCGGAGGTCACGCTTGTTGCTATTCTCGACGCGGATAAGGAGGGCTTTCTGCGTTCCGAACGATCGCTTATTCAGACAATTGGTCGCGCGGCCCGGAATGATAAAGGTCGGGTTATTATGTATGCGGATAAAATGACGGATAGCATGCGCGTCACAATAGATGAAACCAATCGTCGCCGAGACAAGCAGATGAAATATAACTTGGAACATGGCATTACACCGCGTACTGTGGGCAAAACAAGAGAGGAGATCTTAGAGCAGACTTCTGTTGCTGATTTCTCGGGTATTGAACCTAAAATTTATGTTGAACCTGATCCGTCGCAGGCCATTGCAGCTGATCCAGTGATGCAGTATCTCAGTGAGAAGGATCTGAAGAAAGCGATCGATAACGTACGGAAGAAAATGGATAAATCAGCGAAAGAAATGGATTTCTTGGAAGCAGCGAAATATCGTGATGAAATGTTCTCCTTGGAGAAGCTCTATGAAGAGCGATTCCCTTCGTAAAGGAAGTCGGTTTTAGTTATTGTTAATCAATTTAAGATTTGTTAAACGACGCTAAATAGCGTATAAATTAAGATTCCACCGTCCATATTTGTAGCAATTGTAAATAAATTGGCTACATATGAAACATTTAATCTACAGCATAATACTGTTTTTTGTGCTTTCCGCAGCATTCTGCCAAAGTAAAATTTCCTACGGGATAAACGCCGGGTACACGAATGCTCCTGGACCTAATAGATTGGGCCGTACTTCCTAAGGTTAACGATTGAACTATATTGTTCAATTGTTAACATATTTTGCGTAAATCAAATTCTTCTCAGTAAATTAGTGCTCAAATCTAAACTAAAACATACTAAAAAATGAAAAAGCCAATTCTCGTTGTCAAATTTGGATCGGCTTCTATTACCACGAAAGAGGGAGAAGTTGATGAACGTATTGTTTTGGAGATCGCTAGGCAAATTGCTTCCTTACAAAAGAAATACAATATCGTCTTGGTCTCTTCAGGTGCTGTTGCTGCCGGTAAACGTTTTCTGCCCAGCTACACAGGAACGCTATCCGAACGCAAAGCAGCTGCTGCAATTGGGAACCCTATATTGATTAATACGTATTCTACTTATTTCCGACCGTTTAAAATTTCATTGGCGCAGAGTTTATGTGAGCGACATCACTTTTCCAATCGGGATCAATTTCTACAATTGAAAAATACGTATGAGGAATTGTGGCGGAACAATGTTATTCCAATCGCAAATGAAAATGATGTGGTGAGTAATAAAGAACTGAAGTTTTCAGATAATGATGAGCTGGCAACCTTGATTGCTGTTGGTTTTGGTGCCGAAAAATTACTGTTTAGCACTTCCGTTCCTGGTGTGTTGGATGCAAACAACAAGATTATACCGCAAATTGAAACAATTGACCGGGATATTTTAGGGCTGGCAAGGAAGGATAAATCTTCCGTAGGATTAGGGGGAATGACCTCGAAATTGAACTTTGCCCGATTGGCCAATCAAATGGGGATTGCTGTGGTGATTTTTAGTATGCAAACCGAGGAGGCGATACAAAAAGCGGTTAAGCACGAGACTGGCACATTGTGTCTGGCTCAAAGTAAGAAGATCTCTTCCCGCAAGAAATGGCTCGCGAGTGGAAGTTTAATAAAAGGGGAATTGATGGTTGATCGTGGAGCGGAGGAAGCATTATTGAAGCACAAAAGTTTACTCGCTGTGGGGGTAACCCGTATCGTCGAGCATTTTGAAAAAGGAGAAGTGTTAAATATTGTCAATCTAGAAGGCTTAACTATTGCCGTTGCCCGCGCGAAGATGGATTCATCCGCTTTGTCCCAGACCAGTAAAAAAAATGTAGAAATTGCACATGCAAATGATATTGTATTATTATGAGTGAATCCATCTTAAACCAACTTCAGGCGGCGGCCAAAGCAAAACAAATTTTGCAACAACTGGCTCCTGATACCAAAATAACTATTTTAAATGCCATCGCAGAAGGTCTTATCGCACATACTACTGATGTATTAAAAGCCAATAAGATTGATTTGGATCGTATGGCTGATGACGACCCCAAAAAGGATCGTCTTTTGCTCAATAGCGATCGTCTAAAAGGTTTGGCTGACAGTGTTAAGCAGATCGCTCAGTTGGCAGATCCAACAGATCAGTTATTACTAAAAAAGATATTGCCAAATGGATTGGAGATCGAGAAAATTACGGTTCCACTCGGAGTCGTTGGGGTCATCTACGAATCGCGACCTAATGTGACGATAGACGTTGCTGCATTGTGTATTCAGTCGGGTAACGTTTGTCTATTGCGCGGTGGTTCGGACGCGTTACACACCAACGAGGCGTTGTTGAAAGTGATCCATGCTGTCTTGGAGCAGTATGGTATTGCAACAACTATTGTGCAACTGTTGCCTGTTGATAGGAAGCATGTTTCGGAATTATTGGAAGCTACCCAATTCGTGGATATTATCATACCACGGGGTTCACAGTCGCTGATCGATTATGTCAGGGAACACGCTAAAGTACCAGTTATTGAAACTGGAGCAGGAGTATGCCATACTTATGTGGACCGTACAGCAGATTTGGATATGGCAGCGAAAATTGTTGCCAATGCTAAAATTTCCAGGCCATCGGTGTGTAATTCTTTAGATACTGTTTTGGTCGATCGTGCTGTTGCTGCCGAGTTCCTAACGAAATTGAAAACTTATTTTGAAGATGCTCAGGTGGAAGTTTTCGCGGACCCTACAGCTTATGAGGTATTACAGGGTCAACATTTTTCAAATTTAAAGCGCGCAGATGAAGCCGATTTTGGAAGAGAATTTTTAGATTTGAAGTGTTCAATAAAGACGGTCACCAGTTTGGACGAAGCTTTGGAGCATATCGCAAAATATTCTTCCAAACATTCGGAATGTATTGTTTCTTCCAGTGAACTCCATATTGAACAATTTTTGAATACAGTGGATGCTGCCGCGGTATATGCCAATGCATCTACACGTTTTACGGACGGAGGTGAGTTTGGTCTGGGTGCAGAAATAGGTATCTCGACCCAAAAGTTACATGCCCGTGGACCATTTGCATTGGAAAAATTGGTAACAGAGAAGTGGATTGTCCGCGGAAATGGACAGATCAGATAAGCATAGATCATGGGATTAAGTTTTAAGAAAGATGTATTGATGAATTGGATCGAAGAAATTGGTAAATTTCTTCGCATATGGACAGAAGGGCATGATGCTTTTACGGAGCCGACTGATCCAGCAGTATTTGAAGATGCTTATGAGAAATTCTTCGAAAAGAGTAGGACCTATTTTTTAAATCTTTCCGAAAATGAACTTTCGGCATATCTCAAAACAGATCTTCAAATTCAGCAACTACATCCATTGGCTTTAACGTTGTTATTTGATGGGTTGAATGCTACAGATGGCAATCAGGAGAATTTACTTCGTAAAGCAAAGTTTATTTTGAATCTGGCGATGGCTGAAACGGCGAGCTTTGCCTTTCAGGATTATCAATATCTTGCTATGATCGACAACAAATTGAAGAGTCTTTAGATTAACATAGCTATCCGTCATGCAAAGCCCTAAAAAAGTGTTTAACTTTTTGGGTTCATTGCATGACGGAGACCTTAGCGCAGGATCTCACGGGCAATCACCAGACGTTGGATCTCAGAAGTTCCCTCATATATTTGCGTGATTTTTGCGTCGCGCATTAACCTCTCGACATGATATTCTTTTACGTAACCGTAGCCACCGTGGATCTGTACAGCTTCGACAGTGTGTTTCATGGCAACTTCAGATGCATGCAGTTTGGCCATGGCAGCTTCTTTACCGTAAGGAAGCCCCTGGTCTTTCGTCCAGGCAGCTTTATACGTCAAAAGTCGAGCTGCCTCGATATCAACTTCCATGTCGGCCAATTTAAACTGTATGGCCTGATGATCCGAAATCGGTTTTCCAAAGGTCTTTCGTTCTTTTGAGTAAGCCAAAGCAAGGTCATAGGCACCCGCAGCAATTCCTAGGGCCTGTGCCGCAATCCCAATGCGACCGCCATCGAGTGTTTTCATAGCAAATTTAAATCCGAAGCCATCTTCTCCGATACGGTTTTCCTTGGGAACCTGAACATCGGAAAATAGGAGTGAATGGGTATCGGAACTACGGATACCCAATTTGTTTTCTTTAGGACCAATGGTAAATCCCGGCAGCCCTTTTTCAACGATCAATACATTGATTCCTTTGTGGCCTTTTTCAGGATGTGTCTGTGCAATGACAAGATAGATATCGGCATGGCCACCATTGGTGATCCAATTTTTTGTACCATTTAGGAGATAGTGATCCCCCTTATCTTCGGCGGTGGTATGCTGTGAGGAGGCGTCCGAACCAGCTTCAGGTTCTGACAACGCAAAAGCACCAAGTTTTTCACCTTTCGCTAAGGGAATCAGGTACTTTTGTTTTTGTTCCTCTGTACCATAAGCATTGAGTCCATATAATACCAGGGAATTGTGGGCGGATACGATAACGGCCGCTGAGGCATCAATTTTGGCAATTTCTTCGAGCACAAGAACATAGGCCAACGTATCCATTCCAGCTCCGCCATAAGCTTCGGGGGTCATGATACCCATAAACCCTAGTTCGCCCATTTGCTTGACAAAATCTGTTGGAAATTTTGCGGCTTCATCGCGCTCGATTGCCCCAGCCTTTAGCTCCTGGGCAAATTCCCGCGCTGCGCCGCAGATCATTTTATGCTCTTCGCTTAATTCAAAATTCATGGCATTTCAGTTTTTTGGTTCATCAGTTACCAAGCCGATAACGTATATATAATAAGGTTTGCTGTCAAAAAGTTTCCTCCCAACTCACAATCATTTTATGAGCTCGGTGTACCAACATACTCAAATATACAAAATATATATTATGCAAGCATAGTAATATAGCAAATTACTTTTTAATCTACTTGAGCTAATCATTATAAGCATTTTGGAAAGTAATGGCCAGGGTAGGGCGGACAAGTAGCAAGGGGCATGTTGGTTTTCATTTTGTTTATAATTGTAAAATCCTTACTTTCAATTGGATTAAGTTTAGTTTTTTCATTTCAATTTAAAAAATTGAAGAATTACTTGTTTGCTAAATTTAATCTACTATATTTGTAGACTATATAATTTAAACACATTTAAAAAATAAGATTATGAGTTTAAGATTAGGGGATGAAGCGCCAAATTTCAAAGCGCAAACAACCATTGGTGAAATAGACTTTCACGATTATATCAAAGATAGCTGGGTCGTTTTCTTTTCGCACCCCTCAGATTATACGCCGGTATGTACTACAGAGTTGGGCCGTACGGCAAAATTGAAATCTGAATTTGACAAGAGGGGTGTGAAGGCCATTGCGCTAAGCGTCGATAATGTAAACGATCACTTGAATTGGATTAAGGATATCAATGAAACGCAAAATACCGAAGTGAATTTTCCGGTTATTGCTGATGAAGATCATCATGTATCCGAATTGTACGATATGATCCACCCAAATGCTTCCGTAACAGCGACCGTACGTTCCGTATTTATTATCGGTCCTGACAAAAAGATCAAATTGACGCTGACCTATCCAGCATCAACAGGTCGTAATTTTGATGAAATTTTACGGGTCATTGATTCTTTACAGTTAACTGCCGATTATCAAGTCGCTACGCCCGCTGACTGGAAGCATGGTGAAGATGTTATTGTTGTGCCAGCGATCAAGACAGAAGATATTCCTGCTAAATTTCCAAAAGGCTTCAAAGAGATCAAACCGTATTTGAGAACGACGCCACAGCCTAATCTATAGGGAGTAAGCCCTTGGAATTAAAGAACAAAAAAAGGCAACGTTTTTCAACGTTGCCTTTTTTATAAGTTATAAATGCCTCCTAATAGACTTTAACCATGTAGATATAGTCTTGCATTTTCTTGATTTGTTCTGTTCTTGGTAAACCTGCCAAGCTATTCTTTTTGTTGATCTTAAGACCGGTAACCAGTGAATCACTTGGTATGTCCGCTAAGGCGTTCAAGATTGATTTCGTTTTGATTGCAAAGGCGGCACCATCTATGCCACGTTGTTTTCCGGAAATAATACCAATCACATTACCTCTGCTATCCAATACCGGACCGCCACTGTTACCTGGATTGACAGGTACGGAGATCTGATAAGCGATGGTATCACCGGCATAACCTGTTGATGAACTTAGGTATCCCTGACCATATACTGCTTCGTCCCGAGGAAACCCGATCGTATAAATATCTTCACCAAGATCTGAAGTCGACGTTTTGAACGTGTAAGGTAAGCTTTTAGCTTTCTTAAAGGTCTTATCTGCGATGTATAAGATAGCCAAGTCTTTGCTTGGATCGGTGTGTACGATTTGTGCTTTATACGATTCGCCTTTACTATTTTGTAAATAGATCGAATCAGCCCCGCTAATGACATGGTAATTGGTGACGACATAGCCATCTGTCGTCAACATAAATCCTGTTGCACCAAACTGGCTTTCGGTACCTTTTACAGATTTTTTGTCATTGATATCCCTGATAGCAGCGTTGTGTGCGTTGACGTTCTTTTTGACATTGTTCATGTCTCTACGTAATGCACTGTAATCGGAAGATGCTTTCTCGAGGTTGCTGTAATAACCGCTCAGCCATAATGTGCCAAATACTGCAAATACCGCTACCACTGCAGCCACTAAAGAACTTGCTTTGATGCGTTCCCAAAGTGAAATTACCGCTGATTGTTTTATAGGAACTACCTTTGCGGGTTTGTTTTGGGTTTTATGGTATTCTTTTGCTGATTGTGCTAAAGCATTTTTGAAATCCAGCCGTTGACTGGTTTCTTTCATATTGGCAACAAATTCGCGGTGTTGTTGTAATTGGGCAGCATAGGAGGGCTGATCAGCACAAAAAGATTCAAATGCAGCTTTTTCTTCGGCCGATAATTCGCCGCGAAGATACTGGTCTGCTAATTCGAAAAATTCTTTTTGATTCATTGTTCCCATGGTGTTACACTAATTTTAATCTGTTGAAAAAAATATTTTTTTCAGCCGTTGTAGGCATTTATACTTCTGAGTCTTGGCATTATCTGTATTGGTATAACCAAATTTATCACAGATGTCCTGCATCGAATGGTTTAAGATGTAGAAATCATGTAAGATTGTCTTACAAGGTTCTCCCATTTTCTCTAAGGCAAGTTCCATTTGGTCGAACTTCTTTTCAAGTTCTTGATGCTGTTGTAGATCTTCTTCCTCAAATAAGGAATCTTCATAACCGCTAATGTCACTGTTGCCAAAACCAGCACGATTGAGTTGCTTAAGCCAAAGCCTTCTGCAAATCGAGTAAAGATATGTTTTAAGTTTGCTGCTGAGCTCAAAGTTCCCTTTGGAAACTTTATCGTAGAGCACAATGACAGCTTCTTGAAAAATATCTTTCGCTTCATCCTCACTTCCATTGTTTTGCAAGATCATATGGCTTATAGACGGATAGTACCGCTTGTAGATAGCATCTATCGCCAAGCTGTTGCCGTCTTTGATGCCTTCAATGATTTGCTCATCATTTTCTAGCAGGACTGATTTACTGAATTTACTCACCTATTAATACCTTAATGCTTAAATTGTAACCCTTTGAAAAATAAAATTCTTCGAAATATTTTCAAACGTAAACTTTTATTTGTTTAAAGTGAAATCTATCCCCAAAAATAAGGCTTATTCCTTGAAACCGAAAGCATTTGTTTTTTATTGGAATCAGCTTCTTTTGGGAGGACATCGTTATTTTTCGCCGGGTCAATTTTTTACGTTTTTACATTGTTTTATGTACGATCCTCAAATAGAGAACCTATAGAACAATTTTAAAGTTCGATATGATCTTTTTTGTATCGAAAAAGTTTCGCAATCGAGTGCTTTAATAATCTGCTTGTTATTACTACAAAATGAAGTTACATTTGGTTTCCTGGACTAAATTGCTTAATTACATTATGTTAAGAAACTCTGTTATTTTTTCAACGATTCTAGCCTCATTGCTGTCGCTGGACACTACCGTCACGATAGGGCAAACGATTACGTCATCTATCGACGGTTTCCAGTATGGAGCCACAACGGCTCCAAAAGGGAATGAATGGGAATCGCCTCAATTATTATCACTTAATAAGGAGTTGCCGCATGCGTCGTTCTTCTCCTTTCAGAACGTAGAAAGTGCGCGAAAAGTACTTCCCGAGCATAGTAACTATTGGCTTTCGCTCAATGGATCCTGGAAGTTTAACTGGGTAAAGACCCCGGAAGAGCGACCAAAGGACTTTTATGATCCGAATTATAATGTGGGTGCCTGGGAATCTGTTCCAGTCCCTATGAGCTGGAATATTTATGGTATACAGAAGGATGGAAGCTTAAAATATGGTGTACCTATTTATACCAATCAACGTGTGATCTTTCATCATCAAGTAAAGGTCGATGATTGGCGCGGTGGAGTTATGCGGACGCCAGCCCAAGATTGGACAACTTATGTCTACCGTAATGAAGTAGGATCGTACCGACGTAACTTTACAGTACCTACTCATTGGGACGGTCGTGAGGTATTTATCAATTTTGATGGTGTAGACTCCTTTTTCTACCTGTGGATAAATGGCAAATATGTCGGATTTTCAAAAAATTCCAGAAACGTCGCATCTTTCAATATCTCGCCTTACTTAAAAAAGGGTGCTGAAAATGTGTTGGCTGTTGAAGTTTACCGGAGTTCGGACGCTTCCTTTTTGGAAGATCAGGATATGTTTAGATTGCCCGGGATATTTCGGGATGTTTCGCTTACTTCAACGCCAAAAGTTCAGATTCGCGATTTAGCGGCCATTCCAGACTTGGACAGCAATTACGAAAATGGTTCGTTGAAAATTACGAGTACTGTACGCAATCTGGGTAGTAAGAAAGCTGAAGGGTATAAAGTAGTTTATTCACTTTATAAAAATAAGCTATACAGTGACGAGAATACCCTTGTTGATCAGACAGAAGCTTCATCAGCTGTGCCAGCCCTGGATGGTCAAGTTTCTAATAGCGTCGCCGCAACGTTGAACGTCAAAAATCCGGATAAATGGTCTGCCGAATTACCTTATCGGTATACTTTGGTGGCTGAATTGAAGGATAAAAAGAACAAAACGGTTGAGACTATTTCTACCTATGTTGGATTTAGAAAGGTTGAGATTAAAGATACCAAGGCTGCGGATGATGAATTTGGCTTGTCCGGACGTTATTATTATGTCAATGGTAAGACGGTGAAACTGAAAGGCGTCAACCGTCATGAAACCAATCCTGAACATGGCAAAGTAGTGACCAGAGAACAGATGGAAGCTGAGGTGAAATTAATGAAACGGGCGAATATCAACCATGTCCGGAATTCGCATTATCCAGAACCTGCTTATTGGTATTATTTATGCGATAAATATGGAATTTATCTCGAGGATGAGGCCAATATCGAAAGCCATGAATATTATTATGGCAAAGAGTCTCTTTCTCATGTTCCTGAATGGAAAAATGCCCATGTAGCCCGTAATATCGAGATGGTGCATTCGACCATCAACCATCCGGCAGTGGTTATCTGGTCTTTAGGAAATGAAGCCGGTCCAGGTGATAATTTCGTGGCCGCCTATCAGGCTATCAAGAAAATCGATACGTCAAGACCTGTTCAATACGAGCGTAACAATACAATCGTTGATATGGGCTCCAATCAATACCCCTCAATAGACTGGGTAAGAGGAGCTGTAAAAGGCACTTACAAATTGAAATATCCATTTCATATCTCGGAGTATTCACATTCCATGGGTAATGCCGTTGGTAACCTAATTGATTATTGGGAAGCCATCGAATCGACCAACTTCTTTATGGGCGGTGCCATTTGGGATTGGATTGATCAGGCTATGTATTATTACGATAAGAAGACCGGCGAACGCTTTCTCGCTTATGGCGGCGACTTTGGAGACAAACCCAATGATGGAACCTTTGTCAATAATGGGTTGATCTTTGCCGATATGAAACCTAAACCACAGTATTTTGAGGTCAAGAAAGTGTACCAAAATGCGGGCGTAAAGGCTGTTGATATTCAACAGGGGAAAATTGAGCTTTTCAATAAAAATTATTTTAAAGATCTATCCGATTATCAGGTTCAATGGTCGCTATATAAGGATGGGGTAGAAGTAAAAAATAGTGCAGGTACAATCAGTGCCGCTGATTTGCCGACAGCGCGCCAACGCAAGCAGCTTATATTGCCGATAAATTATGCGCAGTTAGATGCGGGATCGGAGTATTTTGTAAAAGTACAGTTTATTCTCAATACAGATCGACCTTGGGCGGCCAAAGGTTTTGTTCAAATGGAGGAACAACTGTTTGTCAAAGCGGCTGAAAATAAACCGTTGATTTCCGCTGTTGCACAAGGAGGGGCTCCGTCGCTTTCCAAAGAAGGTGATTTGCAGGTGGTGAAAGGAGATCAGTTTATCGCGAAGTTTGACAATAAAACAGGCTCGATATATAATCTAACATATGCCGGTAAACAAGTTATCCGCGATGGCGAAGGCCCAAAATTGGATGCACTACGTGCTCCGGTTGACAATGACAACTGGGCTTACCAACAATGGTTTGAAAAAGGATTACATAACCTTAAACATAAGGTTTTGTCTTCAAACAGTTATACCAAGAAAGATGGAACAGTTGTATTGGCGTTTACGGTTGAATCGCAAGCTCCATATGGCGCGTCTTTGTTGGGGGGAACTTCGGGAACCTACACGCTTAAAGAGCATACGGATAAGCCTTTTGGCAAAGATGATTTTAAATTTACAAGCAATCAGATCTGGACAATTTATAAGGATGGCTCTATTGAATTGTCGTCGAGTATTACATCCAATAATGCAAGTGTTGTATTAGCTCGATTGGGATATGCTTTGCAATTACCGACAGAGTATGGCAATTATAGTTATTATGGACGTGGACCGATCAATAATTATGCTGATCGGAAGACAGCACAATTTATTGAATTGCACAAAAGCACTGTAAAAGATCAGTTTGTGCCATGGCCTAATCCGCAAAATATGAGTAACAATGAGGATGTGCGTTGGACAGCATTGACAAATAATGCTGGACAGGGAGTTGTTTTTATTGCGAAAGAGCATTTATCAACATCCGCTTTGGACTATAGTGAGCTTGAGTTGACCTTTGCACCGCACCCTTATCAATTACCAAAAAGTTCGGGCGTACACGTGCATCTTGATGCAGCTGTAACAGGACTTGGTGGTAATAGCTGTGGACAAGGGCCACCGTTAGAAAAGGACCGTGTGAAAGCAGTACCAACGGCTATCGGTTTCATTATCCGTCCGATTCAGAACAATGATATGATAGCAAAGGCTCAGGTAGCGACTGCCGGTGACGCGCCCATTTCGTTGGCAAGAAGTTCAAATGGAGAAGTTTCTATTCAATCGGGAAATAAAAATGAGACCGTATTATACAGTTTGAACAATGCAAAGGCAAGTGTTTATAAAGCGCCTTTTGACTTACGCGCCGGTGGTACAGTAACGGCTTGGTATCAACAAAATGAAAAATTGAAGGTAACACAACAATACACTAAAATCGAAACCATTCCAATGGAGGTTGTTTTTGCTTCAAGTCAGGAGACTGGTGAAGGGGATGCCAAGAACCTATTGGATGGAGATCCTTCCTCGATTTGGCACACGATGTATTCGGTTACCGTAGCACAGTATCCACATTGGGTTGATTTTGATGCTGGAAGTAGCAAAACAATTAAGGGCTTCACTTTTCTACCAAGACAGGATGGACCGAATGGTGATATCAAGGATTATAAGATCCAGGTGAGTAAAGATGGGAAGAACTGGGAAGATGTGATGTCCGGATCTTTTGAACGGAATAAAAAATTAAAAACTGTTCGATTCGAAAAGCCTGTGAAAGGACGTTATATCCGCTTTACAGGACTTAACTCCCAACGTGGTGATGATTATGCTTCCGGAGCTGAATTTGCTGTTATCGCTGAATAATTTGCTTTAAATCGCATATTGAGCCAGCACCTGTCAAACAGGTGCTGGCTTTTTTGTTGGCGACCTAGGATAAGATTAAATAGTGCGATCGTTTCGTTTTACGTAAGGTAAGGTAAGGTAAGGT
>NZ_DFPI01000010.1:32633-34564 GCF_002377215.1 Sphingobacterium sp. UBA3519
GTAAGGTAAGGTAAGGTAAGGTCTCGGGCGATAATTTTGCAAACTTATTACATATAATGTTCGCGCACTTCTGTATTTTTAGGCCAGTTTAAACCGAGGCAAACCGGACAGTATGGAAATAAATAAACTTGATAATGCGCCTTTTACGGCATACCAAAAACTGGTGGTCTTTTTATTGGCCATGACACAATTTACGGTCGTGCTTGATTTTATGGTGATGTCACCGATGGGGGATATCCTGATGAAAGCCATCGATCTCAAACCAGCTCAATTTGGCATTGCGGTTTCGGCCTATGCTTTTAGCGCGGGTGCTTCGGGGCTGCTTACCGCGGGTTTTGCCGATCGTTTTGATCGAAAGAAGCTGCTGCTTTTTTTCTATTCTGGCTTTATTATCGGAACTTTCTGCTGTAGTTTTGCCAACGATTATTGGACTTTGGTCGCTGCTCGAATTATCACAGGCCTCTTTGGAGGGGTCATTGGTTCGATCTCCATGGCTATTATCACCGATATCTTTACGCTTCAGCAACGTGGACGTGTGATGGGCTTTGTACAGATGGGCTTTGGCGCCAGCCAGGTCCTAGGCATTCCGATAGGTCTGTATATCGCAAACAATTGGGGCTGGCATAGTGCCTTTTTATGGATTGCCGTGATGGCTTTAATTATTGTCATTATCATTGCAATTAAACTCATTCCGATAACAGCACATATCGGTCTTCAGAAACATCAATCTGCGTTAAAGCACCTTTGGCTGACTTTTTCACAGCGAGAATATCGTATCGGCTTTGCTGCAACAGCCTTGCTATCCATTGGAGGTTATATGATGATGCCTTTTGGAAGTGCTTTTGCAGTCAATAACCTCAAAGTTAGCCACGAGCAGTTGCCGATGTTGTTTATGATTTCGGGTATCGCTTCATTGATTATTATGCCTATCGTCGGGAAATTGAGCGACCGTTACGATAAGTTTAAGATTTTCGCGTTCGCTTCCCTTTGGCTCATGGTTGTCGTATTTATCTACACGAACCTAGGTGTTACTCCATTTTATATTGTTGTTATCTTAAACATTTTAATGATGGCGGGCATTTTAAGTCGGATGACGCCTTCTTCCGCTTTGATCACGGCTGTTCCGGAGATGAAAGATCGGGGTGCATTTATGAGTATCAGTTCATCGTTGCAGCAGCTGGCAGGAGGTGTGGCAGCTTCGCTAGCAGGTGTAATCATTGTTCAAGAAACAAAAGAAAGCCCCTTGGAACATTATCCTACATTGGGGATGAGTGTGATTCTGCTCTCTATCATCGGTATTTTTATGATCTACCGGGTGAGCAGTATGATTAAAAAGCGAAAAGCCAATTCTTAAAACAAAATTGTTCTTATCGTTATTAGTTCTTAAAATATAAATTGCTAAAGAGAGATGGAATTATGGAAAAAATAGTTAGATATCCACATCCAAATGGAGAGATAACCGTTCTTTGGATACCTGAACGCTGTGCACATGCTGCGGTTTGCGTGAAGAGTCTCCCAAATGTGTATCATCCGAAAGATAGGCCTTGGATCACAGCCCAAAATGCCAGTACAGCGGAATTGATTGAACAGATCAAGCATTGCCCTTCTGGAGCACTTCAGTACGAATTGAAAAAATAATAGTTGTTGTATTGTTAAGGCAAAAAAAAAGCATCATTTATAATTAAATGATGCTTTTCTTGTTGGCGGTCTGGACGGGACTCGAACCCGCGACCCCATGCGTGACAGGCATGTATTCTAACCAGCTGAACTACCAGACCAACAATGTGTTTTTAAAATTTTAGCGGTCTGGACGGGACTCGAACCCGCGACCCCATGCGTGACAGGCATGTATTCTAACCAGCTGAACTACCAGACCTAAAATCTTAAGGATTGTTTTTAATAATTTTTGGCGGTCTGGACGGGACTCGAAC